>JAISTP010000022.1 GCA_031272545.1 Bacilli bacterium | reverse complement strand
GAAAAAATAAAATTAAAAGAAACTAGTAATAATATATATAGTACTGATGATTATGATTATGAATTACCAGAAGAACTAATTGCTCAAACACCATTAAGTAAAAGAGATAGTTCAAGATTATTAGTTGTTAATAGAAAAGATGGTAGTATCGAAGATAATATGTTTTATAATTTAATAGATTATCTAAATGAAGGAGATTGTTTAGTTTTAAATAATTCTAAAGTATTACCCGCACGTTTGTTAGGTATTAAAGAAGAAACTAACGCTCATGTGGAAGTATTATTATTAAAAGATAAAGGGAATGATATATGGGAGTGTTTATGCAAACCAGCTAAAAGAATAAAAAAAGATACGATATTATCTTTTGGTGATGGATTACTTAAAATGCAATGCCTTGTTGAAAAAGAAGAAGGCATTAGAGAATTTAAACTTATTTATCAAGGTATTTTAATGGAAATATTAGATAAATTAGGAACAATGCCTTTACCACCATATATTAAAGAAAAACTAAAAGATCAATCTCGTTATCAAACAGTATATGCTAAAATAGATGGTAGTGCTGCAGCACCGACAGCAGGTTTACACTTTACTGATGAGTTACTTAATAAAATTAAAGATAAAAAAGTAAAAATAGCCTATGTAACATTACATGTTGGTTTAGGAACATTTAGACCGGTTAGTGTTACTAATATTAAAGAACATCATATGCATACTGAATATTATGAATTAGATGAAGAAAATGCTCATATTATTAATGAAACAATAGTTAATAATCAAAGAATAATTAGTGTTGGCACAACTTCCACAAGAACATTAGAAACAATAGCTCATAAATATAATGAGATAAAAGCGTGTATGGGTAATACTGATATTTTTATTTATCCAGGTTTTGATTTTAAAGTGGTAGATGCTCAAATAACCAATTTTCATTTACCTAAATCCACACTTATGATGTTAGTAAGTGCTTTTGCTAATAAAGAATTAATTATGAAAGCTTATCAACATGCTATAGATGAAAAATATCGTTTCTTTAGTTTTGGTGATAGTATGTTAATATTATAGATAATTAAATGGCTTAAAGCCATTTTTATTATTTTCTTGTATAATAGTAATATTAAGTAAAGTAGGTAATTATATGATTAAAAATATTAAATTAATTAAAGACTACATAACTCATACTGATGTTGTTTTAAAATCACAATTTATTTGTGAGATATTTCCGATTAACAATGAAGAAGAAGCTAAGCAATTTTTAAATATTGTTAAAGAAAAGCATCCTAAAGCACGTCATCATTGTTATGCTTATATTATAAAAAATGAGTTTCAAAATATTGAAAATCAATCAGATGATGGTGAACCATCAAAAACAGCTGGACTACCAATGTTAGAAATATTAAGATATGAAAATTTAGTTAATGTCCTTGTCGTTGTTACAAGATATTTTGGAGGAACTTTACTAGGAGTTGGAGGATTAATTAGAGCTTATTCAGGAGTTTTAAAACATACGCTAGCTAAAGCTGATATAAAAGTAGCTAGATTATATTATGGTTATATTATTAATATTGATTATTCTAATAATGAAAAATTAAAATATACTATTAATAAATTAGATGGTATTATTAAAGATATTAGTTATGAAGATAAAGTTAAATTAATAATATATTTAGAAAATGAAAATGATATTAATAATATAGAACAACAATTTAATGCTAAATTAGAAATTAATAAAATAGATAGTTGTTATTTGTAACTGGTTAAATCTTTAGAATGTAATTAAATTGTTCAATTAGCTATTTATTTAAGTCTTTATATGAGAAAGGGGAGTTTATATGGACATTAAAAGTTTCAAATTAATTACAATCATAAGAATTATAATATTATTAGTTGTAGGAATATTATCAATATATTATCTTGGTTATCTAAATAATAATTTAATTTATAGTGGTTCTACTACTACTTCTACTTTAGTTATAATAAAATCATTAAAAGTCATTTTACCAATTGTTTTAACTATTGTATTAGATAGTAGAATTTGTAATCTTTTTGTTATAAGAAAAGAAATTGTTGTTATTTACGTTATATGGTTATTATTAGCTATTATTCTTTTAATACCATATTATAATTTTGCTTATCAAATACAAACTAGTTTATCTAATTTTGGACCTTATATTTTATTTGTTTTAACAGGAATTTTAAATATTATTGTTGGAATTATATTTAGAAAAGTTTATAGTGAATAAAGGAAATTAATGTTATAGATAATAAAATATAGAAAATTAACGTTTGTAATTTATTATAGAAATTAGTGCAACAAACTTTTTAATGTGTACTTTTTATGTACGTTGGGGGGGGTGGTAATTTAAAAAATGTTAAAATAAATAAAATTCATGAATTTTATAAAAATAAAAGGAAGGAATACTAATAATGAAATCAGCTTATAAATTAGTATTATCTTTAATACTAGTATTTTTAATAACAATGATAAGTGGTTTGAATATTAATGCTAAAATGTGTGTTTATCATAATTATATTGCCAATGATATTCAAAAAAGTAGTTTTGATTATTACTCTGGAATTGATCGTACTTTTGATGCTGGTGCAAGATATTATACAACTTCATATTCAGCTAAACAAAACAAGTATTATTATTCATGGGTAAAAATGAAAAATTCAAAATTTACTTATGTTGGCCCTAAAAGAAAAAATGGTGCATTTTCTTTTGCGGCTGGATGGGGTAATTTTGCATCACATGTTCATTGTGCTACAACTATAAAATAACTATGGTGATTGGAGCTCCAATATATGAAAACTAAAATACTATTAATTTTATCATCATTATTTTTATCTTTTTTAATAATTATTACTATAGGTAATTATAATAGTCTGATATCACAAGATTGTGATAGTAATAATGATTATGTTAGTGTAGTTGCTTCAGAAATGTTTAATTATTCTAGAAATGATATTAATAAATTAAAAGAGATGATTATTAATAATAATTTAATATTTCAAAGTACAGTAACTAATTTTAAAATAGGAGATAAAAATAATCTTTATTATAAAGATCCTCAAAGTAAATATTTAAGTTGTATTAATTATTTTAAAAATTATCAAAATGATATTATTAATCAATATATCTTTAATTTTAGATATGAAAAGAAAGATATATCTTTTAATGATTTACAAATGTTTAGTTTATATAAAGATAATATTAACTATGAACAAATTAAAAATCAATTTGTTAAATATGGTCTAGTTAATAAGTTTAATATAATAGAAAAAGAACAATATACAGATAATTATTATGATAATACTTATTTTATGTATTTTATTTCAAGTTGTATGTTAATAACATTATCTTTTATTCTTTATGATTTTTATCATATTAATAAAAAATCTAAAGAATTAAATATCTTAAATAGTTTTGGATATAATAATTTGTTGGTATTAAGAAAATTAGTTCTTAATAATCGAATAAAACAAATTAGTATTATTTTAATAATTAGTTTATTAATATTATTATTATATTATCGTGCAATAAATTATTCATTTTTAATTATTATTGCCTTATTAGTTTTCTTATTATTAATAATAATATTATTTGAAATGGCTATCTTAAAAATAGTTTATTTATTTAAAAAAAGGAATATAAGAAAAGTAATAATAATCTTTCTTTCTTTATTATTTATTATCATAAATGTTATTGTTATTAATCATGTTAGTAATGTTTATAATTTAAATAAAATGAGTAATTTATATACTTCATCTAATTTAAAGGATGATTATTATACATTTGAAGTCCCTTTAAATAGTAATGAACAACAATTAATTAAGGTTAATAAAGAATTAATTAGTAATAACAATGCTTTTTCTCTTAATACTGATAATAGTAATGGTTATTTAGTAGTAGAGACAACAAAGAATTATTTAAATAATTTTTTCATCTTAAATAAAAGTAATAAAAGAGTATTTATAAAAGATGATCACAATTATTATTTAACATCTAATAATAAATATTTAAAAAACTATCAAACTATATCTATCGCAAGTAATAAAGACATTTTAATATTAGATAATGGTCTTGCTAGAACAGATAGTGGAGATATCGACATTAAAATAAATAAAGAAGATTATTTAGATACTTATTATTTTAGAACAACTGGCTTTAAGAATGCTAAAGAAGTTATTGAAGAATATTATCATCAAGTAGGATATAAAGGTAATGTTAATGTTATTAGTATAAATAATATGGTTGAATCATCTCAATATTATTTAAATTATATTACTATGGAGAATATCTTATTTAGTTTTATTAATTTGTTATGCTTAGTAATATTTAATTTTACATTATTATTTAGTATTATTTATCATTATCAAAGACAAATATGTATTAAATATCATTTTGGATATTCAATATTTAAAGTATTTAAAGAATTAATTATTATCACTAGTATTATTTATTTAATGATAGCTTTATTTATTATAATTAATTTTAGTTTATTTAAATTAGTTATTTTGATTAGTTTAATTATAATAAATATTCTTATTTTTTATGTGATGTTTTATCGTTTAATTAATAAATACTTAATAATAGAAATGAGGAGTAAATAATGAAAATAATTCTTGATAAAGTTTGTAAAAAATATGGTAGTAATATAATTTTTAATAATTTTGATTTAGAAATTAAAGAAAATGATTTTATTGCAATATATGGTAATAGTGGTGTAGGCAAGACAACATTATTAAATATGATTAGTTATATTGAAAATATTAATGCTGGCACAATAAAATATCTAGATGATACTAATAAAATTATTAGTAAGAGAACTATTAAAAATAAATATATATCTTACTTATCACAAGATGGTTTCTTATTATTAGATCAAAGCATTTATTATAATTTGAATTTAGCTTTATTAGATAAAAAATTATCTGTAGTTGAGAAAAAAGAATTAATGAATAAGTATCTTAAAGATGTTAATCTAGAAATAGATTTAAATGTTTTAGTTAATACTTTAAGTGCAGGAATGCAAATAAGGGTTGCTTTAGTAAGAGCTTTGATGCGAGAGAGTCCATTCATAATATGTGATGAACCAACTGGTAATTTAGATAAGAATAATTGTCAATTAATTATTTCATTATTAAAAAAATTAAATGAAAATGATAAAACAATTATTATTGCGACTCATGATGAAGATATTAAAGATATTGCGAAAACTATTATTAATTTAGTTAAATAAATAAACTTAACATTTCAAACATAGCAACTACTTATTTATAATGATATAATATTGTAAGGATGTGATGTTATGAAACTAAGAATTGGTGTAATTTTTGGAGGAGCTAGTGTTGAACATGAAATTAGTATTATTAGTGCTAATCAAGTTTTAAATGTTCTTGATGAAGAACGTTATGAAGTTTTTCCAATATATATAAGTAAAAATAAAGACTTTTATTATTCTAAACAATATTTTGATATTAGTAATTTTAAAGATTTAAATAAAGCTATTGAAGCAGGTCAAAATATTGTTTTTAAAAAAGTTAAAAACAATATTGAAATACATACTATAGAAAATAAATTATTTGGATCTAAGATTAGTGAAATAGATGTTTTCTTTGTGGTGATGCATGGTACTAATGGAGAAGATGGTACTTTACAAGGGATGCTTGAATCTTTAGATGCTACTTATACTTTTTGTGATACAAAAGGAGCAGCTGTTGGTCAAGATAAAGTATTTATGAAAAGTATTCTTCAAGCTAATGGCGTTAATGTAGTTAAATATGATTGGTTCTATGATTGTGATTATTATCAAGATGAAGATAGTATTATTAAAAGAATTGAAACTAATTTAAGATATCCTATTATTGTAAAACCAGCTAACTTGGGAAGTAGTGTTGGTATTAGTATTGCTAAAGATAAAGCTTCTTTAAAAGAAAGCATTAGTGAAGCTTTAAGATATGAAAATAAAATTGTTGTTGAAAGAGTAATTGATAATTTAATTGAAGTTAATTGTGCTGTTCTAGGAGATTATTCTAGCCAACAAACTTCTGCTATTGAACAAGTTTTTCATGAAGGTGATTTACTAGCATATAGTGATAAATATGGTTCTAATGGAAGTTCGAAAGCTAGTAAAAATAAAGATGCTGGTGGTATGGCTAATACTAAACGTTTAATTCCAGCTCCTTTAAGTAAAGAAGTTGAAGCTAAAGTAAGAGAGTTAGCTATTAAAGGATTTAAAGCTTTAAATTTATCAGGCGATACAAGAATAGATTTCTTAATTGATAAAAATACTAATGAAGTATATTTAAATGAAGTTAATACTATCCCTGGTTCATTAGCTTTCTATTTATGGACAGAAGTAGATCTACCTTTTGATAAATTATGTGATGAATTAATTAAATTAGCTATTAAAAGAAAAAGAGAAAATAAACAATTAGTCACTACTTTTGATACAAATGTCTTAGAACATTATGGTGAACAGGGAAGTAAAGGTAGTAAAAATAAAGTTTAATTAATAAAATTAGTCATAATTTGACTAATTTTTTTATTATTTAGTTATTATTTTTAAACTATATATATAATTTTTTTAGTTAAAAATACTTATTTATAACCAATAATTCTTTTAAATAGTATCTTTAATATAACTATTTGTTAAATATGGATATTTTAAAATAATATAATACTTACATTATTGTATAATATTAATCGTGGTCATAATTTATTGACCTAATTATTCTTTTATATGGCTATGTTCTCCTTTAAAAGTAAACAATAAAAAATAATGCAATCATAATTTGTATAGTTTATAAATATTTCCCCAAATTTCCTTAAATAATAGTTTAATAATAACTCTTTGAGAATTATTGATTGTAATAAAATTAATCTTATTAAATAAATAATAAGTTTAAGACATAGCCATATTTTATTATTTAAAAAATTTATGTTAGAATAGTCTCAGGTGGTGATAACATGGGACTTTCAATAAAGAAAGTTGAACAAAGTTTTCAATTATTTCTTGATAATGAATTTATTGGTGAAGTAACTTTTACTTCAGAGACAAATGAGTTCCTCATTATTGACCATACTTATGTAGATGATCGATTTAATGGGAAAGGTTATGCAAGAATGTTAGTTGATGAAGTTGTAAAGTATGCTAAAGAGAAAGGTATAAAGATTATTCCTTTATGTCCTTATGCTAAAAGATTATTTCAAAAGCATCCTGAAACATACCAAACAATGGAATATAAGTAAAACAATGGTAAAACCATTGTTTTTTAATTATCTAATAATTTAAATAGTTTATCTTAATATTATCAAGTATAATAATACTATATATCTTTAAGGAGGAAATATAATGAAAAGAATATTAGTTACTGGTAGCTTAGGGCAAATAGGTTCTGAATTAGTAATTGAACTTAGAAAGAAATATGGTATTGATAATGTTATTGCTACTGGAAGAAGAAAACCAATTAATAATCCAGTAGTAGATGATGGAATTTATGAATTATTGGATGTTAATGATTATGATGAGTTTCTTAGACTAGCTCAAAAATATCAAGTTAATGTAATTATTCATTTAGCAGCTGTATTATCCGCAAAAGCTGAAGAAAATCCTCTTGCATCATGGCATATTAATATGGATACCTTATTAAATGCACTAGAAGTTTCAAGAATTACTAACTCAATGTTATTTACTTGTAGCTCAATTGGAGCTTTTGGACCTAATTCACCAAAAGATCATACTCCACAAGATACTATCATGCGTCCAACAACAATGTATGGTATTACTAAAGTAGCTCAAGAATTATTATGTGATTACTATTTTTTAAAATATAATGTTGATACTCGTTCAGTGCGTTTTCCAGGATTAATATCTAATGTTACAAAGCCAGGAGGAGGTAC
The DNA here is from genome assembly GCA_031272545.1 of Bacilli bacterium. Taxonomy (GTDB): domain Bacteria; phylum Bacillota_I; class Bacilli_A; order JAJDGJ01; family JAJDGJ01; genus JAISTP01. The sequence continues at coordinate 58,395 of JAISTP010000022.1, read as the reverse complement.
GACAGATTATGCTGTTCATATCTATTATGATGCCTTAGAAAAAGGTAAATATACTTCTTTTATTGATAAAAATACTTATTTAGATATGATGTATATGCCTGATGCAATTAAATGTATTATTGATTTAATAGAAGCAGATGCTAATAAGTTAATTCATCGTAATGCTTATAATGTTTCCGCTATGTCTATTGAACCAGAAATGATTGCGACAAGTATAAAAAAACATCTTCCTAATTTTGTTTTAGATTATGAAGTAGATCCAATTAGACAAAATATTGCCAATTCATGGCCTAATTCATTAGACACTAGCATTGCTAAAAAAGAATGGAATTTTTCTTACCAATATGATTTAGATAAAATGACTAGTGATATGTTAAAAGTCTTACAAAATAAAAAAGGGTGTAAATAAATTTATTTACATCCTTTTTATAAGTTTAAATAAATAATTCAATTATTTTAACCGCAATTCCACCTAAAAACATTGTTATTGGAATTGTTATAACCCAGGCAATAACAATGTTCTTTGCTACACTCCATTTAACGCCTGATATTCTTTTAGCACTTCCTACTCCCATAACAGAAGTTGTTATAATATGAGTTGTACTAACAGGTGCTCCTAAATGAGTCATGGCTTCAATAACAATAGCACTACTTGTTTGAGCCGCAAAACCACTACTAGGTTCAAGTTTAGTAACGCCTTGTCCCATAGTTTTCATAATTTTCCAGCCACCAACACTAGTACCTAAAGCCATCATAATACCACATATTAATTTTACCCAAATTGGTACATCAGCATCTTTAGCTAAGATACCACCACTTATCAAAGCAAGAGTAATGATTCCCATTGTTTTTTGTGCATCATTATTACCATGAGAATAAGATACTAAAGCAGCTGATAATACTTGTAAACGATGAAATAATTTATTAGCTTTCGCATGAGACCATTTTGCAAATAACTTAAATATTAATTTCATTACTATATATCCAAGGATTAAACCAATAAATGGTGAAGTAATTAAAGGAATAATTATTTTATTTAAAACACCATTCCATAAAATATGTTGAACACTCATAGTATAGACAATAGTTGCTCCTAATAATGAACCAATTAAAGCATGTGATGAACTACTTGGGATACCTTTCCACCAAGTAATTAAATTCCAAACGATAGCCCCTAATAAAGCTGCTAAGATAACATATTGATCTAAACTAATACCAATTAATCCACTAGTAATAGTTTTCGCAACTTTATCACTAACTAATGCACCAACAAAATTCATAATAGCAGATAAGATAATTGCTTTTGTAGGGGTTAATGCTCTTGTATAGACCGATGTCGCAATAGCATTAGCTGTATCATGAAACCCATTGATAAATTCAAAAAGTAAAGCAAAGATAATAACTGCAATTAATATAACACTAAACATATTTAACAACTATCCCTTGAACAATATTTGCAATTGATTCACATGAATCAATACAATCTTCTAATTGTTCATATATGTGTTTCCATTTAATTATTTCAATTGGATCTTTTTCATCTTTAAATAATCTAGTAAGACTAGCACGATGTAATGTATCACCATCATTTTCAATACGATTAACATCAATTATTTGTTTTCTAACCATTTCTAGGTTTTGTTTAGAATTAGGTAAATATTCAAATAATTTCTTTAATTCTTGTGTAGCTTCTAAGATTAATTCTGCAGCTTCGATACATTCTTTAGTTGGCTTTTTAACATTAAAGATAATAAAACGAGCTGCTACTTTTTCTATACAATCTACAATATCATCTAAACCTTTTGTAATTGAAAATAAATCTTCTCGATCAATTGGAGTTACGAAAGTCGCATGAATACTTGTAAGAATTTCATGTGTTTTATCATCACATTCATGTTCTATTTGTTTAATAGCTTTAACTCTTCTCTCAATATCATCATAATTATTAACTAAATCATAATATTCTTGAGCTGCCTTAACAATTAGTGTATTGAATTCAATCAATTGTATAAAGAAAGGATCTGCTTTCTTGTGAAATATTGCCATAAAAATATTCTCCTTATCTATTTATTCGCATTTTTATTATACGCCAATAATAAAAAAATAGAATAGATATAAGATAATAAATAGTTAAATATTAGTTAATTTATTTTAGATTATATTAAAAAATTAAACAATTTAATTTATGTTATAATTATTAGGAAATTAGGTGTATGTTATGGAAATAGATAAAGTATATGATTTAGTAACTCCAATGATGAAACAATATATTGATATTAAAAGAAAATACATGGATTGTATTGTTTTTTATCGTCTAGGTGATTTTTATGAAATGTTCTTTGATGATGCATTAATAGCTAGTAATATCTTATCTATTGCCTTAACTGGACGTAATGCTGGATTAGATCAAAGAGTACCAATGTGCGGCATTCCTTACCATGCTTATGAAAGTTATTTAAAAAGATTATTAGATGAAGGATACAAAGTAGCAATATGTGAACAACTTAGTGAAGCTGGTATTGGTAAAATGGTTGATCGTGGAGTTATCAAAGTACTAACTCCAGGATCTTATACTGATAATGAATCAATATCATATAATTTCTTAATGTTTATTGATGATACTAAACCTAATTATTATTATTTGGCTCTAGCGGATTTAAGTACAGGTAAGTTAAAGGCTAAGAAAATAATCAAAGATGTAAATAAACTTATTAATATTATATTAGAATATCAAATAAAAGAAATTGTCTTAAGAGATAAATTTGATACTAGTATTTTTAATAACTTATTAAAAACATATCGTTTATTAATTAGTTTTAACTTTAATCAAGATCATAGTAACCCTTATTTAAATGAAATTAATAAAGAATATTATGATGCTTTTAGTAATTTATTTAATTATATTAAAACCATTCAATTTAATGATATTGATTATTATTTAGAAATTGAATATGACAATAAAGATTCAATGAGTTTAGATTATAATGCCAAATATAATTTAGAATTAATTACTTCAATTCGTAATAATGATAAATATGGTACCTTATTTTGGTACTTAGATAAGACTAAGACTGCTATGGGTTCAAGAAAATTAAAAGAAATTATTGAAAATCCTTTAATTAAAAAAGAATTAATTATTAATAGACAAAATTTTATTAAAGTACTTTTAAGTGATGTTATTAAAACAGAAAAAATAAGAAAATACTTACAAGAAGTTTATGATATTGAAAGATTAGTTGTTAGATTAGCTAGTAATAATATTAATGTTAAAGAATTATTATGGTTAAATAATTCACTTAAAGCTAGTTATGAAATATTTAACTTATTAAAAGAATTTAATAATGATATTATTAATAATTATTTAAATGATATTAAAGATGTTCATGAAGTTATATCTTTAATAGAACAAAGTATTCCAATAGAAATACTAGATGGTAATAATGAAAAAATAATTAAAGACGGTTATAATGAACAACTTGATGAATATCGTAATATATTAAATGATAGTACATCTTGGTTATTAAATTTCGAACAAAAACAAAGAGAAATAACGGGAATTAATAATTTAAAAGTTAAATATCACAAAACATTTGGTTATTATATTGAAGTAAGTAATGCTAATAAACATTTAATAAAAGATGAATTTAACTATATTAGAAAACAAACCCTTACTAATGGAGAACGTTATATTAATGTTGAACTTAAAGAAAAAGAATCTCAAATATTAAGTGCTCAAGATAATGTTAATAAATTAGAAATTATTTTATTTAATGATATTGTAAAAGAATTAAATAAGTTTATAAAAGATATGCAAGATATTGCTAGTAAATTAAGTTATATTGATGTTATGCAAGCACTAAGTAAAATATCTAATCAAAGTGATTATACTTGTCCAATATTTAATGATGAACATAAGATAGATATTAAATCATCATTTCATCCTATTATTAAACAAATTAATAAAGAACAAGAGTTTATTAATAATGATTTTATGATGGGTAGTGATATTAATACGATGATTATTACCGGTCCTAATATGGGTGGTAAATCTACTTATGAACGTCAATTAGCTTTAATTATTATCATGGCTCAAATAGGATGTTATGTACCAGCCCAAGAAGCTAATCTAATGATCTTTGATAATATCTTTACTCGTATTGGTGCTAGTGATAATCTTATTCAAGGACAATCAACTTTCATGGTTGAAATGTTAGAAGCAAGTAATGCTATCTTAAATGCTAGTGAGAATAGTTTAATCATTTTCGATGAAATAGGTCGAGGTACTGCTACTTATGATGGAATGTCATTAGCTGGTGCTATTATTGAATATATTACCTCACAAATTAAAGCTAAACTATTATTTTCTACGCATTATCATGAATTAGTAGAATTAGCAAATACTAATGATAGTATTGTTAACTATCATGCTTCAGTAATTGAAAATGACAAAGAAATAATACTTACTTATAAGATTAAGCCTGGTAGTATTGATCGTTCATATGGATTACATGTTGCTTCATTAGCTAATATACCTAATCCAATATTAAAAAGAGCTGAAAGTTTATTAAATAATTTTGAAATAGATAATAATAATATTAATAAAGTTGAATATGTTGAAGTAATAAAAGATAGTAATGAAGAAGTTGTTAAATTAATTAATGATATTAAATTAGATGAATTAACCGGAATAGATGCTTTATTATTATTAAAAGAACTAAAAGATAAATTAAAGTAATTTTCTCTAAGTATTTATAGATAAAGAGGTGAACTAATGAATAAAGATAAAGATAATATAATTAATTGGAAAAAGCCATTAACTTTAGATGAACAAATTGAATATTTAAGAACTACTAAAAATATCATATTTAGTTCTATTTCAGAATGTGATGCTAAAAAGAAGTTATATGAACTAAATTATATAAATATTATTACTCCATTTAAATATAAGTTTTATAATAAGGATATTAATAATAATCCAATACTAAATAGTAATAACAAACATCAATATTATAGTATAACTGATTTTAATAGCTATCTTAATTTATATAAAAAAGAAAGAGAATATTATCCATTAATATTTAAAAAAATATCTAAATTTGAAAGTACCTTTTCTACAATATTATCCTATTATACTAGTATTAAATATGAAATAGATAGTGAAAATAATTTTAATAAATTTGTAGTATTATTAAATAATAATGCTGATAGATTAAAAAATAATGATGTTTTTTCTAAAGAACGTATTGAAAATATAAAAAAACATATTAAGAATTTAAAAAAATATTATTGTAAATATGCTAATATATTTGTTTTTTTAGACAATTTAAGTTTTGGTCAGTTGTTAAGTGTTTACATTTGTATAGGAAAAGAAACAAAAAAAATAATCTTTAAAGAATTATTAAAATTAGATCAAGTACTATTTTGTAAAAATATTGCTTCTTTTGAGAAAATAGTTTTTAAATTAATCGATATTAGAAATTGTGTTTACCACAACAATAGTATAGAAATTACAATAAACTATAGTAATAAAAAAAATAGGACTTTAAGAGATAATGATGATAAAAAAGATTATATTAAAATATTAAATTATTTAACTAAATAAAAAAGGGTCTCCGCTAGAGACCCATCGGCTTACGCCCATCTACATTTGTATTCTAACATAAAAAGTTTAATATTTCTATAAAAAACAAAATTTTATTTTATCAATATAATAGCTAATAGATAAAGAGGTGAACTAATGAATAAAATTAAAATATTAGAAGAAAGTATTGTTTCTAAAATAGCTGCTGGTGAAGTAATTGAATCACCAACTTCAGTAATAAAAGAATTAGTCGAAAATAGTATTGATGCTCATGCTAGTAAAATAGATATTACAATTATAAATAATGGATTACAATTAATTCAAGTAGTTGATAATGGAATAGGAATGAGTAAAGAAGATTTATTATTATGTACCAAAGTTCATGCAACATCTAAAATTAATAATCAATATGATTTAAATCATATTAATACTTTAGGATTTAGAGGAGAAGCACTAGCAAGCATTACTAATGTAGCTATGGTAAAGATTGCGACTAATAATGATAATAAAGGTTATTTTTATAATGTTAATGATGATCTATTAAGTGAGGGCTATCAAAATAAAGGTACTAAAATAAGTGTAAATAACTTATTTTATAATGTACCAGCTCGTTTTAAATTTCTTTCTTCAAATAATCGTATTTATAGTAGTATTGTCGAATTAATATATAGTTTTTCATTAATGTATCCTAATATTGCTTTTTCTTTAACTAATGATGGTAAGAATATCTTAACTACTTCTGGTAATAATAATATTATAGAAATACTTAATGCTATTTATGGTTTAGATATAGCAGAAAATATGAATTATTTTAAAACTAATAATGATGATTTTATGATAGATGGTTATTATAGTAATAAAGATATTACTCGTTCAAATAAAAGAGCAATTTATCTTTTTATCAATAAAAGATTAATTCAAGATAATAATATAGTTCAAGCTATAATTGATGGTTATGATACTTTATTAATGGAAAGGAGATTTCCTATTGTAATCCTTAATATTACTTGTGATAATCAATTAGTTGATGTTAATGTTCATCCAGCTAAAAAAGAAGTAAGATTAGATAAAAAAAATGAATTATGTAATTTAATAACTAATACTTTAAAAGATAAATTAAGTATTAGACCTACTTTATTTAATAAAGCTATTGATAATAATAAAATTAATAATATGCAATTTAATTTTAATAGTAATGATATAGAAAGTAAAAATTATCAAAATAATAATACTAATAATAAGATAATTAGTGAGGTTGTTACTGAAGATTACTCCAACACTTTAAAAGATAATGATATTAATAATGAAAGCAATAATATTAAAGAAGATACTAATAGAAACTATCTATTTGATGTAATAGGACAATTTGCTTGTACTTATATTTTAATAAGTAATGAAAAAGGACTACAAATGATTGACCAACATGCTGCTATGGAAAGAATTAATTATGAAAATATAAAAAATAATTTTAATAAAGAATTAACTTATTATGATTTAATAGTTCCTATTATTATTAATTTAAGTTTTAGTGAAAGTATTAAAATAATGGAATTCAAAGATTATTTAATTGATCTAGGTTTAAATTTTGAAGTACAAGCTAATAATGATTTATTAATTAGAAGTATTCCTTCTTGGATAGAAGAAGATAAAGCTCAGGAAGTTATTGAGAATATTGTAAGTAAGTTATTAGAATATAAAAAGATAATTCCTTTTGATATTGTTAAAGATGATTTAATTCTAGCAAGTTGTAAAATGAGTTTAAAAGCGAATACTAAGTTAAGCAATTTAGAAATGACTAATTTAGTTAATCGTTTATTAAATTGTAGCAATAATGATCATTGTCCTCATGGTAGACCAATATTCTTAACTTTAACATTAAATGATATTGAAAAAATGTTTAAAAGAATAGTATAACTTTTAATATTAAATAAAAGTAAATAAGAAGGATATTTTGCATTGAATAATAATAGATTTTTATAAAAAAATTAGATATTAAACACACTATGATTTTTTAACATAAAATATTGTGTTTTTACTATTTTTACTAATATAAAAGTGTTATCATATATAAGAAAATAAAATAAAATAGGAGGAAAATACATGGGTATTTATATTTTAGATGCGAAAAGAACAGCAATTGGTTCTTTAAGCAAGGGATTATCAACAGTACCTGCTGCTGAATTAGGAGCTGCTGTTGTTAAAGATTTAGTAGAAAAAAATAATATTAAAGAAGAAGACATTTTTGAAGTAATTTCAGGAAATGTTTTACCTGGAGCAGCTGGACAAGGGATAGGACGTCAAGTTGTTATTAAAGCAGGATTAAGTGAAAAGATTCCTGGTACTTCATTAAATATGGTTTGTGGTTCAGGAATTAAATCAGTAACTAATGCGTACAATATGATTAAAGCAGAAGTTGCGGACTTAATTATTGCTGGGGGAACTGAAAATATGTCATTAGCTCCATATGCGACTAATCAAGCAAGAAGTGGATTTAGACTTTTTGATGTAAAACTTACTGATACTTTAGTCTATGATGCTTTAACTGATGCTTTCAATGATATTCATATGGGTGTAACTGCAGAAAATGTAGCGGAAAGATATGGAATTACTAGAGAAATGCAAGATGAATTTTCTTTAAAATCACAAGAAAAAGCATTAGATGCAATTAAAAATGGATATTTTAAAGATGAAATAGTTCCAGTTACTGTAAAAAATAGAAAAGGTGACATTATTTTTGATACTGATGAACATCCTAGAGAAACATCAATGGAAAAATTAGCTAATTTAAAACCAGCTTTTATTAAAGATGGTACTGTTACTGCTGGTAATGCATCAGGAATTAATGATGGTGCAGCTTATGTAGTAGTGGCTAATGATAAGATTGTAGAAAAATATAATGCTAAACCAATGGCTAAGATTTTAGGTTGGGCCCAAGCTGGATTAGATCCAAAAGTAATGGGATTAGGTCCTTTCTATGCTATTGATAATTTATTTACTAATGTGGTTAAAGATGTTAAATTTGAAGATGTTGATATCTTTGAATTAAATGAAGCATTTGCGGCACAATCATTAGGCTCAGTTAAATTATTATCTGAAAGATTTAATGTTAGTCAAGAAGATATATTTGCGAAAACTAATCTTACTGGAGGAGCAATTGCCTTAGGTCATCCAGTTGGAGCTAGTGGAAGTAGAATTCTTGTAACATTATTACATAATATGAAAAGATTAAATAAGAGATACGGAGTTGCTTCACTATGTATAGGTGGAGGAATGGGTATTGCAATTTTAGTAGAAAATATGGATTAAATTATTGGAGGTAAAAAATATTATGAGATTAGAAAATAAAGTTGCTTTAGTAACAGGTGCTGCTAAAGGTATTGGTATGGAAATTGCTCTTAAATTTGCAAATGAAGGAGCTAAAGTTATTGCTGCTGATATGGCTGATTTAACTTACAGCCATGATAATGTAGAAGGTGTTAAACTTAATGTTTCTGATGGTGAAAACTGTAAGAAAGTATTTGATGAAGTTGTTGCTAAATATGGAAAGATTGATATCTTAGTTAATAATGCTGGAATTACTAGAGATGGTTTAACAGTTAAAATGACTGATGAAATGTGGGATTTAGTTATTGATGTTAACTTAAAAGGAGTATTTAATTTAACTAGATATGTTGGTCCTCATATGCAAAGTAATGGTTATGGATCAATTATTAATATTTCAAGTGTTGTTGGAGTATTTGGTAATATTGGACAAGCTAATTATGCGGCTACAAAAGCAGGTGTCTTAGGATTAACTAAAACATGGGCTAAAGAATTTGCTCGTAAAGGTGAAAATGTAAGATGTAATGCTATTGCTCCAGGATATGTTATGACAGACATTTTAAAAACAGTTCCACAAGATTTATTAGATGGATTTGCTAAATTAACTATGCTTGGAAGATTAGGACAACCTGAAGAAATTGCTAATGCTGCATTATTTCTAGCAAGTGATGAATCTTCATATATTACTGGTCAAACATTAAATGTTAATGGTGGTATGAGATTATAATCATTAATGATTTAATCATAAAAAAGAACTGGTTAACCAGTTCTTGTTTTATGATTAATTAATTCTTATTTTAATGGTTTAGTAATTAAATACTTAATATCTTCTAAACTATCAATTAAAGTTTTATCTTTTTTAGAAACAACAAATTTAACTTTATTATCTTTAGCTAATTCTTTAGCTTCTTCTAAAGTAGTAAAATCCACTTTAGTCCATCCAGATTCTTCTCTTTTACTTAAAGCTGATGGAGTTAAATTAATAGCATCACTAACAATAGTTTCTAATTCTTTTTTAGATAACTTCTTATCTTTATTTAATGTTTCATCGACAATATCTAAAGAATCTAACCCTTTATTGTCGTCTTTAGCTTCTAAACTATCATTGTATTCATTAGTAATTTTAACATCTTCACTATTCTTTGGCTCTTCAATTTGTTCTTCAATAACATCTTCTGAAACATTTTCTTTTTTACTTTCACTATTATCTTTGATAATAGCTTCAGTGTCTTTATCATAGTAATCTTTTTTTGTATCATCTACACTATTTTCATTAGCAGCTACTACTTCTTTTAAACTATCTTTTTTAGTAATATTAGCTTTGTTTTTAGTTAAACCATTTAATTTACAATTAAAGAATCCTAATACTATAAATAAGATACCAAAACCATAGTATAAAACTACTTCTTTAAGAACATAATCAAATGCTTGGAAAATTAAAGCATGAGTATTTAATTGCATTCCTTGAGCAACATATTGTTTAATAACAATAATTAATTCTACAGTAGCCCAAATCCCATAAATAATTAATAGGCCTCCTAGCACATATAATATAATTGATAAAATACATTTCTTTGACATAAAATCAAACCTCTCTTAAAAAATTTATTTGTTTATTTAAAAATTAAATAAAATTATTTTCATATTCAATCGCTATTATACAAAATATTTTAGGTTATAGTTAATAATAGACAATAAAAAAACAAATAATAATTATTTGTTTTTTAGAATGTTAATTGGTTTATTAATACCATAATAGATTTCATTATCAATAATATAAGCAGGAACACTCTCTATTTCATAATCATCTACTTTATTTAATTCATCTAAATAGATAGCTTCATAGTTATTAATTTTATTTAAATAATCATCTTTATTCAATCCTAATTTTTCTATGATATTAGTTAAATTATTAATATTTGAATAATTAAAATCATCTAAATAAAATAATTTAGTTATTTCATGATAGAATTTTAATCCTAAATTATATTCTCTTAAATAATAATAAGTCATGAATACTAATTTAGATGAACCAATATTTTCTTTTAAATAAAACTTTGGTTGTTTAATATCATACTTACTTAATTCTTCAAGAACATTATTTTCAAAATTATCTTTTGTTGTTTGATATAGTTTATCATCATACTCTTGTACATCTGGAGTTAATGTATAAGGAAGAAGATATAAATCATTATCATCAAGATTCTTTAATTCTTTTTCCATCATCATTACATTAGCATAACAATAAGGACATGCTGGATTAGTTATTAAATAATTCATATTATTACCTCTTTTCACTCTAATTATAACAAAAACACGACATAATTAAGTCGTGTTATACTTTTTTATTAATAATTTCTTTTATAGATAATACTAGTTGTTAATAATAATATAAAACTAAAAGTATTTAATATTAATAAATTAGAACCAGTACTAGGTATTATTCTTCCTTCATTATCTGTAAGACGCATTAAACTAGATATATCTATAGCATTTAAAACATCTTCAGGAATAATTACATTTTCATTATTTTCTGTTAATTTAATAACTAAACTATTTAAATGAAACCCATTTTGATATAAAGAACTTTCTTTACTTAAATTAGTAAAACTAAAGATAATTTGTGATTTACTATTAAGTATTGATATTTTAAGATCTACTTGATTACTACTTATTTCATTAATAGTTTCTTGATCATCAATACCAAATCCTTTTGCATATTTACTAAGCAAATCACTATTAATACGACCAGTTACAATATAATCATTATTATCTTTGGTATAAGTAGCATTTTCTAAATTATTAAAAAATGAAATTATATCATCAGTATTAATATTGGTAACATATTGTTCAAAATCATTATCTATTATGACATCTTCAATATTATCTTCTAAATCATTAAAGTCTTCATTATCAACATCTTCAATATTATCTTCTAAATCATTAAACTCTTCATTATCTATATCTTCAATATTATCTTCTGAATCATTATATTCTTCATTATCTATATCATTTATTAAATATTGAATAAGATAAGGATCTATTTTATACCAAGTATTATTATATTTAAAATAAATGTAATCATTGTCAAAATAAAATTCATCATAAGATACATCTGGTGGTAATAATTCTAAAATAGTTTTGTCATAAAAAGTATTTGTAATATGAGCATTAAAATTATTATCTATAATAATATTAGAATTAAAATTTAAAGGAATACTTGAATTATCATCACTATCAATTAAATTAGCATCTAATGCTATACTAGCATTTATACCATTACCTTTTTCTATTTTATTAATTAAATTATAGAATTCATTAGCTGCATCATCTTTTGTATCCGCATTAACTTGATAATTAATTGCTAAAACAAAGAATAATAAAAAACATATTATTTTTTTCATATTTTAAACCCCACTTATAAAAGTATAATATAAATTATTTACATAATAACATAAAAAAAGATAAAAAAAAATACTAATTAAGTATTTTTAGAATTCATTTCTTTTTTTAATTTTTTTAATGATAATATTAAACAAGTAACACCAATAAAGGTAGATGATACATCCGCAATTGGTTGTGCCATAACCACCCCATCTAAACCAAAGAAGTTAGGTAAGATAAAAATTAAAGGTATTAAGATAATAACTTGTCTTGTTAAAGATAAGAAGATAGCAGGGACTGCTTTACCAATTGATTGAAAATAGTTTCCTCCAACCATCCCAACACCGACAAGAGGGAAAGCTAAGAACCACATCCATAGAAAATATGAACCCATCTTTATTAATTCAGGATCACGATTAAAAATCATAATTATTTCTCTATTAATAGTATGAGTTATAATAAAACCAATAATAGACATTATTGTCGCAATAACAGCACTTATTTTTACAGTTGAAATAACACGATTAAAATCCTTGGCTCCAAAATTAAAACCAATAATAGGCAAAGCCCCTTGATTTAGACCAATAATTGGTAAAGCAACTAATGTTTGAACACTATTTACTAAGCCCATACTTGAAACAGCAATGTCACCACCATATTTTATTAATGAAGCATTTAGTACCATATTAAAAGCACTACCAGCAAATTGAATACAGAAAGCTGGTAATCCTGTAATAAAGATACCTTTTGATAAATCTTTTTTAAGAAGTAATTTTTTAAAAGTAAATTTATGTTGAGATCTATAGAAATAAATAAAAATCCAAATTGATGATGATAACATTCCTAATATTGTCGCTAGTCCACATCCAGTCATCCCCCATTTAAAGACATAAATGAATAAAGGAGCCAAAATACAATTAACACATACTCCTAAAATAATAGATAACATTGAAATTTTTGGAGAGCCATTAGCTCTTATAAGATTATTACCAGTCATATTCCATCCTTGAAACATAGCTCCTAATAATATCATTGATAGATAAGCTTTTGAATAAGGTAAAACTGTTTCACTAGCACCAAATTGTTTTAAAATTGGATCCATAAAACTAAAAAAGAATACAGCTACTAAAAAAGTTAACAATAAAGCTAAAGCAAAAGCATTACCAATAATATTATTAGCTTTTTTATATTTTTTCTCTCCCATTGATATAGAAAACAAAGCAGCTCCACCAACACCACAAGTTAAAGAAACAGCCATGATTATCATAAAGATTGGGAATACTACAGTCATTCCTGCTAAACCGTTAGTCCCTAAATCACTAGCATTTCCAACAAAAATTCGATCAATAATATTATATAAAGCATTTACTAACATTCCTACAATAGCAGGTAATGAGAATTTCCATAAAAGCGAAGTTATTTTAGCATTTTTCATTAATTTATAATTTTCCATATTTTCACCTCATAACATTATACCATATTAATATGGGGTACTGAATAAGATATTTAATTTAAGAAAAAAATGAAAATTATTATATTATTTTAATTATTTTTAAAAGTTTTTATTTTATAAAAAAATTCATTACATATAATACTCTTAATAATATAATAATTTATGTAGGAAATTTTCAAGAGTTAATTCTTAAGATACTATTATAAGTTAATCATAAATTTTAAAAATATTTTCAATTTATCATTGCATTTGATAATTCAATATGTTAAACTAGTGCACAAGACATGGAAGAAAGACTTTGTTTAAGTAATATTTAAAGAGAGAGCTTGGGTGGTGTGAAAGCTTAAATATCTTAAATAAGGAACACTTTTGGAGTCAGATAGGAGAACTAATAGTAGACTATCTCGCATACTTAGCGTTATAAGTAGAGGGCATATCTTTTGATATGAAGTAGAATGGTACCGCGTATTTACGTTTCTATGTAGATGCGTTTTTTTTATTTAATATGAATAACTTTGATTAAAGATTCTTACACAAAAACATTTAAGAGAGAACTTGGCTGGTGAAAAAGTTTAATGTTTGTGCTAAGGGAACACTTTAGGAGTTGGATAGGAGAACTTAAGTAGACTATCCCGTGTAACTACGTTACAGTAAAGAGATGATATTACTAATGTTATTAGTTATATTAAGTAGAATGGCACCGTGCTATTAGCGCTTCTATGATTAGAAGCTTTTTTTATTTTACAGGAGGGGTTAGTATGAAACTAGATTTAAAAAAACCATATGAAAGCAAACTAAGTGTTATCGAAACACAAAAGGCCATTAAGGACTTAAAAGATTATTTTGAAAGAGCATTAGCTGAAGAATTAAATTTAATGAGAGTTAGTGCACCTTTATTTGTAAAGGCTAGCACTGGTTTGAATGATAATTTAAATGGTGTAGAAAGACCTATAGCATTTGAAACTAAAGATGGTGAAGAAGTTCAAATAGTTCACTCTCTAGCAAAATGGAAAAGAAATGCTTTAAAAAGATATAAATTCAAACCATATACAGGTTTATATACTGATATGAATGCTATTAGAAGAGATGAAGATTTATCACAATTCCATTCTTTATATGTTGATCAATGGGATTGGGAAATGATAATTGAAGATGAAGATCGTACTGATGAATTCTTAGAAAGTATTGTTAAAAGAATTTATGGAGTCTTTAAAAGAACTGAAACATATATTAATGGATTATATTCAGTTTTAGATAAGAAATTACCTGAAGATATTACTTTCTTAACTAGTGAAGAACTTAGAGAAAAAGATCCTAGTTTAACACCAAAAGAAAGAGAACATAAAGCAGCTCGTGAATATAAAGCAATCTTTATTAAACAAATTGGTAAAGAACTAGGTGATGGAACTAGACATGATGGTCGTGCTCCAGATTATGATGATTGGCAATTAAATGGAGATATTATTTTTTATCATCCAGTATTAGATTGTGCTTTAGAACTAAGTAGTATGGGTATTAGAGTGGATAAAACTAGATTATTAGTTCAATTAGAATATGCGGATGCAATGGAAAGATTAGAATTACCATATCATAAAAATATTATAAATGAAGTACTTCCTTTAACTGTTGGAGGAGGAATTGGTCAATCAAGATTATGTTTATTCTTTCTTGAAAAAGCTCATATTGGAGAAGTTCAAGCGAGTGTTTGGCCTAAAGATATGGAAGAAGAGTGTGCTAAATTAAATATTCCTTTGTTATAGTTAATAAGGTATAATTAATGAGTATAATTTTAAGTTAGGGGTATAACATATATGGCAAAATCATTTACATTATCAAAAACTAATGCAGTTTTAAATTTTACAAAATATTACTGCACATCGACAATTGAATTATTAAATACTAGTGCATTTAAGGAATTTGTGACTGTTCATTTAAAATATTTAAAAAGAAAACAAAAACCATTATACTTTGAATTGAATGAAATAGAGAGTGATGATAAACAATTAGTATATGATTTAATAGTTATGTTTAAACTTCTAGTGGTAATGGATATTAATTTAATTAAAGTTGTTCATACTGATTATTTTAAATATATGGAGAAACAAAAATCACTTTTAGAATTTGTGGAAACAATGTATGATTATTGGCGTTCTTTAGAAAGATATGCTTTAGTATATAATTCTAAATCACAAAAAGGTATTCAAAATGTTCATTTTATTGAATCACATACTGATTTTGAAAATCTTATATTAGAAACATATCGTACTTTAAGTGAGAAATTACAAGGTAAGAAAAATAGAGTATATCGTCAATTAATAGCAGGTGTTAATGCAGGAATTATTTTAAATGATTATCATTTAGCTCATGAAAAAGGAGTTTATGATAAATTAAGACAAGTTCCTATTATTGAAAATATTATTCTTCATCCACCTTTTATTACTTATCCTCGTCGCACAACAAGGGATGGTATTTTTAAAGAAGTTATGGTCAATCCTTTGGAAGATATTAGTATTGATAAAAATGATTTCTTATGTTATCCAGCTAAAGTAGGGAAATACTTTTGTTTAATATATTTTCATAAAGACTTTATGTCAATGGGTGTTACTCTAGCAAATTTATTTGAATTAGCTGAAGTAGAATATGTTAAAAATACTAAACCTGATTTAATGTATGTCTTTGGCATTAAAGATGAAGAAGAAAAAACTTGTTTCTATCATGATAAAGATGAAGACATTTTAATAGGTTATGCTTCATATAGTGAAGAATTTGATTATTTTGGATATATGAAGAAAATGATTTTAACATTACATAATGTTAAGGGAATTGATGAAGGTGGTCTACCAATTCATGGCGCAATGGCTTTAATTACGATGAATAATGGACAAAGAAAAAATGTTATTATTATGGGTGATAGTGGGGCTGGTAAATCAGAAACATTAGAAGCTTTAAGAACTTTAGAAGATAATGGTATTAGAGATATTAAAATTATCTTTGATGATATGGGTATCTTATTTAATGAAGATAATGTTATCAAAGCTTATGGTACAGAAGTAGGTGCTTTTGTAAGGTTAGATGATTTAGATGCTGGATATGCTTATCGTACTATTGATCGTTCAATCTTTATGAATCCAGATAAAGTTAATGCTCGTATTGTGATACCAGTCGCAAGCTATGAAGAAATAATTGCTGGTTATGAAATTGATTTATTTGTTTATGCGAATAATTATGATGCGGATGGTAAAGGAATAGAATTATTTAAAGATATTGATGAAGCCAAACAAGTATTTATTGATGGAGCAAGAATGGCTAAAGGCACAACAACTGAAAAAGGTTTAGTTAAAAGTTTCTTTGCGAATCCATTTGGTCCTGTTCAAAGAAAAAATAAAACTAAGAAATTAATTGATGAATATTTTAAATTAATGAAAGATAATAATATTAAAGTAGGTCAATTAAAAACAAGATTAGGAATTAAAGGATTAGAACATGATGGTCCTCATTTAGCTGCTATTGCTTTATTAGAAGAATTGAATAAATAATAGATTAGGAATGTTATTATAAAAATAATGTTCCTTTTTTTTATTTAATAAATTTGTAATTTATTAAATAAGATGTAATTAAAGTGTTATAATAATTAAAGAATTTAATAAGGAGTAGTTAGTAATTATGGAAATATATTATGAAAAACAAAGATTTATCGCAAAATTTTTAAGATTTATTGGGAAATTATTATTATTAATTGCTATCCTAGTATTTTTATATGTGTTATTGTTACACTTAAATGTCGTTTCTTATTATCGTAGTTATAGCTTATATATAATTATTGGTGCATGGATTTTATTAGTTCTAGGATTTATCTTTTTAATATTGGCTGCTAAAGCTAATAAAAGAAAGAATATTAGATTTGATGGTACTATAATTAAATTTTGTTTTGGTAGAGAAGTAGAGCACGAATTTAATATTAAGAATATTGATGAAATGTTTAATTATCGTTTAAATAAAGATATACCTTTTGGTTTTAGTGATAGTTTAGCTTTTCGTTTTCATAAAAATGAAGTATGGGAAAGTATTTCAAGTAAATTCTATACTAAAAAAGGTAATTCTAGTTTAATATTAATTAATGATATCAACAGTGTCTATGCCAATTTAAAGCTTAATCGTTCGATTAAAGAGATTGATGATACTCAAGGAGTTAGATTTGCTTATTTATCTTTAAAAGATGAAAAAGATGTTGATCATCAATTAAAGAATTTTGAAAAAACAATAACTCAATATGGTAATACTTATGGTTCTTTTGAAAATGAACGTGTCGTAGTAACAATCGATAGTATTTATTATAATAAGAAAAATATGGCTTCAACACTTAAAAAAGATTATATTAGAATTAAAAAACATGAAGGTAATCATGCTCAATATCATCAAAATGATATTATTGAATTTTACAATAGTAATGATGAACTTATTAAAGCATTTGATACTACTTTAATGATTAATGGGTTATATTTTAAATTATTAGTTAAAACCATTTTTGAAGAGAAAAAAGATTATATGGATACAAATAATTTAGAAAAAGTAGTAAGTGAAGATAATATTGATTTAGATAATAAAGAAGAAAAAAGTACTAATGAGATAATTATAGATAATAATGAAAATATAAGTGATGAAATAAAGGTAGATAATAAAGAAGATCAAGTTATTGATGAAATAGATACGACTAAATTAGTAAGTGATGATATTAATAATAATGAAATGCTTGATAAGGCTTTAGCAAAAGATGATGATAGTATTGAAATTATTGATTTAAATGATAAAGATAAAGAAGTTTAAATACTTCTTTTTTTATAACAGATATTATATTCATCTTATATAAATTGTTTGTTTAAAATGTTATACTATTAGATATGAAAAATAAAGAATTTATTAAGATGGCTTTGTTAATAGCATTGCCTAATATTGCACAACAATTTGTTATAAATATCTCACAAATGGTAGACAATATTATGGTTGGCCGTTTAAATGAAACAGCTATTGCTGGAGTAAGTATCATGAACCAATTATATTTTGTTTTTACTGTTTTAATTTTAGGAATGTGTGCTACTGGTGGTATTTTTATTACTCAATATAAAGGAGCGCATAATAAAGAGAAAATAAGTGAAGTATTTCGTATTGTTTTAGTATTCGCTACTATTTTTGGAATATTGTTTTTTTTACTGATAACATTTTTCCCTTATCAAATATTTGGTATTTTTACAAAAGATTTAGTTACAATAGAAGCCGCAATAAAGTTTGCCTCAATATTAAAATTTACTTTTTTATTTTATCCTTTTACGCTAGCAATTGGTGCATCATTAAGATTTTATGGATATGTAAAAATAGCAATGTATACTTCAATAGTAGCTACAATCTTAAATATTATTGGTAATTATTGTTTAATCTATGGAAATTTTGGTTTTCCTCGTTTAGAAATATTAGGGGCTGGAATATCTACTTTAAACGCAAGAATAATTGAATTAATAGTTATTGTTATAATAATGATTAAATTAAAGACGCCAATAATGATTAATCTTTTTAAGATATTTAGTTTTAGTACAAAATTATTAGAAGATGTCGTTAAGAAAGGTATACCTTTATTAAGCAATGAGTTTTTATGGTCTTTTGGTATTCAAACTTTAAATATTATCTATACTTTTAGAGAGAGTAATAATATTGCGGCAATGTCTATTGCGAGTGTTATCGGTAATTTTGTTTTTATTGGTATGGGTGGTATGGCTACTGCTATTGCGATTATCGTTGGTGATAGTTTAGGAAAATCAAAGTTTGAACATGCTTTAAGTGATAGTAAGATTTTAATTAAACTTGGTTCTTTTCTTGGTTTAGCTTTAGGAATATTTATGTTAATTCTTTCTTTATTTATTACGCAAATATACAATGTTTCAATTGAAACAATTACTAAAGCTCGATTATGTATTTTAGTTTATACTTGTTTTAGCTGGTTATATTATCTTAATGGTTGCTTGTTCTACTCTTTAAGAGCAGGTGGTGATACTAAAGGTGCTTTAATAATGGATAGTTTATATACTTGGATCATTGCACTTCCTATTGCTTTATTTTTAAGTAGATTCCATCTTTACATGCCCTTATTTTTCTTTTCAATGCAATTTATCGATTTTGTAAAGTTATATATTGCATATCGACGTTATCATAAAAAAAGATGGTTAGTAAATTTAACTATTGAATAATATTCTTAAATGTGTCTTAATATATTAATTAAAATTTTAATAATAATTAATATGGTATAATTTTAGGTAGGTGATTTAATTAATGGAAAAGAAAAAACTTAATCATTTAGCTATTATATTAGATGGTAATGGTCGTTGGGCGCAAGCTAGAAATTTACCTCGTTTTAAAGGTCATTATGAAGGCGGAAAAAGGGTAAAAGAAATTGCTATTGCGGCTAGCTTAAAAGGGATTAAAAGAATGAGTGTTTATGCCTTTTCAACTGAAAATTGGAAAAGACCAACTAGTGAAATTGATTATATTTTTAAATTACCTCGTTTATTCTTAGATATGTATTTAAGTGATTTAATGAAATATCAAATTAAAATTGAATGTATTGGAGATATTTCACAAGTTAGTAGTAATGCTAAAAAAGCGATTAATGATTGTATTGAAAAAACAAAAAATAATACAGGAATGGTCTTATGCTTTGCTTTAAATTATGGCTCATATCAAGAAATTATTAATGCGACAAGAAATATTGCTTCTTTAGTTAAAGAAGACAAGTTAAATATTGAAGATATTACGAAAGAAACTTTTGAAGAATATTTAATGGATAGTACTCCTGTTGATTTATTAATTAGAACAAGTGGAGAACAAAGAATATCTAATTTTCTGTTATGGCAAATAGCTTATAGTGAAATATATTTTACTAATGTTATGTGGCCTGATTTTAATGAAGAAGAATTAGATAAAGCAATTGCTAATTATTATCAAAGAGATCGTCGTTTTGGGGGGATAAAAAATGAAAAGTAGAGTTATAACTGCTATTATTATTTTAGCTGTTTTAATACCTTTAATTTGGTTTAGTAAATTAGCTTTTTTAATATTAGCTTGTGCTTTAATATTAATTGGTACTCATGAAATGTTACAAGCAAGAAAAAATAAAAAATTTAGTATTATTTCTCAAGGATTAATTTATCTTGTAAATATTACTACTTTACTATTTGCTTATTTTTATAGTACTCTGCAATTAAGTTTGCCTTTCATGTTATCAATAATTTTTTGTATTTATTTATTATTAATTATTTTTGATCATAGTATGGAATTTGAAGATATAAGTTATTTAGGTTTTGTTAGTATTTTCATTATTCTTTCCGCAAATTGTGCGATGTATGAACGTAGTAATAGTGTAGGTTTTCAAACTATTATGTATATTATTATTGTTACCGTAGCTTGTGATACTGGCGCTTTCTTTGTTGGTAGTGCTATGGGTAAACATAAACTTGCCCCTCGTTTATCACCAAAAAAGAGTGTTGAAGGGTTAATTGGTGGTTTAATTTGTGCTGTTATTGTAGGAACTTTATATTGTTTATTAGTAGATATTTATTTACCTGAAAATACTTTAATTTTTGTTATTGCTTCTTTATTACTTGGTATTGGTGCTGTTATTGGTGATTTATTTTTCTCATCAATTAAAAGAGCTAATGGCATTAAAGATTTTAGTAATTTCTTACCAGGCCATGGAGGAATATTAGATCGTATTGATTCACATTTAACCAACTTTATTGTTTTTTATTTATTTATTAGTATTTTAAGTATTTTTAAATTATTTAATGGAGTAGTTCTATGAAAAAAGTTATTTTATTAGGTGCTTCTGGTTCAATTGGTAGACAAACAATAGAAATAATAAAGGAAAATAAAGATTTATATGAATTAGTTTGTATTAGTGTTGGTTATAACATAAGTAAATTAATAGAAATATTAGATGTTTTTTCATCGATTAAAGAAGTAGCTTTATTAGATGAAAAAAGTAAAGATATATTAGAAAAGAAATATCCCAATATTTCTTTTCATTATCATGAAGAAGGTATTTTAAAATTATTAGATTATCATGATTATGATATTGTTTTGAATGCTATAGTTGGGTTTGCTGGACTTAAAAGTTCAATAAAAGCAATTGAAAAAGATAAAATATTAGCCCTAGCAAATAAAGAGACGATGGTTGTAGCTGGTGAGTATATTAATAAATTATTATTAGAACATCCTAAATCTAAAATATTACCAGTTGATAGTGAACATTGTGCTATTTACCAATGCCTTGATAAAACTAATAAAGATGAATTAAATAAACTTATTATTACTGCTAGTGGTGGTGCTTTTAGAGATAAAACTTTAGCTGAATTAAGTAATGTTAGTATTGATGATGCTTTAAATCATCCTAATTGGAGTATGGGAGCTAGTATTACTGTTGATAGTGCTACAATGTTAAATAAAGGTTTAGAAGTAATAGAAGCACATCATCTTTTTAATGTACCTTATGAAAGTATTGATGTAGTTCTTCATTATGAGAGCATTGTTCATAGTATGGTAGAATTTAAAGATAGTAGTATTTTAGCTCAACTATCATTACCTAATATGAAACAACCTATTAACTATTGTTTAGGTTATCCTAATAGAATCAAATATACGCAATCAAGTATTGATTTTTCTAAAATGTTAAATCTTACTTTTAAACCAATAGATCTAGTAAGATTTGAAGGTTTAGCTCTAGCCATCAATGCTGGTAAAAAAGGACATACTTATCCATGTGTTCTAAATGCTAGTAAAGAAGTTGCGACTAATGCTTTTTTAAATAATAAAATTAAGTTTTTAGATATTACTAAATTAGTTAAAATAGCTTTAGAAAAACATCAAGTTATTACTAATCCTACTTTAGATGATCTTTTTAAAACTGATCAAAAGACAAGAGTATTTATTGAAGAATTAATTATGAAAGGAGATTTTTAATGAGTATTATTTTATTTTTAGTAATCTTATTAATTTTAATAACAGTTCATGAATTAGGACATTTTATGTTTGCGAAATTATTCAATGTTTATGTAACTGAATTTGCTTTAGGTTTTGGACCTAAAATATTTTCTAAAAAAGGTAAGGAGACTGAATTTTCAATTAGAATTTTACCTTTAGGTGGTTATGCGGCTATGGTTGGTGAAGAAGGAGAAATAGATGAAAAATATGCTAATATTCCTTTTGAAAGAACAGTAAAAGGAGTTAACCGCTTTAAACAATTTTGGATTATGTTTGGTGGTAGCTTAATGAACATTATCTTAGGTTTATTACTTTTTGTAGGATTGGCTTTTAGTACTGATAATATTAATCCTAAACCGATAATAGGTGAAGTTATTGCCAATTCACCAGCTCAAAAAGCTGGGCTTAAAAAAAATGATTATGTTAAAAGTATTGTCTTAGATGGTAAAGTTGATAAGATTAATTCTTATACTGAATTACAATTATTTAGCATGAAGAATAAAGAAGGTAAATCTTATCAAATGAATGTAATTAGAGACAATAAGAATATTACTTTAAATATTACTCCTTACTTTGATAAAGAAACAAATCGTTATATTGCTGGTTTTCAACCTAGTATTTTATATGCCGATCATAATATTTTTTATGCTTTCAAAAATGGTATTGATTTAAGTATTGGCGTTTGTAAAGATGTCTTTTTATCATTACAAATGTTATTAACTGGTCAAGCTAAATTAGATGATGTTTCTGGTCCGGTGGGGATGGTTTCATTAACTAGTCAAATTAGTCAAAGTTCTGGTTTTGTCGGATTAGTTAAATTTACTGGATTATTAAGTATCAATTTAGCTATTTTCAATTTATTACCAATACCAGCTCTTGATGGAGGAAGAATTTTAATAATACTTATTGAAAGTATTTTTAGAAGAAGATTAAATCCAAAAGTAGAATCAGCTATTATTGGTGGAAGTTTTATTCTATTATTTGGTTTAATAATTATTGTTACTTTTAATGATATAACTAAATTATTTAGATAGATAGGAGGCTTACAATGAAAAAGCATATTAGAAAATATTTATTATTTAATTATGATAATGATTATCGTACGATGATTGATAATAATATCATTGGATTAGAGGAACTTAAAATTGATTTAAGTACCTTATATAATAGTGATGAACCTAGTGAAGAACTTACTAAAGTATTAGAAAAGAATAATATTAGAAGTAAAGAATTAAAAGAAATTTTTAATCGTTTTCTTTTTGAAATTGAAATTGGTGATGTTGTTTGTTTAAGTGATATTAAATCAGTTAAAGCTATTGGTATTGTTAATTCAAATTATCGCTATAATAGAAACAAAACATTACCACATACTCGTAAAATTCAATGGGTTAGTAAAGAAACTATTGACTTAGAAGATGGTAATTTTAGAATTAAGATTAGAGAGATAGAAAGAGAAGAGAATATTGATAAGATCGAGGCTATTATTAATGAAAATCTTATTGATGAAGATAATGGTTTATTAATTAATCATGTATCAAAAGTAAGTACTTTAGAATATCAAAATTTCTTAAATGAAGTACTACTTACTCCTTATGAAGTAGAGATTTTAAATCTTATTTATAATAGTAAGGAAATGGGTTTATCTCTTTATGAATTAAATAAATTAACTGAAGATTATGAACCAAAAGATGTATTAGAGTCATTTTCAAGAAAAGTATGTAATTATTTTGATTTAAGTGTTGATTATAATGGTACATATTTAGGAAATGTATTTAATGGAATAATTCGTGATGGTTTTATATCTTTATTAATTAATCCTAAATTAGAACAAGCATTAGTTAATAATAAAATAGTAGATTATTATCATTTTAGTAGTGATGGTTATTCTTTAAAATTAGCTAGTTTAAATAGTGTCTATCCTAGTAAATGGTACCAAAAAGCTTTAGATTTAATTTTAAATAAACGTACTTTATTATTGATTGGACCTTGGGGATGTGGAAAATCATATTTTGCCCATCGTTTAGCTTTTCTAATTAATAATAGCCGTGATTTAGATCATATTTTTCATTTACAAATGCATCCATCTTTAAAATATGAGGATTTATTAGTAAATCCAAATACTAGAAAATTATATCGTTTTATTGAGATGGCTCGAAAAAATACCATTGATAATTATGTAATAATAATTGAAGATTGTCATCAAGTAGATATTAGTAATACTTTAGGAGAATTATCGCACTTAATAGAAGATAATAATCGTAATGTAGAATCTGCTTTAGATGTTATTTTTAGTGATGAAAAATACTTTATTCCTAAAAATATTTATGTAATATTAACTAGTAGAGATGATCGTATGTATAGTAATAATTTAGAATTAAGTAATTTATTAGTATTTGAATTATTTGCTTTATATAATGAAAAATTTATTAAGATGTTTACTGATGAATTTCTTGGTAAAAAGATTGCAGGTGTTTATATTGAAGTAAATAAAATGTTAGAAAAATATGATTTATCAATTAATCATGGTTTATTTTTAAAGAACGATCGTGGTGTTAATATCAACGAATATAAAGACGTCGTTAACTTTAAAATATTGCCTATTTTAAAGCGATTTATTAGTAAAGAAGACTATCAAAAAATCGTTGAAATTATTAAATTTTAATTTACATTAGTGAAAAAATCTTGCACAAAATAGACATATTAACGTTAAAAAATAATGTATACTAGATAATGGTATTAAAAATACTAACCCAAAATAAATAAAAGTCTAATGAATATTAAGACACAATAAATAAAATAAGTTAGGATGATTAAATGCTTAAAAACAAACAATTTTTAAGAAAAATAATACTATGCTTAGTATTTGTATTCAGCATAAGTATTGCTTTAAACAATGTCGAGATAAGTGCTAAAACAATAGTTACTAATTCTTATGATAGTAAAAATAGAGTTATTGAACAAAAGTATGTCGATAACAAAAACACATCTTCTACCAAAGATGATAAAGTATTATATACTTACAAGTTCTATTACAATAGTAATAATACAATTAAATATGCTACTAAAGTTAAAGGTAATAAAGTAGTATCACAATATTATTATAAAAAAGGAACTAAATTTGGAAGTCATAGTAAAAGAATAAGTTATTATTTTGATTTCTATTATAATAAAAATAATACTCTTAAGTTAGCTAAGAAAATTCAAAAAGGTTTAGTACTTAATGAATATTATTATAAAAGTGGAACAAGATATGGTAATCATAGTAAAAGAATAAGTTATCAACTTAACTTTTACTATTATAAAAATAAATCTATTAAATATGTTAAGAAAATAATAAACAAAAAAACAGTTGCCATATATTACTATTCCTCAAAAACAAAATATAGTAATCATAGTAAACGTTTAGCTTATATTAATTACTATAATTCAAAAGGTAAATTAACTAAAACTGTTTATAAAACAAAAGCTGCTAAACAAGCTGCTTTAGTAAACTATGCTAAAAAATTAAAAGGAAGTAAATACCGCTCAGGTGGGACAAGTCCTAAAGGATTTGATTGTAGTGGATTAACTAGCTATGTTTATAAGAAAGTATTAAATAAGAATATTGGGCGCGCAACATATAATCAAACAAAAAAAGGATCTTATGTTTCTTTAAAGAAATTACAACCTGGTGATTTAGTATTCTGGGGTGCTAAAAAATCACCTTATCATGTTGGTATTTATTTAGGAAATGGTAAATATATTCATGCAGAAGATTATGGTAAAGGTGTTAATATTAAAACATTTAATTACTTTAAACCTAGCTATGCAAAAAGAATGATCTAAAAAAAGGAGTGTTACACTCCTTATTTTTTTATCTTCGATAAAACATTACCAATTATTATTAATAGTAATCCAATACCTACTCCAATATAAACTAATGTTTTATTTAAATTAAAAGCTAAATCAATAATTAATAATATAGTTAATTCAATAACGGCAATTATTCTTAGGACATTTGCAATATTCATTATTGTACCTCCTTATTTAAACTAATTATATCACAGCAAAAAAAATCTATAAAGTTAAGAAAAACTATTGAAATAGACAAGTTTTTTTAGTATAATAACAAAGTACTCGCCTGAGTAGCTCAGTGGTAGAGCAATCGGCTGTTAACCGATCGGTCATAGGTTCGAGCCCTATCTCAGGCGCCATTAATTGGCCTGTTGGTGAAGCGGTTTAACACACATGCCTTTCACGCATGCATACACGGGTTCGAATCCCGTACAGGTCACCATATTAAATTTAACCACTATTTATTAGTGGTTTTTATTATCTTAAATTTATATAAGCATTACGATTACTATAATATAATATTGACAACAGGAATTTGGATTTTGTTTGTTTAGAAAAATTCTATATGTTAAAAACAAACTTTCGAGAGAAACATAGTGTTATCACAAAAGCACCTTACGGGGTGCTTTTACTTTGAAAAAATTACTTATTTAATAATTATGAAAAGATAAGTAATAAGATATTATAGTGGAAATTAAACATAATGATTTTAGCAAATATTAAAATAAATAGAATAAAGTTTCATTAAAAAACTTTTTTATTAAACTAATAATTCTTTAATAATATTAATACAATAATCTATATCATTTTTATTTGTTTTATATGAACAAACGCTAACTCTTATTACATAATGATTATTAAAAGTGCTACTTGAAAAATAACATTTTCCACTACTATTTATTTTATTTAATAGTATTTTTGTTTTAGTATCATTGTCATAATAAAACATAAATTGATTAAAATTAACTTTATTAACAATAGTTAAGTGATGTTTCTTTAGTTCACTTGCAAAATATTTTGTTATTTCTGACATTTGTTCTAACATATTAATAATACCATTTTTTCCTAATTGCTTAATAGTCGCATATACCATTAAAGCTCTACTTCTTTTAGACATTTCTAATGAATAAGTCATATTATTTCTCTTATCATCATTAGTTTTTTGTAAGTTATAATTCATTGTATCAATAAATATATCTTTATGTTTACATATTATCATGCCACAACTATAACATGCATTTAATGTTTTATGAGCATCTAATGAGTATGAATCAGCTTTTTCAAGCCCAATAAAATCATTTTTATATTCATCTAACATACAACTCCATAAACCAAAAGCTCCATCAATATGAACCCATGCTTTAACTTTTTGGGCTATTGAACATATCGCATTGATATCATCATTTGCACCACCATTTAAATTTCCAACTTGAATAATGATAATATCATTACAAGTAAGTTTAGGTAATTCAGATACAATTATCTTACCATCTTTATCACAAGGTACTTTTATAATAATGTTTTCATTAATTCCTAATATTTTTAATGCTTTAAATATCGTTAAGTGAGCTTGTTCACTGATAATTATTCTTAATTTATTAATATCATTATTTTTATAAATATTATTTCTAGCAATACTTATAGCACAAAGAGTAGCTGTAGTTGAGCCACTAACAAAACCTGTTACACATCTTTTATCAAGTCTTAATAATTCATTTAACCATTTTTGAGTAATTTCTTCAATTTTCGCATTAAATAAAGACATATGATAAAGTGCATTATTTTGATTATAAGTATCACTTAACCAACTAATCGCATGAGCTATCGGTAACATACTTCCAATGACATAACCAAAATATCGACCACTATTTTGAATAACAGTTGTCTTTTTTGCTAGTTCATGAATTTCATTTAATACTTCTATTTCATTAAGCGTTTCTATTGGTAGTTTAGTATCTATTTGTTTTAAATATGATAGATTATCTTTAGAAGGAAAGATCTCTCTATTTTCTAATAAATTAAGATATTCTTTTGAAAATAATAAAGTTTTATCTAAAAGTTTTTCATAATTTTTATCCATTAATATCTTCCTTTCATTGTAGAAATTATAACATTAAATAAATTTATCTTGACAAATATTTAAGAAACCTTTATATTATAAAGCATCAAGTAAAGGAGATAATAACTATGATTAATTTAATTAATAATAATGTAAATATCGTAGTTCGACGCCGTTATAATGGATGCGTCGTATTTCATTGTGACTTGTAAAGACAAAAAGATAATATTTTTGTAGTTAATGAACAATTTAAATGACGTTATTCAAATAAGTGAGTAACGTCATTTTTTATTAGGGAGGTAATAATATGGATATTGAAATTAAAAGATTAAAAGATGAACAAGAATTAAAAGAAGAATTTAATAAAGGTTTTCCTAAATTATTTGATGAATGTTTTGGAAGTGCACCGTATTTTATTAAATACTCTGATGAAGAATTATGGGATATTTATAGTAACCATCTAAAAACAGGTTTTCTTTTATTTGCCTATAAAAATAAAAAATTAGTTGGTTTTGCGGGATCTAGACCATTATTATATGATGAATATATTTCTAATGAAGTTAAAAACTATTTTAATAAACCAACAGAAGTATATTATCATTCAGAGTTAGGCGTAATTAAATCAGATCGAGGTAATAATATCGCCAAGAAATTATTAGAAGAAACAATCAAACAATGCCCTGTTAATAAAATATTAATGAGAACTAAAACAGATAATGTGCCAAGTATTGCTTTACATAAAAGAATGGGTTTTGAAGAATTACCTTTAATACAGAAAGGTAATGGTAATACAAGTGATGATTATAGAATATATATGTTATTTGATAAGGAGAAGAGTACTATGTTTAATCCAACAAATTTATTAGTTGATATTAAAGCTATGAAAGATAATTTAAAGAATATAGAAAATGCTATTAAAATGGAAGTTATGCCTGTTGTTAAGGGACATGCTTATGGAATTGGTTTTGAAGCTATTGCGAAAGTGATCAAGAATTCTCGTATTGCTGGTGTTGCGACTTTAGCTGAAGCTATTAAATTAAAACAATATTATAAAGGTGATGTTTTCTTAATGTATCAACCTTGTTTTGAAGATATTCCTGAAATAGTTAGTCATAAATTTCAAATAGCTGTAAGTAATAATATTGAATTTCTAGAACAATTAAATGATGAAGGGGGAACTAAAGTTCATTTAAATATTGAAGCAGGTTCAGGAATGTTAGGTATTTTACCACAAGATTTATTAGAATTTTGTAAGAAAATAAAAGAATTAAAAAATATAAAAGTAGATGGAATATTTATGCATTATTGTTGTACTGAAAGTGAAGCTATTGAAGATATTGAGTATTCTAATATGCAAACAAAAATATTTCTTGAATGTATTGATATAGCACAAAGTATCCTAGGTGAAATAAAATATAAACATTCTGGTTGTTCTTCAGCTTCGTTTGTTCAACCACAGGATCATTGTAATATGGCAAGAATAGGTTTAATTTTATATGGTTATTATCCTGAAGAACATTTAAAAAAATATGTATCTTTAAAACCAGCTTTAAAATTAACTAGTAAGATTATTCAAATAACTACTTTACCAAAAGATTATTATGTTGGTTATAATAGAACATATAAAACAGATAAAGAAACCAAAGTCGCAACTATTAGTGGTGGTTATGCGGATGGTATTGGAAAAAATTTATCTAATAAAGGTTTTGTCATTGTTAATGGCAAGAAAGCGCCAATAATAGGTAAAGTTTGTATGGATATTTGTATGATAGATGTAACAGGTATTGATTGTAAATATGATGATGAAGTTTGTTTATTTGATAATGATATTATTACTTTACAAGAATTTTCTAATGGTTTAGGTATTGCGGAAGCCATGTTAATAATGGGACAAGCTTTAAATGTAAAGGAGATTAATTGTGATTAAAGTAGATGATAAAAATATAATTACTTATACTACACAATATCTTCAAGAAGAAGTTTATGAAAAGTTAAAAAGAGTTGCAAAAAATCATAAAATAATTCTTTATGAAGGCTATCGCCCTATTGAAAAACAAATAGCTATGTTTAATAAATTTAAAGAAGAACATCCTGATATGAGTGATGAACAAGTCCATAAATATATTGCAATACCAAGCAAAGCGGTTCATGTTACTGGAGGCGCAGTAGATATTGCATTATTAGATAAAGATATGGGTAGTGATTATCTTTGTTTTGACGGTACTCAAGCTACTGAATATTATATTAATGATGAAGTTAAAGCTAATCGTGAATTATTATGTTCTTTAATGAAAGATGAAGGTTTTATTAACTTTTATAATGAATGGTGGCATTTTGAGTATGGGACTGATTATTGGGCTAGATTAACTGGAAATAAACAAATATATTTTAATGGGGGAAAAGAAGATGAGTAATAATATTAAAAAAGTAGTTTTGGCATATAGTGGTGGACTAGATACATCAGTTATTGTGCCATGGTTAAAAGAAAATTATAATAATCCTTTTGTTATTGGTGTATGTGTTAATGTTGGTCAAACTAGTGAATTAAGTAATATTAATAAAAGAGCTAATAGTAGTGGTTTAGATAAATTAATTGTCATTGATGCACAAAAAGAATTTATTGATAATTATTGTTTTAAAGCTTTAAAAGCGGGTGCTAAATATGAAGGGTATACAATGGGTACTCCACTTGCTAGACCATTAATTGCCCAAAAATTAGTAGAAATCGCCAATAAAGAACATGCTGATGCTATTTGTCATGGAGCCACTGGTAAAGGTAATGATCAAGTTAGATTTGAATTAAGTATTATGAATTTAGCTCCTAATATCAAAATAATAGCACCTTGGCGTGAATGGGAATTAACTTCAAGAAGTGATGAATTTGATTATTGTGAAAAGCATAATATTAAATTAAATGGTATTAGCAGAGAAAAGAATTATTCAAAAGATTTAAATTTATGGCATTTATCACATGAAGGGATGGAATTAGAAGATCCAAGTAATGAACCTAATTGGGAATATATGGAATTATGTAATACTCCTGAAAAAGCAAGTGATGAAGCTGAATATATTAGTATTGAATTTGAAAAAGGATTACCTATTAAAGTAAATGATGAATATTTAGATAGCTTATCTTTAGTAAAGAAATTAAATGAAATAGCAGGTAAACATGGTATTGGGATATTAGATATTGTCGCTAATAGAATTATTGGTATGAAAGCACATAGTGTATCTGAATCACCTGGAGCGACTTTGTTATATCGTGCTCATGAATTATTAGAAAGTCTTTGTTTAGATAAGAGTACTACTCATTTTAAAAACTTTGTAGCCCAAGAATATGCACAACTTGTTTATACTGGTCATTGGTTTACTCCATTAAAAGAAGCATTAGATGTCTTTGTGGATAAGACTCAAGAACATGTTAGCGGTGTAGTAAAACTTAAATTATATAAAGGTAATATGATAGTAGCTGGATTAAAATCAAAATATTCTTTACATTCACAAGAACTAGCAACTTTTGAAGAAGATGATATTTTTAATCAAAAAGATAGTTCTGGTTTTCTTAAAATATATGGTTTAGAAATGAAAACATTAGGTTTATTAAAAAATAAATTAACTGAAGATATTGATGGAAAGGAAAAGTAATTATGTTATGGAAAGGACGTTTTAGTAAAGAATTAAATCAAGATGTTAATGATTTTAATTCATCATTACCTTTTGATAAAAGACTATATTATGAAGATATTATTGGTTCTATTGCGCATGTAACTATGTTAGGTGATTGTAATATTATTGATAAAGAAGAAAGTAATAAGATTATTGATGAATTAAATAATATTTTAAAAGATATAGATAGTGATAAATTAGAAATTAAAGATGCCGAAGATATTCATTCTTTTATTGAACAGGAATTAACTAAAAGATTAGGAACTTTAGGTAAGAAATTACATACAGCTAGAAGTAGAAATGATCAAGTAGCTTTAGATTTAAGATTATATGTAAAAAAAGAAATTAATAATATTAAGAAATATTTAAAAGAATTACTATTAGTTTTAAATAAATTATGTTTAGAACATGAGAATACTATTATGAGTGGATATACTCATTTACAAAAAGCACAACCAATAAGTTTAGCAATTCATTTAGATGCTTATGTTCAAATGTTCAAACGTGATATTACAAGACTTGATGATTGTTATAATCGAATGAATGAAAGCCCATTAGGTGCTGGTGCTTTAGCTGGTACTACTCATCCTATTAGTCAAGAAGAAACTAGTTCATTACTTGGTTTTAATAAACCTATGATCAATACCATGGACGCTGTTTCTGATCGTGATTATTGTTTAGAACTAGCTAGTGCTATTAATATTATTATGATGCATTTATCTAGATTTAGTGAAGAAATAGTACTTTGGTGTTCAAATGAATTTAAGTATATTGAATTAGATGATGCTTTTGCGACAGGTTCATCAATTATGCCTCAAAAGAAAAATCCTGATATTGCGGAATTAGTCCGTGGTAAAACAGGACGTGTTTATGGTAATAGTATTGCTTTGTTGACGATGCTTAAAGCTCTGCCTTTAGCCTATAATAAAGATATGCAAGAAGATAAAGAAGCTATCTTTGATAGTATTGATACTGTTAAGATATGTTTAAAAACATTCATTCCGATGTTATCAAGTATGAAAGTGTTAAAAGATAATATGAAAGAAGCAGCTCATAAAGGATTTATTAATGCAACAGATGTGGCGGATTACCTAGCAAAAAAAGGAGTTCCATTTCGTGAAGCCTATCAAATAGTTGGAAAATTAGTTGCTTATTGTTTAGAACAGGATTTAGATTTTTCAACATTACCTTTAAATAAATATCAAGAAGTATCATCATTTTTTGAAGATGATATTTATCAAGAGATATCTTTAGAAAATTGTTTTAATAAACGTAATTTAAATAAGAATTGGTTAGATAATAACAATAAATAATAGAAAATAAGTATTTAATATTAATTAAATTTATGTTATATTATCCTTGTAAAGGAGAAATGATATTATGAAGAAATTAATTGAATTATTTATTGGTTATAAGATAGTACGTTTTATCTTAATAACTATTGTCATAATAATAGGTTTAATTTGTTATTTCATGTATAACTAATTAAAGTTCTTGAATGCTTCAAGAACTTTTTTATTACTTTTATGTTTTTATTAAAAGATGATAACTGATTTAAGCTATTTTCAAAAGTTAATACCTAAAACATTATCATAAGTTAATCGTAAAAAATTAAAAAAATTACTTTTTATGTTGACAAAGATGTTATAAAGATATAGAATAATTGCAACGCAATGAAAAAGAAAGTAATTATTACTAACTTTATAGAGAGTCTAGGTTTGGTGAAACTAGATAAGTGAACAATAATGAAAATGGCTTTGGAGCGGACTACCGAGCATAATAATATGTTAGGCTAGTATGGTTGCACCCATTATCGTGCTAGAGTATAACCTGTCATTGAACAGAGTACTTGATGAGGTAAGTATTGTGAAATACTTATAAACTAAGGTGGTAACACGAAGTCTTTCGTCCTTATTAGAGGATGAAGGACTTTTTTTATAACTGTGTACTTCATCAAGTAGAAAAAATTATTTTAGAAAGGATGACAAAACATGTCAAAACACAATTATGCAACAGATGCAGTACATCAATTTTTTAGAGGGGATGAAACAAATTCAATTGTTCGCCCTATTTATCCAACTTCAGCTTATTTTTTCAATGATGCTGATCATGGAGCTGACCTTTTTGATTTAAAGGTAACTGGAAATATTTATTCACGCTTAACTAATCCTACTTATGATGCTTTTTCTGATGTAGTCGCAAAATTAGAGGGAGGCGTAGCTGGTATTAGCACTTCAAGTGGAGCAGCAGCTATTTTTCTAGCAATTATTTCATTAGTTAAAGCTGGTGATCATATAATCGCTAGTAATTCTATTTATGGAGGGACAACTTCTTTATTAAATAATCAATTAAAAGATTTAGGTATTGAAACTACTTTCGTTAATCAAGAAGCTAGTTATGAAGAATTAAATAAAGAAATTAAAGCTAATACTAAATTAATATTTGCGGAAACTATAGGTAATCCAACAGTACCAGTTTTAGATTATGAAAAATTTAGTAAGCTTGCTAAAGAAAATCATTTACCATTAGTTATTGATAATACTTTTACTCCTTATTTATTTAAACCTCTAGATCATGGAGCTAATATTGTTGTCTATAGTGCTACTAAATATCTTGGTGGTCATGGTCAAGTAGTAGGTGGCGTTATCATTGATGGCGGTAACTTTGATTGGAATAAAGATGATAAATTTTCTCATTTAACTACTCCTGATAGCTCATATCATGGTTTAAATTTTAGTGAAACATTTAAAGAAGCAGCTTATGGCCTTTATGTAAGAGCTAAAGGATTAAGAGATTACGGGCCAAGCCTTAGTCCATTTAATGCTTTTCTTTTAACTACTGGACTTCAAACATTACATCTTCGTTTAGAAAGACATTCACAAAATGCTCTAGCTTTAGCTGAGTTTCTTGAATCTTCCCCACAAGTAGAATGGGTTAAATATCCAGGATTAAAATCTCATCCTAATTATGAACTTGCAAGTAAATATCTACCTTTAGGTAGTAGTGGAATTTTGGCTTTTGGTATTAAAGGTGGATTAGAAGCTGGTAAAAAGTTTATTAATTCTCTTGAATTAGGTATTCATGCGGCAAATGTTGGTGATGTTAGAACTATTGTAACTCATCCAGCTAGCACAACTCATCGTCAATTAAGTGGTGATGAATTATTAGCTAGTGGTGTAAGTGAAAATTTAATTAGAGTTTCTGTAGGTATTGAAAATATTGAAGATATTAAAGCTGATTTTATTCAAGCATTAGATAAGAGTAAATAAGATGCCTGTTATAATTAATAAAGATTTACCTGCATCTAGTTATTTAAAAAAACATAATGTTTTTGTGATGAATGATATTAAAGCTTTTCATCAAGATATTAGACCTTTAGAAATTATTATTTTAAATTTAATGCCTGACAAAATTAGTACTGAAAATCAATTACTTAAGAAGCTTAGTAATAATATTATTCAAATAAATATTACTTTATTAGCTATAAAATCACACAAACCAAAGAATACTTCTTTAAAATATTTAAAAACTTTTTATAAAAGTTTTGAAGAAATTAAGCATAAGAAATTTGATGCTCTTATTGTGACAGGCGCTCCTATTGAACATCTTGATTTTAATGAAGTTAATTACTATGATGAATTAAAAGAGATATTAAAGTGGTCTATAGATAATGTTTTTACTTCAATGTTTATTTGTTATTCAGCGCAATTTGCCTTAAACTATTTCTATGATATTAAAAAAGATAATTTTAAACAAAAATTATTTGGTGTTTTTAAGCATTATAAAGTCAAACCTAATGATCAGTTATTTATTGGAAGTGATGATATTTTTGAAGTATGTCATTCTCGTCTTACTCAAAGTAATCCTGATCAAATAAAAAGAAATAGTAATTTAGAAATATTAGCTTATTCTAAGGAAGCAGGAATTCATTTAGTTAAAAGCAAAGATAATAAACAATTATTTGTTTTTGGTCATTATGAATATGATAAAGATACTTTAGAAAAGGAATATTTAAGAGATATTAATAATGAAGATGTTTTAAAACCATTACATTACTATCTTAATGAAGAAGAAACTCTTATTAATTATAATTGGGTTAGTAATGCAAGTACTTTCTATAATAATTGGTTAAATTATTATGTATATCAAGAAGTACCATATGATTTATAAAAAGGATGGATGATAATGAATAAAAAAATTCCTAATAAATACTTAGATTATATTTTTGATGGTGCTTATGGTACTTATTTTGCAAGTAAATATAAACAAAATCAACCTATTGAATTATGTAACATTACTCATGCGAAAGAAATTATTAATATTCACCAAGAATATATTGATGCTGGGGTAAATGCAATTAAAACAAATACTTTTAGATTAAATACTAATTTAATAAAAGATGTTAAGTATCGTAATTTATTAATTGTTAAAGCAATAAAGAATGCTAAAAAAGCATGTAAAGATAAAAAAGTTAATATCTTTGCGGATATTGGTCCGATAGATATTGATGAAAATAATAAGCATGAATATTTAGATATTGTTAATATCTTTTTGGAAAATGGGATAAATAAATTTCTTTTTGAAACTAATATTGAATTTGAAAGTATTAAAGAAAGTGTTAAGTATATTAAAGATAATGTTAAAGATAGTGTCGTAATTGTCTCTTTTAGTGTTAATCAAGATGGTTATACGCAATTAGGTAATTATTATTTAAAATTATGTGAAGAAGTTAGTTCAATAGCTGATTATTTTGGACTAAATTGTATTTGTGGTCCGACTCATATGTATCAATTAGCTCAAAATATTGATATGAATAAATACAATGTATCTTTGATGCCTAATGCTGGTTATCCTGAATTAAATCATGAACCTTTATATGATTATAATCCTGATTATTTTAGTGATGTATTACTTAAAATGGCTAGTCTTGATACTAAGATTATTGGAGGGTGTTGTGGAAGTACTCCAGAACATATTAAGAAGTTTATTGAAAAAATTAATACAACTCCTATTAATTATCAATTGCCTAAACAAATTAAAATTATAGATAGTAAAAAAGAAAGCGATTTTTATCAAAAATTAAAGAGTGATAAAAAAGTAATATTAGTAGAATTAGAACCTCCTATTGATACAGATATTGATTATTTATATGATGCTATTTATAAATATAAAGCTTTAAATATAGATTTAATTACTTTAGTAGATTCTCCATTAGGGAAAACAAGAGCTGATTCTTTAATGATAGCTTCTAAAATTAAACAAGAATTAAATGTAGATATTTTGGTACATCAAACTTGTCGAGATAAAAATCAAATAGCTTTAAAAGGTGGTTTATTAGCTGCTAATATTAATGGTATTAATAATGTCTTAGCTTTAAGTGGTGATGCGATTGCACAAATTGATCGTGAAAATAAAAAAGGTGTCTTTAATTTTAATTCATTTAATCTTATTAATTATATAAATGAATTAAATCAAACAACATTCTATAATAATCCTTACTTAATTGGTTCTGCTTTAAATATTAATGCTAGTAATTTTGATAATGAATTAATTAGAGCAAAGAAAAAGATCTCATTAGGAACTAAATATTTTATTACTCAATCAATATTCTCTTATAAAGCTATTGATAATTTAAAGAAAGCTTTTCTTGAATTAGATGTACCTATTATTGTAGGATTTTATCCAATAGTTAGTTATAAGAATGCTATGTTCTTAAATAATGAAGTTAAAGGTATAAAAATACCTGATTCATTAATTAAAGAATTAAAAGAAAGTGATAGTAATAATTATCAAGTAATTGTTAAAGATTATATTTTAGATATAATAGGTAAAGTAAAAGATTATTGTCATGGTTATTATATTTCGACACCATTAAAGAAAGTTAATTATGTTTGTGATATTATTAAAGCAATTAAATTAAATAATTAATAAAATGATAGTTGAGGGAAAAAAGATGAAATTAGAGCTTGATTTAAAAGAAGTACAAAGATATTTAAATTATCAAGGTGAATTAGATAGTAATACAAAAGCTAATATAGATAAAGGACTTGTTATTTTAGAAGATATAATTAGACCTAAATACTTAGCTAGAAGATTTGATATTAGCAATGATAATAATAAAGTTATTATTAAAGATACTAGTATCATAATAGAGAGTAAAAGTTTGAGTAAACATTTAATTGATTGTGATGAAATAATAATTCTAGTCGCAACCCTTGGTTTAGCTTTAGATCAAGAAATAAAAAAATTAGAAATTAATGATATTGGCTTAGCTTATGTAATTAATGCTCTAGCAACTGAATATATTGAAAAATACCTTGACTATTTACAATTAGAAATACTACCAAATGATAAATATCATTCTTCTCGATATTCAATTGGTTATGGTGATGTAGATTTAAAATATCAAAATGATATTTTATCATTATTAAATAGTGCTAAATTAATTGGAGTTAACTTATTAGATAGTAATTTAATGGTTCCATCAAAATCAATAACAGCTATTATTGGTTTAAGTTCAAAAAAGATAGCTAATAATTTAAGTAAATGTCATTTATGTTTACCTAATGGTAAATGTAGTGGTAAATGTTTGGAGGTAAATAAATAATATGAATGATATAAGAGAATATTTAAAAGATCATTATCTTGTTTTTGATGGAGCTATGGGTTCTTTATTACAACAAGGAGGAATGAAATTAGATGAAAATCCTATTGAATTAAATATAACTAAACCTAATTTAATTGAAGATATTCATTTTAATTATTTGAATAGTGGTGCTAATGTAATCTTAACTAATACTTTTTCGGCTAATCCAATTAAGTATGAAGAAATAAATTATTCTTTAGATGATATTATTCAAATGGCTGTAAGTAATGCGAACAATGCAGTAAAAAGAGTTAATAAAAAAGCATTTGTAGCTTATGATATTGGTCCTTTAGGCGAATTATTAGAACCATCTGGAACTTTATCTTTTGAAAAAGCTTATGATGCATTTACTAGAATTGTAAGGATTGCGAATAAATTAGATATTGATTTATTTGTCGTAGAAACAATATCTGATTTATATGAAGCTAAAGCCGCAATATTAGCTATTAAAGAAAATAGTAATAAACCAATTTTTGTAAGTCATACTTTTGAAAATAATCATAAGACATTAGTAGGTAATGATATTATAAGTATTGTAGCTACTTTAGAGGGCTTAAATGTAGATGCATTAGGTTTAAATTGTGGTTTTGGACCGCAAGATATGTTACCTTTAGTTAAAGAGTTTATTAAATATTCTTCTTTACCAATAATGGTTCAACCTAATGCAGGATTACCTAATTTAGATGGTAGTTATAATGTAAAAGCAGAAGATTTTATTATTTATATGAAAGAAATTATAAATGAAGGTGCAACTATTGTTGGGGGATGTTGTGGTACTAATTATGATTTTATTAAATTAATTGCTTCTTATATTAAAGATAAGAAACCAATATTACCAAATAAAAAAAATTTAACTATTACTTCAAGTGGGACAAAAGGTGTTATTTTTGATAATAACTTTATTAAAATAGGTGAGAGAATTAATCCTACTGGTAAAGAACATTTAAAACAAGCTTTATTAAATAATGATGATACTCCTATTATTAAAGAAGCATTAGCTCAAGAAGAAGAAAAGGCCAATGTGCTTGATATTAATGTAGGATTACCTAATTTTGATGAAGAGAATAAATTGCCACAAATAATTAAAAAAGTTCAAGAATATGTTAATGTTCCATTACAAATAGATACAACAAAAGAAAAAGCTTTAGCCAAAGCATTACGTATTTATAATGGAAAACCAATTATTAATTCAGTTAATGGTAAAGAAGAAAGTTTAAATACAATATTACCACTTGCGAAAAAGTATGGTGCTTTAATTATTGGACTTTGTATTGATGAAAAAGGTTTAGCTTTAAGTGTCGATGATAAATTAAGAGTCGCAAGAAAAATATTAAATAAAGTTTTAGAATATGGTATTGATAAAGAAAATTTAATTATTGATCCTTTAACATTAACAGCTAGTGCCCAACAAGAAGATGTTAAAGCAACACTAGAAGCTATCTATTTAATAAAAAAAGAGTTAGGTTTAAAAACAATATTAGGACTTTCTAATGTATCATTTGGTTTACCTAATCGTCCTCTTTTAAATAGTACTTTTTTAAGTTTAGCTTTAAGTAAAGGATTAGATAGTGCCATATTAAATACAGCTTCATTAGAAGTAATGAATACTATCTATGCTTATGAAGTATTATTTAATATTGATAAACAAGCAAATAATTATTTATCTTATTTTAATGTATACCAAGATAAAAAACTAAAAATAGTTAAAGATAATAATTATAGTTTAAAAGAAATAATTATTAAAGGTTTAAAAGATGAGGCTATTGATAAGACAAGAAAAGAATTAAAAATACGCAAACCATTAGATATAATAGAAAATGATATTGTTAAAAGTTTAGATGAAGTAGGAAAAAGATTTGAAGAAAAACAATTATATTTACCACAATTAATTCAATCTGCTCAAACAGTAACTAATATTTTTGATGTTATAAAAAAAGAATTTAAAGATAATACTGTTGAAAGTAAAGGTATTATTGTTTTAGCTACGGTAAAAGGTGATGTTCATGATATAGGAAAGAATATTGTTAAAGTTATCCTTGCTAATTATGGTTATAAAATTATTGATTTAGGTAAAGATGTTAGTAGTGAAGAAATAATAAGGGTATTAAATAAAAATAATGTTAAATTAGTTGGTCTTAGTGCATTAATGACTACTACTGTTGCTAGTATGAAAGATATTATTAAAGATATTAATAATTATGATAGCAATATTAAGATAATGGTTGGTGGAGCCGTATTAAATAAAAAATATGCGCAAGAAATAAATGCCGATTATTATTGTAAAGATGCTTTAGCTGGAGTAGATGTCGCAAAAGAAGTGTATCGTAATTGATTATTAAATTATCTATGCTATAATATAAAAAAATATTAAACAAAGGCAATCAGGTTAAAAGCCTGAGCGGACGCGCCACTGTAAGATGAAAATCAAGCCAGAAAACTTTGTTTGAAATGATAATTCACGCGATTTGATTTCTAGCTAAATTCGTATGAATTTAGCTTTTTTAGTTAAATTTATAAACATCGTGAGTTATCATGATGTTTTTTGTATAAGAAAAGAGGTTTTATTATGAAAGAAGTAATTAAAAGAGATGGTCGTATCCTTATTTTTAATCCTGAAAAGATTATTAACGCGATTAGTAAGGCTAGTATTAGTTCGCAAGAGAAATTTGATATTAATAAAATATATGAAGCAGTTTATAATAGGATGAGTACTAAAGATAAATGGCATGTTGAAGAAATACAAGATTTAATTGAAGAAGAATTAATTAAGGCTAATCTTGCTTTAACAGCTAAGAAATTTATTTTATATCGTAATCATCGAACTGAAATAAGAGAGAAAAAATCTAAGTTAATGGAGGTGTTAGCTGAATTAACTTTTTTAGATGCTAATGAAAGTGATTTAAAAAAAGAAAATGCTAATATTGATGGGAATACACCAATGGCTACAATGTTACGTTATGGCTCAGAAGCCGCAAAAGCATTTTATAAGAATAATTTAATTAATCCATTGCATGTTAAATTACATGATGAAGGTTTTATTCATATTCATGACTTAGATTTTTATTCTTTAACTACGACATGTTGTCAAATAGATTTAACTAAATTATTTAAAGATGGCTTTTCTACTGGTCATGGTCATCTTCGTGAACCTAATGATATTAGCTCATATGCCGCATTAACTTGTATTGCTATTCAATCTAATCAAAATGATCAACATGGCGGTCAATCAATTCCTACTTTTGATTATGCTTTAGCTGCAGGAGTTAAAAAAACTTTTAAGAAAAATTATCATCGTAATTATCTTAAATATTTAAAACTAGAAAATGCTATTATGATAAGAAGTTATACTAATTTTATTAAAGAAAATAATGAAGAATTATCAATGAGTAATTATGATAATTATTTAGTAAAAGAATTAGCTTTATTTAAAGATGAGAAAGCTAGTAAATTTGCTTATGAAGAAGCAGTAAAAGAAACTAAAAGAGCTACTTATCAAGCTATGG
Organism: Bacilli bacterium; assembly: GCA_031272545.1. Classification (GTDB taxonomy): domain Bacteria; phylum Bacillota_I; class Bacilli_A; order JAJDGJ01; family JAJDGJ01; genus JAISTP01. Next base: position 15,924 of record JAISTP010000022.1, on the reverse strand, counting down.
AATCTTTATTACATAATCTTAATACGATGCATTCACGAGCTGGAGCACAAGTTCCTTTTAGTAGTATTAATTATGGAACAGATACAAGTATTGAAGGAAGATTAATAATTGAAAGTGTTTTAAAAGCAACACAAGCTGGTATGGGTAATAGTGAAACTTATATCTTTCCAATTCAAATATTTAAAGTAAAAGAAGGAATAAATTATAATCCAACTGATCCTAATTATGATTTGTTTCAATTAGCTATTAAAACTTCTGCTTTAAGAATGTTTCCTAATTTTTCATTTATTGATGCTTCTTTTAATAGACAATATTATGATAAAAATAATCCTAATACTGAAATAGCATATATGGGATGTCGTACTCGTGTTATATCAAATATTTACGACAAAAATAATGAAGTAGTTACTGGTCGTGGTAATTTATCTTTTACTACATTAAACCTTGTTCGTATTGCTTTAATTTCAAAAGACATTGATGATTTCTTTGACAAGCTAAATTATTATAGTAATGAAATTATTAAACAACTATATGATCGTTATTTATTATTAGTAAATAAGACTAAAAGAAATTTTCCTTTCTTAATGTCTCAAGGTGTTTGGTTAGATAGTGATAAATTAAATGTTGATGATAAAATAGCAGAGATATTAAAACATGGGACATTATCTTTAGGTTATATTGGTTTAGCTGAATGTTTAAAAGTATTAATTAATAAACATCATGGTGAAAGTGATGAAGCTCAAGAATTAGGTTTAAAAATAATTCGTTTTTTAAGAAATAAAATGGATAATGAAGCTAATAAAACAAAGCTTAATTATTCATTATTAGCGACACCTGCTGAAGGTTTATCAGGTCGTTTTACAAAAATAGATAAAGAAAAGTTTGGTTTAATTAAAGGAATAACTGATAAAGATTATTATACTAATAGCTTTCATATTCCGGTAGATTATCCTATTAGCATTTATGATAAATTAAAAAAAGAAGCACCTTATCATGAATTAAGTAATGCTGGTCATATCTCATATATTGAATTAGATGGTGATCCATCACTTAACTTAAGCGCCTTTGAAGATATTGTTAGAATGAAGAAAGAATTAAATATTGGTTATGGAGCTATCAATCATCCTTTAGATCGAGATCCAGTATGTGGATATAATGGAGTAATCTATGATGAATGTCCTAAGTGTCATCGTTTAGAGAAAGATATTAAATTTGAAAGAATAAGAAGAATTACTGGTTATCTTGTTGGAACTTTAGATCATTTTAATAAAGCAAAAGCTAGTGAAGAAAGAGATCGTATTAAACATGGACGTTAATTTAGCAGGTATTATTTATGATAGTATAGTTGATGGACCTGGTTTAAGATGTGTTATCTTTTTTCAAGGATGTAATCATCATTGTTATAATTGTCATAATATGCAAACACATAGTAATGAAGATAATATTATAATGAATATTGATGAATTAATTAATCAAATAAAAAATAATAAAACAATTAATAAGATAACAATTAGTGGTGGGGAACCATTTCTTCAATATGAACAATTATTAGTCTTAGCACAAGCTTTTAAAAATTATGATTTATGGATTTATAGTGGTTATACTAAAAAAGAACTTATCCGTTTAGGATATAGTTCTATCTTTAAATATATTAGTGTTCTAGTTGATGGACCATATATTGAAGAGTTAAGAACATTAAATATTCCTTTTATAGGTTCATCTAATCAAAATATTATTACTTTTAATAAAGGTAATAATTAACTATTTTGATGAATAAACAGCTTTAGCACTTACACCTTTAAGTTTACCTATTTTACCTGTTAAAGAATTAATGACATCATTATTAGCATCTATTGCAATACTAATAATATTTAAATCTTTTTCATGATATGGGATGCCCATTCTACCAATGATAACATTTGCATATTCATGAAGAATATGATTTATTTGTTCAGCACTTTCAATATCTTCAACGATAATACCAATTATGGCAACTCTATTTTCCATAACAATTAACCTCCTTATATAACTTATTATATACTTTTGTAGGTAAATAAAATGTAACTTATTTGAACAATTTATTTAATAGTAAAAGTTATTAATATCAATAAAAAGTGTTTATTAATTAATATTGAAATTTATATTATTGTATAGTGATTATTTGTTTTAATAACTATTAAAATTTTCAATATTTGTAAATTTTATTATAACTTGATTGTTTATACTAAATAAGTAAGTATAATAATGGCGTTATTTATAATAAATAACATATGAAATAAAGAAGAGAAATTATAAAGATATTGTAAGGTATCTATTATCTTAAGATAATATTAATCGGCATAGGTATCCTATAAATTTAGTAAACAAGAGCATGAATACTAAATATAATAATAATTATTTCTGAAAAGCTGTAGTAAAAATAATATATTTAATTAAAGCCCCCCTTTATTTAAATAGACATAATAAATTATTTTAAAAATTAATTATCCCTTTAACTCTTAGACTATTTTTATAGGATAGCCTATGCTGATAAGTGTTATAAGATAAATGAGTATTAGAACATCTTTACTATTGTAAGGAGAGATTATTTTGTATGATTTAGTTATTGAAACAATAGAAGATAAGATTATTAGAAGAAGACTTAAGATTCTAAAGTTTTTGTATGACTATGATCAACCAATTTATATCAATGAATTAGTTACTAGTATTGGTTATAAACATAAGACCATTTATAATGATATTGACTGGATTAATGATGAATATAAACATATTATTAAGATATATGATAATAAATATTTTTTCTTAGATATAAGTAAAGATAAATATCAAGATATTATTGATGATATTTATTTTAATACAATATCTTATCGTCTTTTTAAAAGTTTATATTATGATGAACAAATAAATATTAAGAAGTTTGCGGATGAAAATAATGTTTCGTATGTTAATTTTACTCGTTATCTTAATTATTTAAATAGTCTTATAAATAAGTTTAATATTGGTATTTACGGCCCTAAACTTCATATTGAAGGTAAGGAGGCTGATATACAATATTTTTATTTTAATTACTTATTTACTTCTAATTTTAGTTTGTTTAATAATAGAACTAATCTTTATTATGATATTATTATGAAAATTATTAATATTTATTTAGAATTAGGATTAAGTAGTTTAAGTATTGATTATAATTATGCATCGTATCATTTACAAGTTATTTTAGAACGATATCAAGTAGGTAAATATATTGATTTTGAAAAAGAAATAATTGAGGAATATAATCAAAGAAGAAGCTATAATAATTTTAAAAATGCTTTATATCTTTATTCTAAACAGAATAAATTAAAAATAATTAATAATTTGGATAAGAATGTTAATTTTGTTTTAGCTTTTTACTTATTAATTTTAGATTGTGTTAATTATGATGTTAGTGATAATAATAATACGATTATGGTTAGAAATGATGTGGATATTAGTGAAGTAATGAAATATTCAATACTTACTAAAAGAGTTACTTCACAAATATGTGTTAAAGATAGAGAAATATTCTTAAATAAAGTTATAAATAATTATTTACTTAATTTGAATGCTTTATCGATAGTTAGTCCTTTATATCAATTGTGTAATAAGAAAATAAAAGAAGAGTTAAAAAATAATCAAGCGATTATCTATGATTTATGGTATAGAAATTTACAAATATTTATTAAAGAGCGAAGAACATTATTCTTTTACTTAGAAGATATTGCGACTTCTTTAGCTTTATTAACTACTAAATATTTAATTAAAGAATTAAGAAAAATTAATATTGTAGCTTTTATTTCAGGTGAACCATTAATTAAGTTATATTTAAGAAAGGAATTAAAAGCTTTAAATTTGAATAATATTAATTTAACTATTATTTCTAATAAATTAATTGATAATGAAATTATTAAACAAGATAATATCGATATTATAATTACTAATTATCAAGTTAATAATGTTGAAACAATAGCTAATAATATTATGATATTTGAATTATCTTATTTACCTAATAATAGAGAGATAAAAGAAATATTAGATTATATTAATTGTTTAGATGAAAATAGAATGATAAATATAATTTAAGTACTTCATTGTGTTATTTTCAAAAAGATATATAATAAATGTATCTTATAAGAAAGAGGGATTATTAATGAGTACAAAAGAAACAAATTTACCATTAAATATTAATATTTCAAATTATTTAAATAGTGTAGTAATTATTAGTTTAAACAATGGTACTGATATTGGTGAAGTAGTATTATTCCCATTAGAAAAAAAGTATATTACTAATTGTTTATCAGCCTTAAAAACATTTTTAAATAGTGAAGTAAGTTATGATAATATTGTTAATTGGTTTACATCAAGAGGTTTCTTAGAGAAAGAAATTAATGAAATTATTAAAAAACATTCACAAGGAAATTAAAAAAATAGATTATAATCTATTTTTTTTATATATAATTACTGGTTGTTTATATTCTTTATCACTTAGATAATTAATATCTTTTTTAGCTAAGCTATAAATTTGTGATATTTTTAATTCTAAATCTAAGCCTTTACTTTGATATTCACTAAAACTAGTTACAATATGATAATTAGTATTATTCTTTATTCTTCTAAGATATTTTTGAGCTTTCTCATTCATTCCTAAGATACGGAGATAATCAATCTCTATATTATTAATCTCATCTTTAGTTATATTAGTTAAGATATATATTAATAATCTTTGAATTCTTGTTTTGGGATATCTTTTAGAAGATAATACTTCTACTAATTCAGTTATGGAATTAACATGATTAATTTCTTTTTTTATTTTATATTCTATTCCTTCAACCATATTATGTATTTGTTTTAAATCATTAAGTGACATTGTTAAAATCTTATATTTAAGTAAATCAAAATAATCATCTAAGAAAACAATTTCATGATGATACTTATTAATATCATTTGCGACAGGAGTATATTTGGTTATATCTTCTTTTTCCTTAAGAGCTTTTCTTAAAGCTTGAGCACTTATTGTATTATTAGATAAAGTAGTATCAAGAAAAGAATTAGTTCTTTGAATTGTTATTGCTTTAATGTTAAAGTTATTTTGTTCAATAGCTTGGAGATAAGATAAAGCTAGAATATCATTTGATTTAGTAATGGGTTTAATATTAAATTCAATTAATGCTTCATTACATGCGTTAGCATATCTTAATCCTTGTTTCATTAATTCTTTAACTTTTAATTGGTAAGCACTATCTTTATTAATTAAAGCAGCTTTTCTTAAATTACTAAGATCATTACTTTCAGAACCAAAACAAAGATAATCAATATTAAATTCATTTAATAAAGTGATGGCTCCATTACCAAAATACTCAGCTGATTGTAAAGAATAATAAGTTGGTAATTCAATAACTAAATCAATATTATTTTCTAAAGCCCATTTTGTTCTAATGAATTTATTTAAGATAGCTGGTTCGCCTCGTTGCATGAAAGTACTGGACATAATAGCTATTAATAAATCACAATTAGTTAATTTACGTGCTTGTTCAATATGATATACATGACCATTATGAAAAGGATTATACTCGACAACAATTCCTGTTACTATCATCTTTTTAAATGTCATCTTGGGTAGTAACCTTAATATTATAATATTCTCCTTGTACTATTTTAACAGCTTCTTTAGTACATTCTTTTACTATCATAGCATCGTCAGTCATTTTTATTCGCTTATTAGAATTTAAGAAATTATCATAGGCTTTTAAAATAGTAGATGTTTTAAATCCTTGCGGAGTTTGCGCAATATAAAGTTGGTTACGATCAATGATTTTATTAATGTAATTATTTTCATCGACATAATGAATAGTATCTTTAGATGGTACTCCAAGACATACTGCATTATTACCATCTTTTAAAGATGTCATAACACGATTAATTAAATCTTCACTGACATAACAACGTGCTCCATCATGAATTAAGACATATTCATTATCGACATGTTGTAATCCTTGATAAACTGATTGATATCTTTTATTACCACCGATACAAAATTGAACATGATAATTTCTTAAAATATCCTGCATTTGTGTTAGCTCTTCTTGATTAACGACTACGATAATTTGATTAATTTCTTTTATTTTAGAGAATTCATAAACACTATGTTCAATTATAGTAACCCCATCTACTTCTAAAAACATTTTATTAAAACCTAAATTCATTCTAGTACCTTTACCAGCTGCTAAAATAATTGCACTTATATTCATATTATTACTCCTTTACTCGTTGATTTTTAATATTATTAATTATTTTTCTTCTATTTTTCTTTTGATTGATAGTTAATATGTTATTACCTATTTTTTCAATAAACTTAGGATTCATCTTTGATACTGTTGCTTCTTGTTCATAATGTCTTATCAATGAAGTTATTTGACTTGGCTTAATAAGATGATGATTACCTTTTTGTCCAACTACTTTGGTTTTATCATTAATAATAACAACATCAATAATACGATAAGCATCTACTTCTAAATATCTTCTTAGAATATGTTTTTTAATTTCTAATTCATAAAAAGGATTAATTATCGTAATAATTTCATCTTTTTCTTGAAATTGCCAATAATCAATTGGATCTATTTTAAGAGTAGTATGATGATTTTTAATATCAAATACATAAATATAATAATCTCCAAAGACTATAGCATCATAATAAGCATAACTTTTATTATTATAACTTAATATTATCTGTTTGATAAAGGGATAATCATATTCGTTATATAATCTTCTTAATCTTTTATAAATATTACCTTCTCCAAAATTTCCATGGAAATAAAGATATATTTTTCTTAATAAAAGAAGGACTAATATTAAAACAATTATCATAAAGATAAAAACTATATAATAATGAGTATCAATAAAATTAGTTATTATTTTAATCATATTATCCTCCTTTTTTAACTATTATACATCATCTTAGAACTTTTGTGACTTATTGTAAGAAAAGTATCATTAATTGTAGTATAATTATTAAATATTGAAAGGATGATTATTATGAAGTGTATTATCTATCTTGATTTTCTTAATAAAGATAGTTACGAATTAGTTGATAAACTAATCGATATAAATAAAAAGAAAGATATTGATGTTGAAATTATTGGATATGATTATAATGCTAGTGAAGACATTAATAATGCTTATTATGGTTATAATTATGCGAAGAAATTTGGTGTTGGTTTAGAATATTTACATTTATTATTAAAAAAATATCATGTAGATGAAATAGATATTAGTAGTATGGATGTCGTTGCGAAAAGTTTTGAAGAATTAGGTTATGAAAAATTTAATATGTTAGATGCATTACATGAAGGGGAATATAAATTAATGCAAGATTATCTTGATTATAAAACAAAGAGTAATAATATTGATTGTGATATTTATGCCTATGTTTATGATGAAGAACATAATCGTACATTAGTTAAAGGTAAGGATGCTATTTTAAAATTATTTTAATTATTTTTATAGTCATTAAGAAGGGGTAAGTTTGAAAAAATTATTTTCTAAAATAAATATTATTTACTTATTATTATCTTTGTTTGTTTTTATAAAGTTAATAATATTTACGATGGTTGTTCATTCACAAGAGGATGTTTTGATTAAAGATACTAATTTTGAAATAAATCGTTATCTTCTTTCATATCTTTTTTGTGCTTTTTCTTATTTTGCGATAAGCTTAATATTTAATAATAAGACAACTTATAAAATATTAATGATTTTAGATATTATTTTAAGTGTTCTTATGTATGCCGATTTAATTTATTTTAGAAGCTTTGAATCTTATATAAGTATTTATAATATTTTTCAATATAAATTATTTGGAATAATTGGTTCTTCTGCTTTAGCTTTAATTAAACCTTTAGATATCATTATCTTTATTGATCCAATATTATTAATAGTCTTTCACAAGAAATTATTAAATTTAGTTGCTGGTGAAGAAAATAAAAGTATTAAAGTTAAATTAATTTTTATGGTTTATTTAATATTTTGTGGTTTTATTATCTCGCGATATGATGAAATTTTTTCACCAAAACCAACTAAAATTGAAACAGGTGCTAAATTAAGTATTATTGGTTATCATTATTATGATATTGATTCGTTTATTAATGATTTGAATAAAAGAGTATCAAAAAATAGTGTAAAAAATAGTATTGAGGATTATTTTAAGATTAAAAATACTAATGTTGGTAAAGTTAGTGATTTTGGTGTTTTTAAAGATAAAAATGTTATTTTTTTACAAGTAGAGAGTTTAGAAAATTTTGTAATTAATAAAAGTGTTGATGGCCAAGAAATTACTCCTAACTTAAATAAGTTATTAAAGAATAGTTATTACTTTAATAATGTTCATGAACAAGTAAATGAAGGTAATAGTAGTGATGCAGATTTTATGGTTAATACTTCGATATTACCTTTAAGAAATGGGGCTCAATCATATTTATATCCTTATAATCATTATAATAGTCTTCCTGTTTTATTAAGAGAAGATGATTATCATAGTATCGCTATTCATAGTGGTAAAAGTTATTTTTGGAATAAAAATGTTTATTTACCAAATTTAGGTTTTGATGAAGTAATAGATATTGATGGTATGAAAGCTAATAAAGAAGATATGTTTTTTATGGGGCTTAAAGATGATGCAAACTTACAACAAGTAGCTCAGTTATGTAATGAACAAAAGAATAAATATTATCTTTTTACAGTTACTGAAACATCACATACGCCATTTAAAATACCAGAAGAGATGCAAACTTTAAAATTAGATGATTCTATTAATAATACTGTAGTTGGACGTTATTATCAAGCAGTACATTATACTGATAGTGCTATTGGCAATTTTATTGATACTTTAGATAAAGATAATCAATTAGATAATACAATAATTGTTATTTATGGTGATCATGAAGGATTACATAAATATACAACAGATGCTACTATTGAAAAAGAAGTTGGTAATGTTAGTGATTATGAAAATGATGGTAAGATTCCTTTAATAATTTATAGCAAAGGTATGATTGGAGAAGAAATTTCAAAAGTAGGTGGCGAAATAGATATTATGCCTACCGTATTATCTTTGTTAGGTGTTGATAAAAAAGAATATCAAGATACAGCTATGGGTAATAATTTATTAGAAGATAATATTGGTTATGTTATTGAAAATAATGGTATTATTCTAGGTAATGTTGATAAAGATATGGCAGCTAATATTAAGAAGTCATTTTCAATAAGTGATAAAATTATTAAATCTAATTATTTTAGTGATTATTATATTGAAAGTTCTGATTTTAAATATAATCATGAAATTAAGAAATGAAAAAAGATATTGAATTTCAATATCTTTTTATTTCTATTTATTTGTTTTCTTTTTCCAATTATAAACTATTTCTTTTCCTTGTTTACGCCATTGATTAAATTCAGCTGTTGCGGTAAATAAAACATCACTTGATGAGTTTAAGGCAGTTTCACAAGAATCTTGAATTACGCCAATGATAAACCCAACCCCAACTACTTGCATAGCTACATCATTAGATATACCAAATAATGAACATGCTAATGGAATTAATAATAATGATCCTCCTGATACTCCAGAAGCACCACAAGCAGAGACAGCGGCTAATACAGAAAGAATAATAGCTGATGGTGCATCGACATTAATACCTAAAGTATGGGCTGCAGCTAAAGCAAGAACCGTGATTGTTACAGATGCACCTGCCATATTAATAGTAGCTCCTAAAGGAATTGATACTGAATAGGTATCTTCATCAAGACCAAGCTCTTCACATAATTCCATATTTACTGGAATATTAGCAGCTGAACTACGAGTAAAGAAAGCAGTTAATCCTGAATCTTTAAGACATTTAAAAACTAATGGATATGGATTTTTTCTAGTATTAATAAAGACCATAATAGGATTAATGACTAAAGCCATTAGTAACATAGTTCCAACTAAAATTAAGATTAATCTACCATAACCAAGCAATGCTTGAATTCCAGTTTCAGATACAGTTTTATACATTAAACCTAAAATACCAAATGGAGCACAATTAATGATCCATCTAACAATTGTACCAAAAGCTTTTGAAATATTAGATACAACGTCTTTAGTATTATCACTAGCAAAACCTTTAAAAGCAAAACCAATTAATAATGCCCAAAATAGAATACCAATATAGTTAGCATTAACTAAGGCATTTACTGGATTATCAACTATATTCATTACTAAAGTTTTTAACACTTCACCAATTCCACTAGGTGGGGCAACATCTTGTGCGGCACTAGTAAGTACTAAAGTAGTTGGGAATAAAAAACTAACTACTACAGCAGCAGCGGCAGCTAAGAAAGTACTTAGTATATATAAAACAATAATACGACTCATATTAGTTTTTTGACCTTGTTTATGATGAGAAATAGCACTCATAACAAGGAAGAATACTAACATTGGAGCAGTTGCTTTTAAAGCCCCAACAAAAATAGAACCTAACATACCAATAACTTCAATGTTAGGAACAATTAATGCTAAACATAGACCAATAATCATACCGATAACTATTCTAAGAATTAAACTAGTTTCAGTATACTTTTTTAATAAACTCTTCATTAAAAATATCTCCTTTATCTTAATATAGTGTTATTTTACTATTAAAACATAAAATGTACAATAATTAAATAAGAAAAACTTTTAGTTATATTAATATAATAATAAAAAATATATATAGAAAATATTATATTTATAATAAGTATAATTTAATCTTTATTACAATAAAAATAAAAATGTTAATTTTATGTAAAGATAATTTACATGTGTTGCATCAAGTGTATAATGAATAACGCAATTAAAAATTAACGGTGATAAAATGAGTAAAGATATTAAGAAAAAATTAAAATTAAGTGGTATTTTAGTAGCTTTAGGAATAGTTTATGGTGATATTGGAACTTCTCCTTTATATGTTATGAAATCTATTGTTCAAGGACAAGGTGGATTAGCTAATATAAGTGAGAATTTTATTATTGGTAGTGTATCTTTAATATTATGGACAATAACTATTCTAACTACAATCAAATATGTCACAATTTTATTAAATGCGGATAACAATGGTGAAGGTGGTATTTTTTCATTATTTTTATTAGTTCGTAAAAAAGCTAAATATTTATTAATACCAGCGGCTATTGGCGGAGCTACATTATTAGCTGATTCGGTTTTAACACCTGCTGTAACTATAACTTCAAGTGCTGAGGGATTAAAAGGAATACCTTTATTCGCAAATACCATTGGTGATAATCAAAATATTATCGTTGTGATAAGTTTAACAATTATTACTTTATTATTTCTAATTCAACGTTTTGGAACTGATTTTTTAGGAAAAAGTTTTGGTCCTATTATGTTTATTTGGTTTACTTTTATTGGTTTAATTGGTCTTTCTCATTTAATAGGTAATTTAGAAATATTAAAAGCCATTAATCCTTATTATGCTATTGAATTATTATCCAGTCCTGGTAATAAAATGGGTATATTTATTTTAGGTAGTATTTTTCTAGCAACTACTGGAGCTGAAGATTTATATGCAGATTTAGGACATGTTGGTAAAAAGAATATTAGATTGTCTTGGCCTTATGTTAAATTATGTTTAATACTTTCTTATTTTGGTCAAGCAGCTTGGTTATTAAGTGTTAAAGATAATCCTAGTTACTTAAATGTTGATGATCTTAATCCTTTCTTTGCGATGGTAGATGATCCTTTAAAGATATTCAGTGTTGTTATTGCGACAATTGCAGCTATTATTGCTTCACAAGCTTTAATAAGTGGTAGTTTTTCTTTAGTTAGTATTGCGATTAAATTAAGATTATTGCCTAAATTAAAAACGCATTATCCTTCACGAGAAATATCTCAAGTATATTTACCTAGTGTTGCTTTATTATTGTGGATTGGTACTTGTTTTGTGGTTCTTTTCTTTAAGTATAGTAGTAAAATGGAAGCTGCTTATGGATTAAGTATCACTATTACGATGTTAATGAGTACTTGCCTGTTATTCTTCTATTTAAGATATAAGAATATTTCTAAGAAAATTGCTTTTCCTATTGTTATTTTCTTTGGAAGTATTGAAACATTATTCTTTATCTCATGTGCTGTTAAATTCTTACATGGTGGATACATTGCAGTTATAATAGCTTTATTAATTCTATCAATAATTGCCATATGGCATTATGCGGATGTTGTTGTTAAAAAATATACTAAGTTACTTGATTTAAGAGATTATAAAGATCAATTATTAAAATTAAGAAATGATACTAGTTATAATTTATTACAAACAAATTTAGTTTATCTAACAACACATTTAAAAGATTATAAAGTAAGAAGAAATGTTATCTCTTCTATTTTAGATAGACATCCTAAAAGAGCTAGTGTTTACTGGTTTGTTTCAATTGAAGTAGATAGTGCTCCATACACTAAATATTATGAAATAGATATGTTGGATACTGATTATATTGTTATTGTTAAACTTCACTTAGGTTTTAAATTAAATCAAAATGTAACTATATACTTAAGAAGAATTATTAGAAAATTAATAGATGATGGAAGATTAGCACCACAAACACAAAAATTTGGTAGTGTTTCTAGCGATGTAGGAGATTTTAGATATATTTTAATAGAAGAACGATTATCTAATAACTATCGTATTGATAAATTGGCTAAACAAATTATTCAAATGAAATTAACTATTAAAAAGTTTACGACATCACCAGCTAAATGGTTCGGTTTAGAATTTAGTGAATATACTACGGAAATAATTCCATTAATTATGGGTAAAAGAAAAGAAATAGATATAATAGAACATAAAAAGAAAGTAAAATAAATTAATTATAATTTGCATTTAGCAGATTGCTTAAATTAAGTAATAGTATTGTTTATGTAAATAAAACTATTATATTTCATACATTATTCTATTTTTTAATTATGGAAATATTTAGTAAATTGATTATTAATTTATACTAATAAATTAGTAATATTAAACTTATTATTGCATCTATATTATAAAAAAGGTATAATAAATAAGCTTATTTAATTAAGTGAACTTTGTGCGCTGGTATTAATATTAATCACAAGGTAAAATTTAGTAGGAGTGAGAGAAATGAATTTAAGAGTTGTTGAAGACATTACTAAACGTCAAATCAAATCCGATATTCCTGAATTTAATTCAGGAGATACTGTTCGTGTTCACGTTAAAATCGTTGAAGGTAATAGAGAACGTATCCAAGTATTTGAAGGTGTAGTAATTAAACGTCAAGGTGGCGGAATTTCAGAAACTTATACTGTTAGAAAGATTTCTAGTGGTGTTGGTGTTGAAAGAACATTCCCATTACATTCACCACGTGTTGCAAAGATTGAAGTTATTCGTCGTGGTAAAGTTAGACGTAATAAATTATTCTATCTTAGAGAACGTTCTGGTAAATCTGCAAGAATTAAAGAAAAGAGATAAAAAGAGTGTTACCACTCTTTTTTGACTATTTAGGGGTGATATCATGGATAATAAAGAATTAGTTTTAGTTTGTGGTATTTCAGGTGCTGGTAAATCAATAACTATGGCTTATTTAGAAAGTATTGGTTATTATTGTATTGATAATTTACCAGTTGATTTAGTCAGCAATACAATTAATGTTTTAAATAAAGAAGAAAATTATCAATATTATGCTATTGCGATTAATTCAAATGTAAATGAAGAAAAGATAACTAATATGATTGTTACTTTACGTTCATATGATTGGTTAAAAATTAAAATTGTTTATTTAGATGTTAAAGATGAAATTTTAAAAAGAAGATTTCAAATTACTAGAAAACAACATCCTTTTATTAATGAATTTGATTTATTAAGTGAAGCTGTTATGCAAGAAAGGTTAAATCTTCAAAGTATTAGAAATAAAGCTGATCTTATCATTGATACTAGTAAGTTAACTGAAGCTAAATTACGGAGCTATTTAGCGAAAGCATTAAACAAGGATATGAAATCATTATTTAGATTATGCTTTGTATCTTATGGTTATAAATTTGGGATACCGCAAGATTTAGATTATGCTTTTGATGTTAGATTTATTCCCAATCCATATTATGATGATAATATGAAGTTATTAACTGGTAATGACAATATGGTCTTTGATTTTGTAATGAAACAAAAAGAAACACAAGTTTTTTTAAATAATTTAATTCCCCTTTTAGATTATTGTATTAAAGAACAACAAGCTACTAATCGTTCTTATTTAGTAATTGGTTTTGGTTGTACTGGTGGACATCATCGTTCCGTTTCTTTAGTCAACTATTTAACTGAATACTACAGTAATCAAAATAAAGTAATTAAGGATCATCGTGATATTGAAAAATAAGATTAATGTTGTTTGTATCGGTGGGGGAAGCGGCTTATCACATTTTGTGAAAGCTATTAAAGATATTGAACATATAAATTTAAAATGTATCGTAACCGTTGCGGATAATGGTGGTAGTAGTGGTGTTTTAAAAGAAGAATATAATGTACCAGCATTAGGAGATATTCGTAATGTATTAGTAGCTTTATCTAATGTCCAAGATGAAATGTCTTCATTATTAGATTTTCGTTTTGATTCTGGTTTCTTAAAGAGTCATTCTTTAGGTAATATTATTATTACTGGAGCCATGATGAGTTCAGGTCTAAATTTAAGTGAAACAATTAATAATTTAGCTCATGTTTTTAATGTTAATTCACAAATTATTCCAAGTACTAATGAAGTGGTTGATATTAAAGCAACTTATTTTGATAATAGTGAAATGATTGGTGAGAAAAATATTTCTTTACCAAAAAAGAAGATTAAGAAAATAGAATATTTAAATGATGTAGAAGCTAATGAAGATGCAATCATAGCTATTAATGAAGCCGATTTAATTATTTATAGTATTGGTAGCTTATATACTAGTTTAATGCCTAATTTAATTATTCCTAGAATTAATGTTGCAATTAAGAATAGTAAAGCTGAAAAGATATTTTTTGCGAACTTAATGTCACAACCAGGAGAAACAGATAATTATACTTTAAGCATGTATGTTCAAGCAATAAATAATCATTTAGGATATTGTGGTATTGATACTATTATTGCTAATAATAAAGGTTTTTCTGATAAAATCATTAACAAGTATCAAAAGAAGAGTGCAGCACCTGTTATTATTGATCAAGAAAATCTTGATAAGAATATTAATGTTTTGTTAGAAGATATTGCCATTGTTAAGAATAATAAGGTTATCCATGATCCTGAAAAGATAAAGAAATTATTTGAAGGAAAGATATTATGTCATTCTCGAGAGATGTAAAAATAGAGTTATTAGAACATTGTGGACAAGAATATACACTAGCTTGTAAAAAAGCATTTATTAATGCTATAATTAAAATGAACTCTAGTCTAATGATTAATAATCAAGGATTAAGTGTTGATATTTCATTTAAAAATGCAACTATTATTAAACATATTTATGCTATTTTAAATGATTTGTATCAAGAAAAGATGCAATTAATTGTTAGACAAAATATGAAGTTAAAAAAAGATCATTCTTATACTATTAAAATTTCAAATAATACTTTAAATATTTTAGAAGATTTAAAATTAATGGATGGTTTAACTTTTAATAGTAATATTGACAAGAGTTATTTTAATAATAGTGAATTAACTAAAGCTTATTTAGCAGGAAGCTTTGTCGCTAGTGGTTCGGTTAATTCACCAGCTAAAGCTAATTATCATTTAGAAATTCAAGGTAATGATAAGAATTACTTAGAAAATTTAAAGAAATTAATTAATCGTATAAATAAAGGTAAATATCCTTTAGATATTAATTTTAAAATGATTAAAAGAAGAAATAAT
>JAISTP010000058.1 GCA_031272545.1 Bacilli bacterium | reverse complement strand
GTTCTTTTATTTTTGGTGGGTTTTGTTTTGTTTCCGTTATTTCTATTTCATTATATTGATATTTATTAGTAGTTAAATCAGTATAGATCCCATCTTTATATTCATTTTCTGTTCCTTTTGGAATTAATTGATTATTGATTTTAATTAATCGTTTTAATTTAGGTTTATAATCTTTTAAGATAGTATATTTTTCACCTGTTTCATCACTTACAAATTGAATTTCTTTTTCATCATTTTTAATAATAGTGATCTTATCTGTATAAAATCGTTGTTCTTTTTCATCATCTTGAACAACATCTACATTTGATAGATCTGGTGGATTAGCATGTGGTTGATGATCTAAATTTGTTTTAGCTTTTTTTCTTAAACCATGAGGCATATTAGGTGGATTGGCTTCTGGGTTATATGCTAATGGATCTGGTGGAGGAGGAGGTGGAGGTGGTCCAGGATTATCAGGTTTTATTTTTTTATATACCAATTTTCCTAATTCCCATGTCAATCTAAATGGAGCAGTAGCTACCCATTTAAAGGTTCCACTGGTTTTATCCCAAACATATGTCATAGCTCTTTTCACTCTACGAGCACCAACCCAACCAGGTTCAGGTTCTTTTTCAGTAGGCATATGTAATTCTTTTTCATATAATTTACTTAGAACATCAACATATGTTTCTTCATCATTTTTAGGATCATATTGAATTTCTAATTGAGTTCCAACAGGTTTTTGTAATATAGATAATACATCAAATTTATGTTTATAAGGTTTAGCTGAACTAATATCTGTTGTATCAATTGCTCCATCACTCCCGAGAATATTAGCTAAATTAATAATATTTTTATCATTAGCATTTCTAAGAATAAATGGGAGATTAGCTGTCACGACTAATGATTGCATATCATAACTTAATTCATCTATCCATCTTTTAGTTCTTTCATTAAGATGATTAGAAAAATTAGCTTTTAGATCTTTAAGAACAGCAACAGCATAACCATAATTATCTTTTATTCTATCAATAAGTTTTCCATTTAATTTTTCACCGTATGAATATAACATATTAGGATCAATGTTTTTAGTAGATTTTAACATTTTTTCAATTCTTAATAGATCATCGAGAGTGAGACAACTTAAATTACGAATATTATTGAAGATCCCACTACTTTCTGGATAATGTTTTAAGAGATGATTAATCATTTTTTTAATAGCCATAGCATATGCCATATCTTCTGGTGTTTGTTGAATATGATCATGAATAGTTTTTTGACCATGAAATAACCAAACAGATCTATGATCTGGTAAGAGTTGAAAAGCATTTCTTTTACCTTCTTTACTTATAAATGTTTCATATTCTGGACCAGGTTGATTAGGTAATTTTTTAGCTAATTCTTTAATATTTTTAATATATTTATTAATACTTTCTGGTGCAGGAATTGTAATATTACCATTTTCATTTAAAAATTTACGTCTAACAACTTTTTCAGGTATAGTATTTGGTAATGAATTTTTAAAAAGTAAATAACCAGGATGATTACCATCAAAAGTTGCATCATCTAATAATAAATCAGCTTGTTCATTAATCCATGGATCATAACGAGTTGCTTCTATTTGATTATTTTTTGCATTTGTTGAATTTAAGAAAGTATCATCAACATTAGGATCATTATAGATGTCTGGATTAGGGTCATAATTAGGAGGTGCTGGATTAGGTGCAGGTGGCGGAGCAGGAGGATGATAATATTGTTTGATCCATCTTTTTACTGACATAGGTAATTTTCTATAATATTCTTTATCATATAAAGGTCGATGATCATTATGTGCTCTATCTTCTTGATGCATTAATATAATATCTAAACCCATCATTTCATCATTTAAAGACCATTCACTATGCATTGTATCTACATCTTTATAATAATCAGGATATATATTTTCATAAGCTACTTTTGCATTCATTGGTAATTTTAAAAATTCTTCATGAGATATTCTTTTAGGTTTTAAAGGTTGATCAAGATTTCTATATGTAAAAGGTCGAAGATCTATTAAATATTCAGTTATACTTGGAATTTTTCTATGAATGATTAAATCAGCTAAATGATGTAATTTTTGATCTTCATCCATTGCAATAAAATTAGGTTCTTGAGCATGATAATCATTATCAATATTAACAATATTAGCACCAGGTCTTTCACGACGACTTTGATAAATATCATCAAATACTTTTTTAAGATCAATATTATCTTTTTCATATTTATTTTTTAATAGATTATATAATGTTTCTCGTTTTTTATTAGGGTCATTATAATCTATATCACCTATCTCAAATCTTTCCCATTTTAGATCTGGGAATTGATAGTTTTGTTTAAAAGTTATTTCTTTTATTTTATTTAATTTAATATTTTGATCACGTTTTATACCATTTAACCAATTCTTAGTAATTAATTCATGACGATTTTCTTTTTCACGAGTATAAGAATTTATCCAAGGATTAGTATTATCTAAACCTATTTCACCTTGTAATACACTATTAGTTATAAGTGTTCTTGTTAAATTTAATTCATTGATGTAATTAGCTACAAACATTTTAGCTCTTTCATTAGCTTTTCTAAATATTTCACCACG
>JAISTP010000052.1 GCA_031272545.1 Bacilli bacterium | reverse complement strand
TGATGATACTTTATCCAGAAATAATTTATTTGTTTATGTGAAAAGGGATAATCATGAAAATTAAGGAAGTAATTGTTGTGGAAGGATATCATGATATGCAACATTTAAAACAATTTATTAATGCGGATATTATAGTCACAAATGGCTCAGCAATAAATAATGATATTATGAATTTGATTAAACAAGCTTCACAAGAAAGAGGAATTATTGTTTTTACTGATCCTGATTATCCTGGTGAAAGAATAAGAAATATTATTACCAAGAATATTGATAATACTAAACATGCCTTTTTAAAAAAGGAATTAGCTATTGATCATATAAAACATAAGGTTGGTATTGAACATGCTAGTAAAGTTGATATTATTGAAGCATTAAATAATGTTAGTACTTTTAGTAATTATCAATCACTGACATGGCATGATTATTTATCTTTTAATATTAATAAACAAGATATAAGAAATAAAATATGTAATTATTTAAAAATAAGTTATTGTAATAATAAGACTTTATTTAATCGTTTAAATATGTTAAATATTAATAAAGATAAATTACAGATGATAATGGAGGCTATTAATGAATAATATTGCTAGTATAAAATCTACTTTGGATATAATGAAAAAATTTAATATTAGTCCTAAAAAAAATTATGGACAAAATTTTATTATTGATGCTAATGTTATTAGTAATATTATTACAAAAGCTAATCTTAATAAAGAAGTTAATGTCATTGAAATTGGACCAGGCATTGGTGCTTTATCACAATATTTAGCATTAAATGCTAATAAAGTCTTATGTATTGAAATAGATCAAAGATTAAAAGAAGTATTAGATTATTCTTTAAATGATTTTGATAATATTATAGTTATTTTTAAAGACTTTTTAAAATGTGATTTATTATCATTAGTTAATGAATATTTTAATGATGATAAAGATATTGTTGTTGTTGCCAATCTGCCTTATTATATAACAACACCTATACTAATAAAATTATTTGAATTAGCTACATCAATTAATTTAAAAAAGATAGTAGCGATGATGCAAAAAGAAGTAGGTCAAAGATTAAATGCTAATATTAATACAAAAGAATATAATTCATTAACTATTCTTACTCAATATTATACTAATACTAAATTATTAATGAATATTTCTAAGAATATTTTTATTCCTCAACCTAAAGTAGATAGTGTTGTTATTGAATTTGTTTTTAAAAAAAATAATTATCATATTAATGATGAACATTTATTTTTTGATATATTAAGAAATATGTTTAATCAAAGAAGGAAAACAATTTTGAATAATTTAAGTAACTATATTAATGATAAACAATTAAGTAGTAAAATATTAAGTGATCTAGCAATTAATGTTAATTTAAGACCAGAAAATCTTAGTTTAGAAGATTATCTTAAATTAAGTAATTATATAAAGGAGCATGGTTATGATAAATAATTCATATGCGAAAATAAATTTAGCTATTAATTTAATAAAAAAAGATGAAAACAATTATCATCAACTTGATATGTTAACTTCAAAAGTTAAATTATATGATAAGATTGAAATTAAATTAGCTAAACATAAAAATATTAAATTAACTTGTTCTAATCGCTTTATACCATGTAATAGTAAGAATCTTGTTTATCGTGCTGCTAATTTAGTTTTAACTAAATATAATATTGAAACTGGTTTAGATATTAAAATTACTAAGTATATTCCTATTCAAGCTGGATTAGGTGGGGGAAGTGCTAATGCCGCCACAACTATTGAAATGTTGAATAAAATATTTAAGTTAAATATGACTTTAGAAGATAAAATTAGTTTAGGAGAACAATTAGGTTCTGATATACCATTATTTTTTCATAATGGTGTTTGTCGTGTTCAAGGATATGGTGAAAAAGTTTCAATTGTTAATAACTTATTAAAAGATATGGTAATTGTTTTAGTTAAACCTAATAGAGGTTTATCAACTAAACAAGTATATCAAAATGTTAATCTAAATACATGTAATCACCCTAATGTTGATTTAGTAGTTAAGGCCTTAGAAAATAATGATTATCCATTATTTATAGATAATATTGCTAATTCTTTAGAAGAAAGTGCGACATCACTTAAACCTTTAATAAATGAGATGATTGATGAATTATATCATTTAGGTATAGATAAATGTATTGTTTGTGGTAGTGGTTCTACAATTGTTGGATTTACCAAGAATAAGGATGTTGCTTTAAAAATTAAAGAGACATATTATAATAAAAATAATTTTGTTTTTATTACTAAAATGATTTAAGGAATGATAAAATGAACATCATTGATATTATTATTAAAAAGAAAGATAAATTAAAACTAAGTGAAGATGAAATAGATTATTTTATTAATGGTTATGTAAATAATGAAATTAAAGATTATCAAATTTCATCTTTATTAATGAGCATTGTTTTAAATGGAATGGATGAAGATGAAACTTATTATTTAACTAAAGCTATGGTTAATAGTGGTGAAGTAATTGATTTATCTAGTATTAAGGGAATAAGTGTTGATAAACATTCTACTGGTGGTGTTGGTGATAAAGTATCTTTAATATTAGGTCCTATTTTAGCAGCATGTGGGTTAAAACTTGCGAAAATGTCAGGAAGAGGATTAGGTCATACTGGTGGAACTATTGATAAATTAGAATCAATTCCTCATCTTAAAACTAATTTAAGTGATAAAGAATATCTTAAACAAGTTAATGATATTGGTTTAGCGATAATTGCTCAAACAAAAGATTTAGTAATTGCCGATAAAAAATTATATGCTTTACGAGATGTTACAGGTACGGTTCAATCAATTCCTTTAATTGCTTCTAGTATTATGTCAAAGAAAATCGCTTGTAATACTGATTGTATTTTATTAGATGTAAAAGTTGGTAAAGGAGCTTTTATGAAAACTATTGATGAAGCTCAAGAATTAAGTAAATTAATGATCAAAATAGGAAAAAGATTTAATAAGAAAATTAGAGCTGTTATCACTGATATGAATATTCCTTTAGGTAAAGCAATTGGAAATAATTTAGAGATTATTGAAGCAATAGATATTTTAAATAATAAAGGTTCTAAAAGATTAAGAGAATTATGTATTGATCTAGCAATTATTATGTTATTAGAAACAAAGATAGTTAACAATAAAGATGAAGCTTATTTAATGGTAAATAATGTTTTAAATAATGGTTTAGCACTACAAAAATTTGTTGCCTTCATCAAAGCTCAACATGGTGATGATTCATATATAGAAAACCCTAATAAATTTGATAAATCTAAAAATATTATTCCTATTAAAGCTAAAAAAGAAGGATATCTTAATGGAATAGATGCATTACAAATAGGAAAATTATCTTTAGAATTAGGTGCTGGCAGACATGTCAAAGAAGATGTTATTGATTATAGTGCTGGTATTGTTTTTAAAAAAGAAATTAATGATTATATTATGATTAATGATATTATTGCTTATCTACATACTAATAAAGATATTAAAGATGAATATATAAATATGTTTGAAGATGCTATTACTATTAATGATAATAAAATAGCTAATTTATCTTTAATAAAGGCAGTATTATAATGGATATTTTTGATAAATTAAGTGATTTAAAGATTACTAATAAACAAAAAGATGTTTTAGATAAGTTAAATTTGATTACTGTCGATGATTTATTAACTAATTATCCTAATAAATATCAAATTATTGAAGAAAATCTTGATGTTAATAATTTATGTGTTGAAGCAATTATTAAAACAAGTCCTACTATTTCATTTTATAATGGTCGACATAATCGCATAAGTTTTAAAGCTTTGATTAAAGATAAAGAAGTTAAAATCGTTATTTTTAATCGTTATTATTTATTTAAAAATATAAAAAATAATCTTAATAATTACATTGTAATTAAAGGAAAATATCAAAATAATAATATTATTGCGACTGAACTATTTTTTAATAAATTAGAAGATATCAAAGGTATAAAAGCATTATATTCATTAAGAGGTTTATATAATAATAAGAATTATCATAATTTAATAAGTAAAATATATAATCAATATCAAGATAGTATTAATAATTATTTACCAATAATCTATCAAGATAAATATCAATTTATGAATATAAAAGATGCTATTAAAGAAATTCATTTTGCTAGTGATAAAGATAAATTAACTTTAGCTCGTTATTCTTTAATATATAGTGAGTTTTTTATGTTTTGTATTGAAGTATTATTAAATAGAAAAGGTAATAGTTCTATTAAATATCAAAAGAAAATTGATATTAATAAAGTACAATTATTTGTTAATAAAATTAAATATGATCTAACAAATGATCAAAAAAAAGTTGTTAATGAGATATATCTTGATTTAATAAGTGATAAATTAATGAATCGAATATTAATTGCGGATGTTGGATCTGGTAAAACATTAATAGGTCTATTAACTGCTTATATGGTAATTAATAA
The DNA here is from genome assembly GCA_031272545.1 of Bacilli bacterium. Lineage (GTDB taxonomy): Bacteria > Bacillota_I > Bacilli_A > JAJDGJ01 > JAJDGJ01 > JAISTP01. The sequence continues at coordinate 25,155 of JAISTP010000052.1, read as the reverse complement.
CAATTATCAAGTTGCTTTTATGGCGCCAACAACAATATTAGCTGCTCAACATTATCAAAGTGCTTTAGAATTATTTGAAGATACTAATATTAATGTTGCCTTACTAACAAGAAATATTTCTTTAAATGATAAACTTAACTTACTTAATGATTTAAAGAATAATAAAATAAATCTTTTAATTGGAACTCATGCTTTATATCAAGATGATGTTGTCTTTAATAATTTAGGTTTAGTAATTTTTGATGAACAACAAAAATTTGGGGTTAATCAACGATTAAAATTATTAGAAAAAGGTAGTGAGATTGAATCTTTAATGTTAAGTGCTACTCCAATACCAAGAACTTTAGCTCAGATTATATTTGCGAATATTGATGTTTCATACATGCATCAATTATTACCTTTTAAAAAACCAATAATTACTTATTATTTTAAATCTAATAGTATTAAACCTTATTATTATGAAATGATTAAATTATTGAATATGAACCAACAAATATATATTGTTGCGCCATTAGTTGAAGAAAGTGAAAATTTAGATATTAAAAATGTTATTAAATTACATCAAAATATTACTAAATATTTTAATAATAAATATCAAGTTGGTTTGTTACATGGTAAATTAAGTAGTAGTGATAAAGAACAAGTAATGAATGATTTTAATGATCATAAATATGATATTTTAGTTGCTACTTCACTTTTAGAAGTAGGTATTAGTGTTGATAATGCTACTTGTATTATTATTTATGATGCCGAAAGGTTTGGACTATCACAACTTCATCAATTAAGAGGTCGAGTAGGACGTAAAGATTTACAAGGATATTGTGTTTTATTAAGTAATAGTGAAGATGAAAATGTTATTGATAAATTAAAATTTCTTAAAGATAATAATGATGGTTTTAAAATAGCTGAATATGATTTACTAAAGAGAGGTTCTGGTGATATTTTAGGAACTAGACAAACAGGTTTACCTAATTTTAAAATTGCGAATTTATCAAAAAATAAAAAAATTCTTGAATATGCTTTTAAAGATGCTCAAGAATTTATTGAAAATAAAGATTTTGATAGTTGGTATCAAAATAATAAAGATTTATTTAATAAAGAAGATGATTAATTATTTTTATTTTTATTTTGATAATGTCTTATTAAGTAAATTGTTATTATTAAAAAGATTATTGATAAAATAATAGGTATTAAATAACCAAATTTTAATTTATATTCAGGCATATCGAAATTCATACCATACCATCCAGTAATTAAGGTTAAAGGTAAAAAGATTGTCGCAATAATGGAAAATATATTCATTGAATTATTTAAGCTTATATCTAATTGATTTTGAAATAATTCTTTTAATTGAATTATCTGATCAAGAATAATTTTTGTATCATTATCTAAATGTTCAGCAGTAGCTTCTAAATATTTAAGATATGTTGTATTATTATCAACTAATTCTAATTTTTTAATTATCGCAGTAATACTTGTTAGATGAAATTTAATATCACTACTTTGATGATATATTTGATAAGTTAAATAATTATTATTCTTAATATTTTTATTAGTAAGAATACTACTTTCAATGGTTTGTAATTTCTTTTCAATTTCATTATTTTTAAGATAGTATTGTTCGAGAATTTCATCAATAATAAAATATATAACATTATAAATACTATCAAAATGATGATTCATTGTATTTAAATGACTAATTATTATTTTATTTATCATATTAATATCTTCATTATCATTTAAGTTAAAATATATTTTAGTATCATTAATAAAGAATTTTAAATTTTTATTATTAATAATTAATTTACTTGATAAATTACCAATAATACTATTATTAATTATTCTAATATATCCTAATCTATTTTCTTTATTTTGATAATATTTTAAAGAATGTTCTTTTATTAAATTTTGAAATTCTTCATTATCACAAAAAAGAATGTTTCCAGATTTTTTTTCAATAATCTTATTATTTTCATATATAAAAGCTTTCATTTTATCACCATATCAATAATATAACTTTTTTTTAATATTTTTACAATATATTGCATATTTATATTATAATATATGATATGTATTAAGAAAGGAGATTCATATGAACTATTTAAATTTTATTAAACATTTAGAAAATATCATAGATACTGATATTAAAAATTCTAAAATAATTGAACAAGCTTTAATTCATCCATCATATGCTAATGAAATTAATAAAGTTAATTATCACTATGAAAGACTAGAATTTATTGGTGATGCCATTTTAGAATTTTTAATTTCAGAATATATTTATAATAAATATCCTGATTTAGATGAAGGGAAATTAACTGTTTTAAGAGCTAAAATTGTATGTGAGCGTTCTTTAGCTATATTTGCGGATTATTATGATTTAGCTCAATATATTCAAGTTGGTCATGGTGAAAGAAAAACTGAAGGTAATAATAAAAGATCAGTTAAAGCTAATGTCTTTGAATCTGTTTTAGGAGCTTTATATTTAACTAATGGACTGGAAGTCGCAAAATTATTCTTAAAAGTAGTATTTAATGCTATTGATGATGATAAGTTTGTAATTATTCAAGATTATAAAACTAAATTACAAGAATATGTGCAAGCTGATACTAAACGCAGTGTTAGTTATGAATGTGTTGATATTAAAGGGAATGCTAATAATCCAACATTTAAATTTTTAGTAAAAATGGATGATTTAGTATTAGGTGAAGGTAGTGGCAATTCAAAGAAAAAAGCTCAACAAGAAGCAGCTAAAGATGCTCTTGATAAAATGGCTAAACTATAATTATTATGTTATAATAATAAAAGGTGTATTAAATGGAAAATATAAAAAAAGATATTGAAGAACTTGAAAATAAATTAAAAAATTATGCTTATGAATATTATACATTAGATAATCCTACAATTAGTGATTATGAGTATGATGTAATGTATAAAAGATTATTAAAGTATTATGATGATTATCCTGAATTATTAAGTAATAATTCTATTACAAGACAAGTAGGTTATTCAATATCAAAAAAATTTGAAAAATATACTCATCAATATTCAATGTATTCATTAGATAATGTTTTTAGTATTGATGAACTATATGAGTTTGATAACCGTATCAATAAAGAAGTTGATAATTATAGTTATGTTGTAGAACCTAAAATTGATGGTTTAGCTATTTCATTAACTTATGAAAATGGTAAACTTATAACTGGAGCTACTCGTGGTAATGGTTTAGTAGGTGAAGATGTAACTAATAATGTAAAAACTATTACTGATATTCCTTTAGTATTAAGTGAAAATATTGATATTACAATTAGAGGTGAGATATATTTAAAAAGATCACAATTTAATAAAATAAATGATGATTTAAAAGCTAATAATCAAAATACCTTTGTTAATGCTCGTAATGCAGCTGCAGGGACATTGCGTCAACTTGATTCTAAAGTTGTTGCGAAAAGAAAGTTGAGTGCCTTTTTTTATAATGTAGCTAATTATCAAGAATTAAATATTAGAACTCATTATGATTCATTGTTATATTTAAAAAAGCTTGGATTTGTAGTTAATGATCAAATTAAACAAGCTAAAAATATCAATGAAATAAGTTCAATTATTAATGATATTGAAAATAATCGCGATATTAATGATTATGATATAGATGGAGCTGTAATAAAAATAAATCAATTTGATGTCCAAGAAAAGTTAGGATTTACTACGAAGTATCCAAAGTTTGCTATTGCATATAAATTTGTTGCGGAACAATTAGAAACTAAACTATTAGATATTGAATATACTGTTGGTCGTACAGGTAAAGTTACTCCTAATGCAATTTTAGAGCCTATATTTATCTCAGGAAGTACTGTTTCAAGAGCTACTTTACATAATTATGATTTTATTAAAACATTGGATATTAGACTTAATGATATTGTAATTATTCATAAAGCTGGTGAAATTATTCCTGAAGTAGTTAGTGTAGTTAATGAAAAAAGAGCTATTGATTCAAAAAAACTTGAATTTATTAAAGAATGTCCTATTTGTCATGCACCATTAATTAAAATAGATGATAGTGTTGATTATTATTGTTCTAATAAAGAATGTCCTGCTATTATTGTTGAAGGGCTAGTTCATTTTGCTTCACGTAATGCCATGAATATAGTAGGAGTATCAATTAGTAGTATTAAAGAATTTTATAAACTAGGATGGTTAAAAAAATTTAGTGATTTTTATAAATTAGAAGATTATAAACAGGATATTATTAATTTAAAAGGCTATGGGGAACAATCTTATCTTAACATTATTAGTAGTATTAATAATAGTAAAGATGTTAGTTTAGATCGTTTATTATTTGGTTTAGGAATTAGATTTTTAGGTGCTAAATCAGCTCGTTTAATTTGTAAAAAGTTTAATGATATTAATGAAATAATTAATGCTAAATATGATGATTTCATTACTATTAATGAAATAGGAGATAAAATAGCTACTTCATTAATAGATTATTTTAGTGATAAAGAAAATATTGATGAAATAAATAAATTAATTTTATTAGGTGTTAATACTAAAACTAATAATATTAATTTGACTAAAGATAGTTATTTTGCCAATAAGAATATCGTTTTAACTGGAACATTAGAAAAATATAAACGTAAAGAATTACAAAGTATTTTAGAAAGTTTAAATGCTAATGTAGTTAGTAGTGTTTCTAAAAATACTGATATTATTATATATGGTAAAGAAGCAGGGTCTAAGCTAAGTAAAGGCCAACAGTTAAATGTTTATTTAATGGATGAAAATGAATTATTAAATATCTTAGATAAGGAGCTAGAATAATGATTAATTATGATGTAAAAGTTTTATTAGATGATTTATATTTAAGTTCTGAAGGTGATGAACTTGAATTTATCAAAAAAGAATTTGAAAACATTGCGAAAGCTATTGCCCATTTTGATAAAATAGATGTTACTAATGTAGAAGGAAGTACTTGGCCTTTTAAAATTTATAATAATTATTTAAGAGAAGATGTTATTTCACATAGTATGTCTAATGAAGATACACTTAAAAATGCTAAGCAAGTTCAAGATGGCTATGTAAAATATGTTAAGGTGGTGTAGAAATGCATAAAAAAACAATATTAGAATTAAGAGAAGATTTATTAAATAATAAAATTAGTGTTGAACAATTAGCAATAGAATGTCAAAATGATTTAAAACAACTTAATGATAAACTAAATGCTATTAATAATTATTGTGATTTTCAAGCATTAGAAGTTAATGATTCATTATTAAGTGGGATTCCTTATGTAATGAAAGACTTAGTTGCCACTAAAGATTATCTAACAACATCTTCATCTATGATGTTAAATGACTTTGTTCCTCAATATAATGGTACTATTTATAATAATTTATCTAATGAAAATGCTATTATGATAGCTAAATCAAACTTAGATGAATATGGAATGGGAGGGACAAACTTAAATTCAATTCATGGTATGTCTTGTAACCCATATGATACAAATAAAGGTACTGGGGGTTCTAGTGGAGGAAGTGCGGCAGTAGTTGCAGCTGGTTGTGTTCCATTTGCTTTAGGAACTGATACAGGTGATTCGGTAAGAAAACCGGCTGCTTATTGTGGTATCTATGGTTATAAACCATCTTGGACTGTCAATTCTAGATATGGTGTTTATCCTTATGGTAGTAGTTTAGATCAACCTGGTGTATTTGCCCGTTGTGTTGATGATATTGCTATTGTTATGGAAGCTTTAAATGGTCCTGACCCACTTGATATGAGTTCTTTAGTCCATGAAAAAGAATATTTTTATAAAAATTTAAAAGCTAATGATAAACCATTAAAAATTGGTTATATAAAAGAATTAATTGATTCATTTGATAATGAAATTGTTTTAAATCAATTTGAAGAATTAAAAGAGTTTCTATCATCATTAGGTCATAACATTATTGAATTACATATGTCAAAAGATTTATTACGTTGTGGTCGTGGGGTATATCATGTCATTGCTAATTCAGAAGCTACTAGTAATCTTGCTAATTTAACTGGAATTGATTTTGGTTTACAAATACTTGATAAAGATGTTAAACAATCTATTATTGCTAGTAGAAATAAAGGATTAAGTAAGTATACTAAAGCTCGTTTGTTAATTGGAGCTTTATCATTAAAAGAAGCTAATAAAGAAAATTATTTTGAAAAAGGTAAGAAAATAAGAACTTTAATAATTAATAATTTTGATAAATTATTCAATGAAGTTGATATTCTTATTGCTCCTTGTGCTAATTCACGAGCAGTTGATTATAAAAATAATGAAGTAATACCAATGAGCGATGATGCTAATATTATTGCGGAAAATCATTTATCACTTACTAATTTAATTGGAGCTTGTGGTATTACGATACCTACTCATATGGTTGATGGTTATCCATATGCTATGAGTTTTATGGCTAAACCTTATCATGATCAATTTTTATTAAATTTTGCTAAAGAATTTGAAAATAATCTTTTAGAAAATAATTATAAAAATATTATTAGTTTTTATAATAAATATGCTGAGGAGGTAAAATAATGAACTTTGAAGTAGTAATTGGAATTGAAATACATTGTGAATTAAAAACAAAAACTAAAATGTTTTCTGGTTCTAAAGTTGGCTTTGATGATGCACCAAATACCAATGTTAATGAAATTGATTTAGGTATGCCTGGTACTTTACCTTCTTTAAATAAAAGAGCTGTCGAACAAGCTTTAAAAGCATGTCATATTTTTCATATGGATATTGATCAAGTTTTACGTTTTGATCGTAAATGTTATTTTTATCCAGATTTAACAAAAGGATATCAAATTACGCAAAATGATTATCCTATCGGAACTAATGGTTATATAGAAATTGATATGGATGATTATAAAAAGAGAATTGGCATTGATAGGGTAGTTATTGAAGAAGATACAGCTAAATTAACTCATTTTGATGATTATACGCTAATTGATTATAATCGTTGTGGTACTCCTTTAATTGAAATTATCTCTGATGCTTCAATGCGTTCTGCAAAAGAAGCTGCAAAATATGTAAATACTTTACGTACGATGTTAGTTTATGCGGACATCTCTGATGCCAAAATGGAAGAGGGTTCTTTAAGATGTGATGTTAATATATCTTTAAGACCTTTTGGAAGTGAAAAATATGGTGTTAAAACAGAAATTAAAAATTTAAATTCTGTTTCTAATATTGAAAAAGCAATTGATTTTGAAATTAAAAGACAAAGTAAAATTATCTTAAGTAATGAAAAAATGGATAGTGAAACAAGAAGGTTTGATGAAAATAGTAAACAAACTATTTTAATGAGAAAAAAAGATGGTGTAATCGATTATCGTTTTCATAGTGAACCAAATATTATACCAACATTAATTGCTGATGAATTAGTAGAGAATAGTAAAAAAGAAATTCCGTTAATGCCTGCAGAATTATTAGAAAAATATATCAATGATTATCAATTAAATAAAGTTGATGCTAATATAATTGTAAATGATCAAGATTTAGCAAATTATTACAATAAAGCATGTTCTTATAGTAATAATTACCAACAAATAGCTAATTGGCTTATTTCTGAAGGATTAGCTTATTTAAATAAGAATGAAATTAATATCAAAGATATGATTTTAAAACCTGAAGCTTTAGCTCATATGATTGAACTTAATATTGATGGAGTTATATCTTCTAAACAATTAAAACAAATTTTTAATATTGTAAATGAAGAAAATAATAATGATATTGATTCAATTATTAAAAAACATAATATGATGATGATTTCTGATAAAGAAAGTATCTTAAAATTTATTAATCAAGTTATGGATAATAATATGCAATCAGTTGAAGATTATCGTAATGGTAATGATCGTGCTATTAAACATTTATTAGGACAAATTATGAAAATAAGTCATGGACAAGTTAATCCTAAACTTACTAATCAATTATTAATAAAAGAATTAAATAAAAAATAAATGAAAGGAAAAATATATGCAAAATAAAATAAAAGTTTTTGCTCTAGGTGGCTTAGATGAAAATGGTAAGAATCTTTACTGCTTTGACATTAATGGTGATATTATTGTTGTTGAATGTGGACTAAAATATCCCGAATCACAAAATTTAGGAATTGATATTGAAATACCTACATTTGATTATTTAATAGATAATGCAAATCGTGTTAAAGGTATTTTCTTAACTCATGCTCATTATGATGCCATTGGAGCTTTACCTTACTTAATTAAGGATTTAAATGTTCCTATTTTTACATCACACTTAACTGCTTGGATAGTAGAAGATCGTTTAAAAGAAGCAAATATAAAAGATTATCATATTTTTAGAGTTAATGAAAATGCTAAAATTAAATTAAGTAAGAATATTACAATAAATCCCTTTAAAACAACCCATTCACTAATTCAATCTTTAGGAGTATCAATTGAAACTCCTTCTGGTAATATCATCTTTATTTCGGATTATATTATTGATTTTGGATTAAGTGATGTTTATAAAACTGATGTTAGTTCATTAGTTGAAATTGCTAAAAAAGATGCATTACTTTTAATGACTGAATCTATAGGAGCAAAAAAAACAGGATATACTGCTCCTAAACATCATATTACTCATTTAGTAGAAAATAGTATAGCTAGTGCAAAGGGAAGAATTATTGTAAGTGCTTATACTCATAGTATGTATAATATCAAAGAAATAGTTAATCTTGGTATTAAATATGGTTATCAAATAATTTTTTATAATCGTGAGTTACAAGATTTGATTCATAAACAAGAAAAACTTGGTTATCCTGTTGTTGAAAAAAAATATATTACTAATATTAAAAATATTAATAATAATAATGTAATGGTAATAATATCAGGAAATGGTATTGATTTATTTGAAAAATTATCTAGTATTGCCACAAAAGCAGATGATATATTAAAACCAAAACAAAGTGATACTTTTATCATTACTTCAGTTGCTATTCCAGGAGTTGAACATGTATCTATTAAAGCTATTGATGATATTTATCGTTTAGATTCTGAAGTATTAGTACTAAATAACAAATCTATTACTAGTATGCATGCTAGTGAAGAGGATTTAAAGTTTATGATTAACCTTTTTAATCCTAAATATTATATGCCATTTAAAGGTGATTATATTGATATGATAGCAAATGCAGATATTGCTTTAAAAATGGGCATTAGTGAAGAAAATATTATTGTTATGGAAAATGGACAAGTTGCATCTTTTTATAATGGACGTCTTGAAAAAAGTCGTGATCGTGTACCATGTGATAGTATGTTAATTGATGGCCAAACTGTGAATGATAATAATGGGGTAGTATTGAGTGATAGAATGTCTTTATCTAATGAAGGTACTATTATTATTGGTATTGGACTAGATAAAAAACATCAAGAAATGCCAATTATTGATGTTCAAACAAGAGGTTTTATCTATATCAAAGATAGTGAATATATCATTGAAAATATTAGAATAGAAGTTGAAAAATTACTATCAACATTTGATTTTAAAAATCATGATAGTTATAATGATGCCAAAACTGCGATTAGGGAGAAAGTTAGTAAATATATCAATAAAGAAACTGGTAAGAAACCAATAGTTTTATCGATGATTACAACTTATTAATTAAAATGTTTAATTATGAAAAATTTCTAAAAGATGGAACAATAAATAAAAAACAATTATTATTAAATTATTATCATTTAATAAATTTAAATGAAAATGAGTTAGTTGTTTTATTAATAATTCAAGATATGATAGATTTAAATATTTTAGTAACTAGTAAGTCTATTAGTTCTAAGATGAAATTATCACAAGATCGTATTGATAAAATACTTGGTAAATTGATTGAAAAAAAATATATTTGTTATGATACTTATTCATCAAAAAATAATATTGATAATGAACAATTATACCAAGTAATAATAAAAAAAATTATTAAAGAAGATATAGAATATACTAAATCAATTAATAAAAATAAATTTGAAGATATTCAATTATCTTTTGAAGAAGAATTTAATCGTAAATTATCACCTTTAGAATTAGAAAAATTAGAACAATGGTCTAATTCTTATAAACTTGAAACAATTAAAACAGCCTTAGCTGAAGCGGTATATAACGATATTTTAAACTTTAAACAAATTGAAAAATATATAAAGAGTAACAAATAATGAATGATAAGATAAAAAAAATAATAAATACTTTAAATGAAATGTATCCAGATGCTTATTGTGAACTAAATCATACTAATGAATTTGAATTATTAATTGCGGTAATGTTATCAGCACAAACAACAGATAAATCAGTTAATAAATTAACAAAAACTTTATTTAAGAAATATCATACTCCACAAGATTATATAAATGTTGATTTAAAAGAATTAGAAAATGATATTAAAGTTATTGGTTTATATCATAATAAAGCTAAAAATATAAAGAAATTATCTAAACAATTAATAGATCAATTTAATTCAAAAGTACCTAATAATTTAGATGATTTACAAAAGTTAGCTGGAGTAGGGCGTAAAACAGCTAATGTTGTTGTAGCAAATGCTTTTAATATTCCAGCTATTGCAGTTGATACTCATGTCGAAAGAGTGGCTAAAAGACTTAAATTAGCTTACCAAAATGATACTATTTTACAAGTAGAAAATAAATTAATGAAGAAATTTCCTAAAGAAATGTGGAGTAAATTACATCATCAATTAATATTTTTTGGTCGATATCACTGCAAAGCAATAAATCCTCAATGCGATAATTGTCAACTTAAATCAATTTGTCGTTATCCAAATATTTAATAGATACAAAGATATTGTTAAATTTTACTTGATTTTAACTAAATCATACTTTATAATATTAGAAGAAGCCAATTTTAGAAGGGAGGCTAGTTTATGTCAAAAATTGAAGTTAGAAGTAATGAATCATTAGATGATGCTTTACGTCGTTTTAAAAGACAAGTTTCTAAAACTGGTACTCTTCAAGAAGCTCGTAAAAGAGAATATTATGTAAAACCTGGAATTAAAAAGAAGCTTAAATCAGAAGAAGCTCGTAAGAAAAAATTTTAAAAGCACCTAGTGCTTTTTTATTTTATAAAAAAGGGGTTATAAAAATGGATGATATTTTAAATAAATTAATAACTAAAAATATTCATAATATTTTAATTTTTTCTGATAAAAACTATTTTGTTAATAATAATATTGAGATAGAACAAATTGGAAGACATAAAGATAATAATGTTATAAATTTTATAAATATTGATGATTTTCTAAATAAGAAAAAAATACCAATTTATTATAAATATAATTGTGTTTTTGTAGATATAGAATATTTAATTTATCTTAAAGATATTAAGTATTATTTTGATGATAAAGGATTATTTATTATGATTGCTGAAAAAGATTTTGAACTTAACAATAATGTGGAGATTTTTAGTATATTAGAGAATAAATCATACAATGTTACATTAATAGAGTATAATAATATTGTTATTATTCAAGCTATAAAATAGCTTATTGTTTTTAAAAGGAGTAATATTATGGCTAATAGAGTTGCTAAGTGTATAAAAATGTTGGAAGTTTTAAGAAGTGGTCAAAGGTGTAAAAAAGAAGATTTAGCTAGAATACTTGATACTAATCCAAGAAATATAATAGAGTTTAAAAGAGAATTAGAAGATGCTGGTTATATCATTGATTTTCAAAGTGGAAAACATGGTGGTTATAAACTAGTTAATGAATGTTTTTTACCTCCATTAAGATTTTCGCAAGAAGAAGAAACAGCATTATTAAGAAGTGAAAAAATATTAAAACATAATGAGTTTCTCCATTATAAATCTTTTATGAATGCAATGGATAAAATAAAGGCTGTTATTAATACTAAAGAATTAAATCATGAATCATATATTAATATGGCTGAGCCTTTTGATATTGATATCATTAATGATATTTATAACAAATTATCTGATGCTATTAATAAGAAGAGTAAAATTAAAATAAAATATAAAAAAATTAATTCAGCAACTTATAAAGAATATTTACTTAATCCTTATGAATTAGTTCATAATCATGGCTTTTGGTATTTACTAGCTATTGATGCTGATGTAAAAAGTAAAAAATTAAAAGATAAATTTAAATTTTTTAAACTTACAAGTCGAATCAAAGAAGTAACCATTTTAAATAAACCTTTTTATTATGATGAAGATTTTAATGTAAAAGATTATGTTGGTAAGATGTCTTTATTTAATACTGATTCATATGATATTGAACTAATTGCTAGTGGAGCAGGTGCAACTTCAATAAGTGAAAAAAAGATTGGTTTAAATCCAAGTATTGAAGTTATTGATCAAAAAAATAATATAATATTATATAAAACTACTATTGAAGGTAAATATAATGCTATTGCTATTATTTTGTCTTTAGGACAAAATGCAAAACTTTTAAAACCTAAAGAATTAGTTGATGAAATTAAAGATAATATCTTAAATATGGAAAAAATTTATGATGAATATACAATAAAAGAAGGGGAGTAATAATTATATGAAACAAAGTAGAATAATTAAGTTTCTTACTATTAGTGTAATTGTTTTATTTATTGGCTTTGTTTGTACTTTATTATTATTAATTAAATTATATTTTAATACTAATAGTAAGATAAATAGTACTGAACAAAAAAATTCAATAAATACTGTACAAACATCTATAACTATAAATGATGATACAACAAAAGTTGTTAAAAAAGTTCAAGATAGTGTTGTTACAATAGGGCTTTATCAAGGGGATCAAGTTGTTGGTAATGGTAGTGGTTCAATTATTGGATACAAAAACAATTATGCCTATATTCTAACTAATAATCATGTTGTAGATTATGATCAATATAAAATAAAAGTAATTTTCTTTAATAAAAAAGAATTATCAGCTGAAATTGTTGGTAAAGATGCTATTACAGATTTGGCATTATTAAAAGTAAAAGTAGATTTCAAAGTAACTCCTATTGAAATAGGAGATTCAGATGCTTTACAAACAGGAGAAAGTGTTATTGCAATAGGTTCACCTTTTGATTTAACTTTTTCTGGAACTGTTACTAAAGGTATTATTTCAGGATTAAATAGAATAATTGATACAGATACTAATAACGATAATCAACCAGATTATTCAATGCAAGTTATTCAAACAGACACTGCTATTAATCCTGGTAATTCAGGTGGCCCATTAATTAATATGGCTGGCCAAATGGTTGGTGTTAATACTAGTAAAATAAGTGAAAGTGGTTATGAAAGTATGGGCTTTGCGATACCTTCTAATGATGCTATGAATATTGTTAATCAATTAATTAAATATGGAAAGGTAGAACGTCAACAATTAGGTGTTTCTTATTATCCTGTTTCAAGTATTAGATACAGTGATTCTACTATTAAACTTCCAAGTGGAATTTCTGAAGGAATATATATTGTTGAAGTAAAAAGTGGTAGTGTTGCCGCAAAAGCTGGCTTAAAAGTTGATGATATTATCTATGAAGTTAATGGAGAAAAAATTACTGATACAGCTACATTTACTACAATTTTATATAATGTTAAAAAAGGTGATACTATCAAAGTAAAAGTATATCGTAATGGAAAAACCTTAGATATTAATTTGAAATTTTAATAATATAACACTAATATTGAATGTTTATTTTTTATAATACTCATATGGGAGATGATAAAAATGAAAAATAAACATTCAATTTTATTACTTGATACTTGCTTTAGCTTATGTGTAACATTATTTTTAATGATTCAATTGAATAAACTTTTAAATTATGATATATTAGTATTGCTTATAGGGGTTGTGTTTTATATTTTATTTTATAAGTATGTTAGATATGATTCTAATAAGTAACTACGCATAATATATATTATGTTAACTTAAATTGAATTAAAGGAAGATTAGATGAAAAAAAGAATTATTGCAATAATTATTATAATTTTAATTGTATTTGGTTTTTATGCATACAAGTCAGATTTATTTTTATCAGCTGACCAAAAACAAGAAAAATTAAAACAAGAACAAATTAAAGAGATCAAAGAAGATACATTATTTCCTGAATTGAAACAAGTTACTTTTGATGAATTAGATGCTAAAATTAAATCTGGTGAAGATTTTGTAGCTTACTTTGCTTGGCCAGAAAATTGTGGTGATTCAAGACATTTTGAATTAAATTCATTTGATGATTATTTGAAAGATAATAATATTAAAAATAAAATAGTTGTCGTTGATCTTGATAAATTAGCTCCTGATGCATTAGCTAATGATGAATTAAGAGCACCAATTGCTAAAAGATTTTTAATTAACACTTGGACTAAAGATGAATCATTTAAAAATGGTATGGAATTAAAAGCTCCACAACTTGTTCATTATAAAGATGGTAAAGTTTATGATTTAGTATCTTGGACTGTTCTAAATAATGATAATAAATATGGTATTAAAAAAGAATTGACTGATAAATTCTTTGCTAATGTAAAATAAAAAAATAGGCTTAATGCCTATTTTTACTTTCACTGTCTTCTTTAGATAATGGATGAATCATTTCATATTTGTTTTTTATTTCATTTGATTTAACATGAGTGTATATCTGAGTTGTTGAAATACTACTATGTCCTAATAGTATTTGAAGACTTCTTAAATCAACACCATTATTAAGTAATTGAGTTGCAAATGAATGTCTTATTGTATGTGGTGAGACATTTTTTTTAATGTTTGCTAATAAACAATGTTTTTTAATTATTTTAAAAAAACTTTGACGAGTCATTGGTTTGCCACCTTTAATGATAAATAAATAATCTGAATTATTTAATTGTAATAATTCTTTTCTGGTACTAGAAATATATTTATTTAAATAATCAATAATATCAACATTGATTGGTATTATTCTTTCTTTATTCCCTTTACCTATAACCTTAATATATTGATCAAAAAGATATATATTAGATAATTTTAAATTAATTAATTCTGATACTCTTAACCCAGTATAATAAAGTAATAATAACATCATTTGATTACGTTGATTAATAATAGTATTATCTTCAAATGTTTTAAATAAAGCTATTATTTCATCTTGTGTTAGATATTGTGGTATTACTTTATCTTTATGTGGTTGTTTTAATAAACTAGCTATATTTTTTGGTAAATAATCCTTTACATATAAGAATTTATAAAATGATTTTAGACAACTAATATGTCTTGCTATTGAATTTTTAGATAAGTTTTTATCAAATAATGTAGCTATATAATTATTTAATGTTTCATTATTTGTATCATTAATATCATTAATGTTATTTAAATCTAGATATGTAAGATAATCATTCATATCTCTTGTATAACCATCTATGGTATTATTACTTAATTTCTTTTCTATTTTTAAATACTTAATAAAGTCATCAAAACAATTATTAATATCATTTTTGGGCATTATCAATCAACTCCCTAGCATGAATAAGACTTGATTTAGTAACTTTTTCTGATGAAATCATTTTTGCAATCTCTTCTATTTGTTGTTCTTTATTTAAGTAATAACAATTACTTGTAGTAATATTTTTAGTATTATCTTTTTCAATATATAAATGATGATTGGCATATGCAGCTACTTGTGGTAAATGAGTTATTGCAATAATATTATTATTTAATGATAAATCTTTCATTGTTTTACCAACAGCATTAGCCACTTGTCCTGATACACCAACATCAATCTCATCAAAAATATACAAAACATCATCTTTGATCATTTTGATAGATTTTAAGGCTAATAATAATCTAGATAATTCTCCCCCACTTGCAATACTATTCATTGGTTTTAATTCTATACCTTTATTAGCACTGAATAAGAATTCAACTTTAAAATTACCAGATTCTTTTAAATTATCCTCAAATGTCTTAATTTTAAAACGAGCATCTTTTAAATATAAATTATTTAATTGTTTAGAAATATTATTCTCAATATCATTAATGTATTTAATACGAAATTTATTTATTATTTCAGCTAAAGTTATTAATTTATTTTCATAATCTTTAATCTTATTAAGATACTTTTCTTTAATAGAAGATGAATTATTAATAAAATCAATTTTATTAATTAAATCATTTCTTGTTTCTTCAATAATCGCATCAGAATAACTATATTTTTTAGCCATTATTTGATAATTAAAGAGTTTTGATTTTAAAGTTTCTAATTCATTTTCATCAAAATTTAAATTATTTAATTCATTAACTAACTGCTCATAAATATTATTTAAATTATAATAATTATCATTAATTTGATTATTTATATTGTCTAGATTACTGTTTATTTCACTAAGTTTATTTGTTAACATTGTTATTTCAAAAAGATTATCTAATATATTATTATTTTTAAATAATAATATTATCTTTTGTAAGTTTTCATTAATTGTTTCAAATTGATTATAGTAACTTTCTTTTTCATTTAATTCTTCTAATTCATTTTTATCAATATAATTATCATTAATATCATTTAATTGATTTTGATAATATTCTAATAAATTATCATCTACTTTATTTGTTAGAAAATCATTATATTCATTTTTAGTTTTATTATATTCCTTAAAAATTAAATAATATTCATTTAATTTTTCTTTTTCTACATCATTAAAAAAACTATCAATATATTCTAATTGTTTATCATTACTATTTATTGAAGTTGTTGAATTTTGTGATATTATTTCAATTAATAAATTAGCCATATTTCTAATTATATCTAATGTAATGATTTTATTATTTAGACGTAGTTGTGATTTACCATCTTTATAAATTTTTTTATTAATAATAATAACATCATCTTCTAATTCAATATCATTATCTTTAAGATAATTAGTAATTTTATTATTACATTCAAAAATACCTTCTATAGTTGCTAGTTCATCATGATGACCAACTAATGTAGAAGATGCCCTACGACCTAATAATTGCTCTATAGCATCTATTACAATTGATTTACCAGCACCTGTTTGTCCAGTAATAATAGTTAAACCATTACTAAAATCAATATTCATTTTTTCTATTATCGCAAAGTTTTTAATTGAAATTTGAAGTAACATTATAAACCTCTTTTCAAACAGTTTTTTATATAATCTTCATAATTAAATCCATAATAATCATAAAGATCACTAGTTTTTCCAGAACTAATAAAAATATCATCAATAGCAGTTAATTTTATTAAATTAGTATCATATTTTTTATTATTAGCATACTCTAAAATACTTGAACCAAATCCTCCACCTTTAATATCAGGTTCATAAATATTAATTTTAATATTATTTTTAAATAAATAATCTAACAATGAATAATCTAATGGTTTAATATATAAAGCATGAATTAAACCAATATTATAATTATTTTCATTAATTATTTTCATTATTTTCTTACTATGTACTCCATAAGAAATAATAATATTATCTTTATTACTAATTAAATTAATCCATTTACCATATTCATATTTAATATTATTATTTTCAATTAATGCAGCATCTCTTGAATATCTAATTATATATGGATGATTAATGGTAAATGCTTCATTAACTAAGTATTTTACTTCTTCAGTTGTACCTGGAGCAGTAATTGTAAAATTAGGTAAATTACGAAATAAAGCAATATCAAATACACCATGATGGGTAGCTCCATCTTCACCAACAATACCTGAACGATCTAAGCCAATAACAACAGGTAAATCCATTCTAGATATATCATGATTAAATTGATCATAACATCTTTGTGAGAATGTTGAATAAACACTTAAAAATGGATGCATTCCATTTAGAGCCAGACCAGCTGCCATCATTGCTGCATGAGATTCCGCAATTCCAACATCAAAAGAACGATTAGGAAAATCTTTAAAAATATAATTTAATTTTGAACCACTTATCATAGCAGGAGTAATTGTTACAATATTATCATTTTCTCTCATTTTATTATAAATTTCATTGGCAATTAATTTAGAGAAATTAATTTCATTATCTTTGGTATTACTATATATTTCTCCTGTTTTAATATCAAATTTACCAACACCATGCCATTTACCATCCATATCTTCTTCCGCAAATTTATAGCCTTTACCTTTTTTAGTAATAACATGAACGA
The DNA here is from genome assembly GCA_031272545.1 of Bacilli bacterium. Lineage (GTDB taxonomy): Bacteria > Bacillota_I > Bacilli_A > JAJDGJ01 > JAJDGJ01 > JAISTP01. The sequence goes on along the minus strand of JAISTP010000052.1, from coordinate 7,006 downwards.
CAATAGGTTTAGTACTATTTTTAGCTTTTTCTAAGCCTCTTTTTAAATCTTTAAAATCATGGCCATCTAGAGGTCCAATATAATCAAGATTAAGTTCAGTGAACATATTATCAATCATTTTATGTTTAATACCTTCTTTGATTGCTTTTGAAATTTTATAAGTAACTTGACCAACTTTATTTTTTTGTAATAGTTCTTTATAATTTTGTTTTGTTTTATTATAAGACATTGATATTCTTAAACTATCTAAAAAACTATTAATAGCACCAGTGTTTTTAGAAATTGACATACCATTATCATTTAATATAATAATGACTTTTTTTTGTAAATGGCCTAAATTATTTAAAGCTTCAAAAGAAACACCATTTATTAATGCTCCATCACCAATAACTGGTATTATATTATAATCTTCATTTCTTAAATCACGAGCAATAGCCATACCTAGAGCTGCAGAGATGGTTGTGGAACTATGACCTCCCTCAAAACAATCAAAAGCAGATTCATTTCTTTTTTGATAACCTGAAAGACCGTTTAATTGTCGTAATGAAGTAAAATCTTTAGCTCTTCCTGTAAGTATTTTATGTACATATGATTGATGCCCAACATCAAAAAATATTTTATCTTGCGGAGCATTAAAAACATAATGTAAAGCAATACTCAATTCCACAATACCTAAATTACTAGATAAATGACCACCTGTTTGTGAAATGGATTCAATTAAAAAAGATCTAATTTCTTTGGCTAATTGTTTTAATTCTTTATTATTTAAATTTTTTAAAAAATAAGGATTTTCAATTTTAGTTAAATCCATTCAAATCACTCCTCTTACTTTCTTCTATTTTTTATTTCATTGATTATTGAAGAAAAAATAGTATTATTTAATTTATTCTTAATTAATAATTCATCAATTTTAATAAAATAATCATTTAATATTTTTTTTGTTTGTTCTATCCCTAATAAACTTATTAAAGTAACTTTATTATTTCTTATATCTGAATCAGTATTTTTCCCAATATCTATATTACTACTTTCAACTTCTAAAATATCATCTTGTATTTGAAAACATTGTCCTAAATAACTACCAATAAGTGCAAAATCATCTAATTTTAGATCAGCTATAATAGCTGCCATAATAATACTTGTTTGTAACATCATTGAGGTTTTAAAATGATAAACGTTTTCAATATATTTTTTATCAACACTTTTATTTTCTTCTAAATCTAATTGTTGACCATAAATCATTCCGCTAGATCCAGCCGCATAAGATAAAGCTCTAATAAGCTTAATTAATTTATCACTTGCTATATCAACATTTGCTAAAACATTAAAAGCATCTGTAAGTAAAGCATCTCCACATAAAATAGCAATTCCTTCATTAAATCTAACATGAGTAGTTGGTTTACCTCTTCTTAAAGTATCATTATCCATGCCTGGTAAATCATCATGAACTAATGAATAAGTATGAATCATTTCAATACTACAAGCAATTTTTAAAAATTTAGATGAATCTATACCATAACTATCTAATAATGATAAAAATAATAGTGGTCTAATTCTTTTCCCTCCATCTAATAAGGAATAAATCATGCTAGCTTTTAATGTTGAGTCAAAAGATAAATCTTTTAAAACAAGTTTTAATTCATTTTCAATAGCTAATTGATATTCTTTAATATTCAAGTTATTCTTCATCTAATCGCTCCTTAATAGCATTAATATCATTTTCATTTAATATTTTTATTGATTGTTTTTCAACATCATTTAATATTTGATAACATTTATTACTTAATTCCATACCTTCTTGATATAACTTTAATGAATCATTTAAAGATACATTATCCTTTTCTAAAATCATGGCAATTTCTTCTATTCTTTTCATTGCTGCTTCAAAACTAAAATCACTCATTTTTATTCACCTCAACTACTTTACTTATAATATGATACTCATTATTTTTTATTTCAACAATATCATTTGGCTTTATTATACTATAATCTTTAATTATTTCATTATCTTTATAAAGAATAGCATATCCTTTTTTCATTAATAATTTAGGATCTAATAAACATAATTTTGTATAACTTTGTGCATATTTGTTAGAATATTCATTATATTTATGATTAAAAGAATTAATAATATTAGTTATATTTCTAGATAATTGTAATTTATGATATTTAATTTTATTTTGAATTAATTTATCAATTTTCATTTTATTATATGCAATATTTTGTAAATTAATATTTATTAATTTATAAAATTTATCTTTACTAAAAATATTTGTATAATAATTTATTTTTTTATAATATGAATTAATATTATTATTTATAATATGACTAATATTATTGTATTGATAATCTAATAATTGAGTAGTTGTATTATATTTATTAAAAAATGATACTTTAATTTTTGATTGTATAGCTTCAATTTTATTTAAGATTTCCAAGGTATTAGGAACAGCTTTATTAGCAGCATCAGTTGGTGTTAATGCTCTTAAATCCGCAACATAATCAATAATAGTAGTATCACTTTCATGTCCTACACCACTAATAATAGGAATATTAGAATTAAATACAGTTAAGGCAAGATTTACATCATTAAAAGCATTTAAATCTTCAAAGCTTCCTCCACCTCTAGCAATAATAATAACATCAAATGAATAAGGAATTTTATTAATAAGATTAATATTATTAATTATATTTTGAGCTGCTTTTTCACCTTGAACAAAACTTGTAAATACATATATATTAGCATATTTATATTTACTATTTAATGTTTTTAAAACATCATGTAAAGCAGCTGAACTATCACCAGAAATAACTGCTATGTTTTTAGGGAAAAAAGGAATTTTCTTTTTATGTTCATTTGAAAAATAACCTTTTTCCATTAACATTTTTTTATTTTTTTCAAATTGAACAAATAACTCACCAATACCTTGTAAAGTTATATTAGTTGCTTGAATTTGAAAAGTTGCTTTATTTTTAAATACTTTAACACTACCTTGAACAATAACTTTATTACCATTTTGTGGAATAAAAAGTAAATTATTTGTATACATATTATACATTACAACATTAATTGTTGCATCATTATCTTTTAAATCAAAATAGATATTTTTCCCATAATAATTTTTATAATTACTAATTTCCCCACAAATGTAAACATTCAAAAGATTAGTGTCATTATCATTTTTATCTTTCAAATATTTAACTAACTTACTTACACTAATCTCTTTCATATTATTATTCCTTTGATATATTATTTGACATGTTATCTAAAACACCATTAATAAATTTATATGCATTACTATCACAATAATCTTTTGCAAGTTCAATAGCTTCATTAATAACTATTGTATGATGTATATCAGTATCTTTAAATTGAATAAAAGATAATACTAAAATAGCTAATTCCATATCACCGATAGAACTAATTGTTCTTTTATTATTTAAATAAAAACTAATGTATTCAATTATATTTTCAATTTTAATACTATCTTTAATAACTAACTTACATAGTTCATTATTCATCATATTAAATGCTTTATCAGTTTTAAATTTCTCTTGTAATTGATAATTAAGACCTGGAAATAAATCTTTAATAAATTGTTCAATATTAAAAGATTCATTAGTTTCTAAGGCTATTTTTCTTGAACCAATTAATTGATATAAATAAACTAAAGACGCTTCACGAGCTTGTCTTTGATTTAATGAGTAATCATCCATATTTCATCCTCCATGCTTTAAAGATTATACCATATTTAAATGGTTATTTAAAAAAAATAAGAACAGATCTTAGTTCTTATTTTTCATAGCAATTAACTCAATATTAATATCTTTAACTTTATAATTAGTAATATGTTCAATCATTTGTTTAATATCTTTTTGAAGAGTTGCTACAACTTTTAAAATATCATTAGCATAACTACTATCAAGTTCAAGATTAACAATTACATTATTATTAGTTACTTCAATATTTTTAATACCATAATTTTTAAATTTTAAATAATTTTTATTTAAAAATAAATTTTTATTTTCACTAATAACTTCATTAACAATTGTATTAATTACATTATTTGAAATAAATAAATTATCCATAATATTATCCTCTAAGCTCTTGAGATATATTTACCATCGCCAGTATTAACAATAATTTTTTCACCAGCTTCGATAAATAATGGAACTTTAATATTAAATCCTGTTTCTAAAGTTGCATTTTTTGTAGCATTAGTAGCAGTATTTCCTTTAATACCTGGTTCACATTCAATAATTTCTAACTCAACTGAATTAGGAAGAGCAACCCCTAATATTTCACCTTCATAGCGAGTAATTTCAACAGTATCATTTTCTTTAAGAAAATTCATTTCCCATTCAATTCTTTCTTTAGGAATAGTAATTTGATCATAAGTATTATTATCCATAAAAACTAATGCTTCACCATCATCATATAAATATTGCATTTTATCTTTATCAATATGTGCTTTTTCAACTTTAATTCCTGCATTAAAAGTATGATCAATAGTAGCTCCTGTTCTTAAATTTTTAAGGGTTGTTCTTACAAAAGCACTTCCCTTTCCAGGTTTAACATGTTGGAATTCAAGTACCGTAAATAAATTCCCATCTAATTTAATAGTAACTCCTGTTTTAAAATCATTAACATTTATCATTTTATTATCTCCTTTAATTTTGTATTAATAATAAATCTTTATTTAAATTGGTTAAATTTTCATAACCTTTTTCTGTAACTAATATATCATCTTCAATTCTAACCCCACCAAGTTCAGGAAGATAGATACCTGGTTCGATAGTTATAATATGATTTGGTTTTAGAACTATTAAAGAACTAGCATTTATATTAGGTAATTCATGAATTTCTAAGCCAATACCATGTCCTAATCCATGGCCAAAATATTCACCATAACCTTTTTTAGTAATATAATCACGAGCAATTTTATCAATATCACACGCTCTAATACCAGGTCTAATTGCTTTAATAGCTAATTGTTGTGCTTCTAAAACAATATTATATATTTCTTTTAATTTTTTATTTGGATTTAACCCAACACAAATAGTTCTAGTAAAATCAGAACAATATCCCTGATAAAAACATCCAAAATCAATAGTTACAAAATCATTTTCCTCTATTATTTTATCACTTGCGACACCATGTGGCAAACTACTTCTTAATCCACTAGCAACTATCGTATCAAAAGAAATTTTTTCTGCATTATGTTTTAAGACATATAATTGCATTTTTAAAGCTACTTCTTTTTCACTCATACCTGGTTTAATAATACTAAAAATATATTCATATGCATCTTTAGCAATTAAACAAGCTTTTTTAATAAAATTAATTTCATCTTCATTTTTTTCAGCTCGTAAAATTGTTAAATCAACATTAAAATAGTTAGCTTTTATTAAAGTACTAATTTTATTAAATGAATAAAAATCAAGTTTATTTCCTTCAAAACCAATATTTTTAATATGTAAATTAGTTACTAATTCATGTAACATATTCTCAAAATCATTATTTTTAATTAATATAACTTGATAATCATCACATTGCATTTTAGCTTGTTCATAGTATCTTGAATCAACAAAAATATAATTATCATTATTTGTAATAAGTACTTTGGCTTCAGTACCAGTAAATTGGGAAAAATAACGAATATTAATCATTGAAGTAATTAAAATAGCATCCAAATTATTCTTTAACAAAAATTCTTTTATATCCATAAAATCACCTATATAATTATATCAAATTTAACATCTTTTTTATAGTATTAAATGCTATTAGACAAATCTACTTCATTAAAAGATAATACTTGATTACATACATTATCATATACAGCTAGATAATAATAAATTTTATGATTAATAATTAAGGTAATATCTAAATGATGATTACCATCAATTTCTTTAACTTTTGAATAATAAGTTATTTTATTATTATTAAAATTAACATTTTTATAATCATGATAAATATTCATAATAACAGCATTTTCAATTAAAAATAAATTTTCATTATCTTTAATTTTATTATAATATTCAATACTTATAATAAAGATACTATTAATTAACATTGTATAAAATAATAAAAGAACAATTATATTAATAGCAATAATACTAACATTTCCTTTATTATTTATCATAAAAGATAACCTGCTTATAATAATTTTTTTGATAGTTAAATGATAAATATAATGTTTTATTTTCATATATAAAAGAAGCTTGTTCAATATTTTGAAAATAAGGCATATAACCTGGATATTCATATACTTGATTATCTTTAATTTTAATTACAACATAATTATTTAATTCTACTTCATTATCTAAGAATCTAGTTACTTCTTTATATTTAATTAAAGAATTTCTTAAAATATCATAGCTTTGATATATTTTAATAGAATCATTATTTTGATAATGGGAAGTTCTAAGTAATAATAATGAAAACAAAGAAGCTAATATTATTAATATAATAATATAATAGACCATCTCTATTGTGATAAAGCCTTTTCTATTAAACATTGATAATTACAGTTCTCAATTGAATATTTCTTTATCACATAATTATTAATAGAAGTTCTTATTTTTTGATCTTTAATAATTAATTTATGAGTCAAATTTAAAACATTTAAACAAATAAAACTAACTAAGATAAACATAATTAGACATTCATAAAGAATAAATCCTTTATTCAATTTTAAACCACCCCTTTCCAAGATAGAAAACTATTTTATGTAATTTATAATTCATTATCATATTAATCGTTTTTCCTTGATTAATATTACCATTTTTATTAAAAAATAATTCTCCACTACTTTGAAATTGTATATTTTTAAAAATTATTTTTTTAATATTTTTATTATTTTGTATTATTAATTCATTATTATTAAATCTAAGATAAGTTATACTTTTATTATTAATTGCATCTTGTTTAGCTTCAATTAGTTTGTTAAGTAATAAATCTCTCTCTTTATAATAATAATTAGAAATATTATTATTATTATATAAA
>JAISTP010000043.1 GCA_031272545.1 Bacilli bacterium | reverse complement strand
AAACAATTTCAAATATAATAATAATTCTAACAATATCTTTTACTAATCTAACAATGCCACTACTATTATTTAAATTATGTTCGGTATAAACTAAAAGACGATCTCTAGTATTAATTTTTTTACCAACTAATACTAATAAAAAAATCTTAAAACTCATGATACCTAGACCACCTAGTTGAATTAAAATTAAAATTACTAATTGACCAAAATTATTAAATGTATCAATAGTTATTACCGTACTAAGACCAGTATCTGAAAAAGCTGAAGCTGAAATAAAAAAAGAATCTAAAAAACTAATATAATTATTATTTTGAGTTGCTAAAGGACTAAAAAGTAATAAAGCACCAATTAAAATAACTAAAATATAAAAATATGAAATTCTTTTTCTAAATCTAGTATTACTATTAACTTTCTTCTTAATGTTCATGATTCACCCTCTTGCGTAGAATATTATAACATTAATCAACTAATTATCAATAATAATATAATATTAATATGCTATTGTTTTTAGATAATTATTATAATATAATATCTATGCATTTAAGGAGATGATAATAGTGATAGATTCAAAAGATATTCTAGTTATTGGTTTAGGAAGATTTGGAAGCAGTGTAGTAAAAAAATTATTAGATTTAGATCAAAGAGTAACAGTTGTTGATGCAGATGAAAAACAAGTAAACCGTTTTGCAAGTATTGTAGAATATGCTAAAGTATGTGATACAAGAGAAGAAACAGTACTAAAACAATTAGGAGTTAATAATTACGATCATATTGTTGTTGCTATAGGTTCAAGTATTGAATCAAGTATTATTACTACCCTATTATTAAAAGATATGGGAGTAGAAAATATAACTGTTAAAGCAAGCAATTTACAACATGCAGCTGCTTTAGAAAAACTTGGTATTCCTAAATCAAATATTATCATGCCAGAAAAAGAAATGGGTGAAAAAACAGCTCAAACAATTGCTGTTCCTATCGTCGCTGATTATGTTAATTTATTAGGTAATAAATTTAGTATCGTTGAATTATATCCTAAAAAAACTAATCTTACAGGAAGAAAATTATCAGAAATAAATTTAAAACAAAGATACAATGTTAATATTTGTGCTATTAGACGTGGTGAAGAAATGATAATTCCAAATGGTGATACAACAATTATTGAAGAAGATTCTTTAATTGTTATTGGTGAACATAAATTTCTTGAAAAATTTGAAAAAGCTATTAATTAATATATTAAAAAAATCCTAAGTAATAATATCTACTTAGGATTTTTATATTAAGCAATCTTTTTAATAACAAAATCATCGATATAATCAACAATAATTTTATCATTAGGAAGAATATTTTCTTTAATAATTTCTTTTGCTAATAAAGTTTCAATATGTTTTTGAATATATCTTTTTAAAGGACGAGCGCCAAATTGAGCATCAAAACCATTATCAATAATTTGATTCATTGCTTTATCACTTAATTCAAAACTAATATTATCTTCTTGTAATCTTAAATTTACTTCATTAATAAATTTATTAACAACATTTTTAATCAAATCTTTAGTTAATGGATTAAAAGTAATAATTTCATCAATACGATTTAAAAATTCTGGTCTAAAATAATCTTTTAATAACTCATTTACTTTATTAATTCCTATAATTGAATTATCTTCTAATAAAATATTAGAACCAAGATTACTAGTCATAATAATAATTGTATTTTTAAAATCAACAACATGTCCCTTTGCATCTGTAATTTGGCCATCATCTAATATTTGTAATAAAACATTAAAAACATCTTTATGAGCTTTTTCAATTTCATCTAATAAAACAATAGAATATGGTTTTCTTAAAATAGCATTTGTTAATTGGCCACCTTCTTCATAACCAATATAACCAGGTGGTGCTCCAATTAAACGAGAAACATTATGTTTTTCCATATATTCTGACATATCTATTCTTACAAGTGCACTCTTATCATCAAATAATTCTTGGGCTAATGATTTAGCAATTTCTGTTTTACCAACACCAGTTGGACCTAAAAACATAAATGAACCTAAAGGACGATTAGCATCTTGAATTTTAGCACGTGAACGAATAATAGCATCACTAATTTTTTCAATAGCTTCATCTTGACCAAAAACCATGTGTTTTAAATTATCTTCTAATCCAAGAATCTTTTCACGTTCTTTTTTAACTAATTTATTTAAAGGAATACCTGTCCAATTACTAACTACTTGAGCTACTTCATCTTCATTAACTACTTCACTTAACAATCGATTACCTTTTTCATATTCATCTAATTCGGAAAGTGATAATTTCTTTTCAAGTTCAGGAATAACACCATATTGTAAACGAGCAGCTTCTTCTAATTCACCATTATTTTTAGCTTGTTCAAAATCATGACGTGCTTTTTCTAAATCTTCTTTTACTTTTTGAATAGCAATAATATCTTTCTTTTCATCTTCCCATTTAGCATACATACTATCATATTCTTGTTTATATTCAGCTAATTCTTTTTGAATATTAGCTAATCTTTCTTTAGTTTTTTTATTAGTTTCTTTTTTTAATGAAGTTTCTTCAATTTCTAATTGTCTTATTTTTCTAGTTAATTCGTCTAATTCACTTGGCATACTATCAATTTCTGTTCTAATAGTAGCACATGCTTCATCAATAATATCAATAGCTTTATCAGGTAAAAAACGATCAGTAATATATCTTTTTGAAAGTTTAACAGCTGCAATAATAGCTTCATCTGCTATCTTAACACCATGATGAATTTCAAATCTTTCTTTTAAACCACGAAGTATAGAAACACTATCTTCCATTGTTGGTTCATTAACTAAAACTTTTTGAAATCTTCTTTCTAAAGCTGGATCTTTTTCAATATATTGTTGATGTTCTTGTAAAGTAGTTGCCCCAATACAATGCAATTCACCACGAGCTAACATAGGCTTTAATAAGTTAGAAGCATCCATAGCCCCATCAGTTTTACCAGCACCTACTAAAGTATGTATTTCATCAATAAACATAATGATTTGTCCATCAGATTCTTTTATTTCATTTAATACTGCTTTTAATCTTTCTTCAAATTCACCACGATATTTAGCACCAGCTATTAAAGAACCCATATCTAATTCAAAGATAATTTTATCTTTTAAACCTTCAGGAACATCTTGTCGAACAATACGTTGGGCAAGTCCTTCGACAATAGCTGTTTTACCAACTCCAGGTTCACCTATTAAAACTGGATTATTTTTAGTTTTACGAGATAAAATTCTAATAACTCGTCTTATTTCTTCATCACGGCCAATAACTGGATCAATTTTATTACTACGAGCTTCTTCAACTAAATTACGACCATATTTAACTAATGCTTCATATGTTTCTTCTGGATCTTTACTAGTAACATTACGATTTTTTCTAATATCAGATATTACTTTTTCAACATTATTTTTATTAATATTATATGCTTTAAAAATATTAGTAATGTTATTATCTTTACAATTAATAAAAGCTAGAAATAAATGCTCAATTGATAGAAATTCATCATTCATTTTCTTCATTATCTTTTCAGCATCTATTAAAGCCATATTAACATTTGAAGTAATACCTAATTGACTAGGAACATTACTAACAATTGGTTGTTTATTTAATAGTGTTTTAACATCTTGTTTAAAACTAATTTTATTAATATTTAATTTATCTAAAATACGATTAGCTAATGATTCATTATCATCAAGCATCGCATATAAAATATGGACAAGATCAATGCTACTATTCTTATTTTCAATAGCTAGATTATTTGCTTTTAATAAAGCCTCATTAACTTTATTCGTAAACATTTCTTGATTCATATTACCATCTCCTTAATACAATAGTATTATATCATCATTTAGCACTTAGGTACATAGAGTGCTAAAAATGTACATAAGTTAAGTTAATATTAAAATATTTCTATAAAAGATAAGTTTAATATGATAAAATAAGTTTGGTGATTTAATGAATATAATCAATACTAAAGAAATAATTAATGATATTTTAGAGGAAATAAATATTTTAAAAAATAAAGTTAAAACTAAAAAACCATGTGTTGCTATTATAAGAGTTGGTAATCATGGTGATGATATCACTTATGAAAAATCTATTGTAAAAAAATTTAAA
>JAISTP010000038.1 GCA_031272545.1 Bacilli bacterium | reverse complement strand
ATAAACATCTTTTACTAATAATTTTCTTGATTCTTCAGTAAGTGGTGGAATATTAATTCTAATATTTTCACCATCATTTTGTGGGGCAATACCTAAATTAGATTCATTAATCGCATGCTCAATTTGTTTTAAAGAATTTTTATCATAAGGTTTAATTAATAATTGACGACCTTCTGGTACTGAAATAGAAGCTACTTGATTTAAGGGAGTATCACTACCATAGTATTCAACCATAATTCCATCAAGCATAGCAGGATTAGCACGACCAGTTCTTAATTGGGCAATAGCATGTTCAAAACTTTCAATACTTTTATTCATTTTTTCTGTTGCATTATCAATAATTTCCATCATTTATAACTCCTTTGTAATTATTGTTCCATCAACTTCATTTAAGACCGCTTTTTTTATATTACCGGCTTTATTCATATCAAAAACAATTAAATCAATATTGTTATCCATGCACATAGCACTAGCAGTGGCATCAATAACTTCTAAGTTTTTTTCTAACATTTCCATGAATGTTAGTTTATCATATTTTTTAGCATCACTATAAATATTAGGATCTTTTGTATAAACACCATCTGTTCCATTTTTAGCCATTAAAATAGCATTTGCATTTAATTCAGCCGCTCTTAAAGCAGCTGTTGTATCAGTTGAAAAGTAAGGTAAACCAGTACCTCCACCTAAAATAACCACACGACCTTTTTCCATATGACGATTAGCACGACCTCTAATATATGGTTCCGCAACCGCAGTAATTTCTAGAGAAGTTTGCACACGAGCTTCAACTCCAACAACATCAAGAGCATTTTTAATAGCTAAAGCATTCATTATTGTTGCGAGCATGCCCATATAATCACCACTACTACGTTCCATACCAATTTTTTCACCAGTTTTACCACGCCAAATATTACCACCACCAACAACAATAGCTATTTCAACACCAGTTTCATAAGCTTCTTTTATTTCCTTGGCAATATTTAACATTTGTTCTGAGCTAATACTAGCTTCATTATCACCAAGTGCTTCTCCACTTAGTTTTAGTAATACTCGTTTATACATTTTATCCACCTCAAATATAATTATACATTTAAAAGGACACTAAAACTAGTGTCCTGTTTTATTATTTACCTTGGACTTGCGACATTACTTCATCCGCAAAATTATCTTGTCTTTTTTCAATACCTTCGCCAACTTCAAAACGAACAACTCGTCCACAAGTTGCTTTTAAACCTTTAATAAAATCACCAACAGTTTGATCAGGATTCTTAACAAATGGTTGATCAACTAAGACAATTTCTTTTAAAACTTTATTAACTTTACCTTCAACAATACCAGCTAATACTTTTTCTGGTTTATTAGCTGTTTTAGGATCGTTTTTAGTAATTTCTAATTGAGTATGTCTTTCCGCATCAATAAACTCTTGAGAAATTTGTGCTCTTTCCACAAATTTAGGATTCATTGCCGCAACATGCATTGCGACTTCTCTAGCTCCAGCTTCATCATCAGTATCATTTAATTCCACAAGAACACTAATTTTTCCACCCATATGAGAATATGCTCCAAAAGCAGCAGTATCAGGTTTAGTCATTACTTCAAATCTTCTTAAAGTAATTTTTTCACCAATATTAGCTGTTGCCTCCGCAATAAATGTTTCTAATGTTTTATCATCTTCGATGATACTAGCCATTGCTTCATCCATATCTTTAGGCAATGTTTGTAATAAATGATGAGCAATCTTATCAATTAAATTAATAAATTGTTCATTTTTAGCGACAAAGTCTGTTTCAGAATTAACTTCAACGATTACTGCTTCATTTCCTTCAACAACAATTCTAGTTAATCCTTCTGCCGCAATACGATCAGCTTTCTTAGCCGCTTTCGCAATACCTTTTTCTTTTAACCATTCAATACTTTTATCTAAATCACCATTATTTTCAACTAGTGCTTTTTTACAATCTAGCATTCCTGCTCCAGTGATTTCTCTTAATTCTTTAACCATTTGTGCAGTTATTTGCATTGTTTATTCCTCCTTATTTATACACATAAAATGAAGCAAAAGCTTCATTTTAATATTTTTTATGCTTCAACTTTATTTTCAGTTGTATTATTGTTACGACGATTATTATTTCTTCTATTATCGTTATCTTCTACTTCATCTTTAACATAAGCGACTTCTAATACGCCACCCTTTGCTTCGACTACCGCATCAGCCATTGCCGTAATAATTAACTTAACAGCTCTAATAGCATCATCATTAGCTGGAATGACAAAATCAACATCATCAGGATCACAATTTGTATCAACAATACCAAAAACAGGAATTTTTAATTTTCTTGCTTCTAAGATTGCATTTCTTTCTACTTTAGGATCAATAACAAAGATTCCATCAGGCATCTTTCTCATTTCTTTAATTCCACCTAAAAACTTTTCTAATTTTTCTTGTTCTTTTTTAATTTGAATTACTTCTTTTTTAGGTAATAAATCAAAAGTTCCATCTTCTGCCATTTGTTCAATGCTATTTAATCTTTGAATTCTTTTCTTAATTGTTTTAAAGTTAGTTAAAGTTCCACCTAACCATCTTGTGTTTACATAAAAAGAGCCAGATCTTATTGCTTCTTGTTGTACAGCATCTTGAGCTTGTTTCTTAGTTCCGACAAATAACATTTTTCCGCCATTTTCTGCAATTGTTTTAATTGCTTTATAAGCTTCATCAATTTTACGAGTTGTTTTTTGTAAGTCAATGATATAAATATCATTTCTTGCAGTGTAAATATATGGAGCCATTTTTGGGTTCCATCTTCTTGTTTGGTGTCCAAAATGCACACCAGCTTCTAATAGTTTTTTCATTGAAACTACTGCCATAAATATACTTCCTTTCTGTTTTTAACCTCTACTACTTCTAACATCATCCAATCTTACGATCACCCAGAATCTGAATCCATAGTATGTGTATTTATACGCTTAAACATTATACCATAGCTAAGTATTAGTGTAAACTATAAACTTGTTAATAAATATTATTCAATAATGTAGTATAATTTAAGAGGTGATAAATATGATTAGAAAAGCTTGCTTAGAAGATTTTGAAGCAATTAAACCTTTAATCTTAAGTGCAGCTAATTGCGTTTTTGAAGATGCTTTAGCTACTAAAGATACTAATAAAATAAATGATTTATTATATTTGTTTTATACAAATAAAAATACTAAATTTTGTTATAAGAATATTGTTGTTTATACAAAAGATAATGTACCAATTGGTTGTATTATTTATTATGATAGTAATGTTGAAGAAAAATTAAACAACCAAATGAATAAACTTATTAATAATGATTATCATTTTAATATTGAATCATTACCTAATACTGTATATCTTGATACTCTAGCAACCAATCAAGCATATACTAAACAAGGTATTGGCTCTAAATTACTTAATTATTGTATTGATAATAGTGATAAATCTTTATCATTGTTAGTCGATGTAAATAAAGAAAAAGCTAAACATTTATATGAAAGATTAGGCTTTGAAGTAGTTAAAACTTTAAATATTTTTAATGAAACTTTTTATCAAATGATTTATAAAAAATAGGAGGAAATAAAATGCTAGAACAATTTAAATTACATGATAATATTATATGTATTGATTTAAAAAGTTTCTATGCTTCAGCTGAATGTATTGCAATTAATAAAGATCCTTTAAAATATGATTTAGTAGTAGCTGATACTAGTCGTGGTAAAGGAAGTATTGTTTTAGCAGTATCTCCTTCTTTAAAAGCAAAAGGTGTACCAGGGAGATTAAGAATATTTGAATTGCCACGTAATATTAAAATTCATATAGCTAAACCGAGAATGTCTTATTATATTTATTTAAGTAATCAAATATTAAAAATGTATTTAGAATACTTTGCTAGTAATGATATTCTTATTTATTCCATAGATGAAGTATTTATTGATGCAACGAGTTATTTAAAACTATATCAAAAAACAACTTATGAATTAGCTCAATTTCTTTTAGCTGAACTTTATAAAAGATTTAAATTACTTGCAACTTGTGGTATTGGCCCTAATTTAGTTCTTGCTAAGTTTGCAATGGATATTGAAGCTAAACATAGTAATGATTATATAGCAGAATTTAATTATGATAATATTGATACTAAATTATGGCCCATAACTGATTTAAAAAGTTGTTGGGGTATCGGTAAAGGAATAGAAAAAAGATTACATAAATTAGGTATTAAATCAATGTATGATTTAGCTCATTTTGATATCTATCAATTAGTTGATGAATTTGGTATTTTAGGAGAAGAATTATTTTTACATGCTAATGGTATTGATGTATCAAAGATTCAAGAACAACCAATATTAAATGAAAGAAAAGGATATAATATTTCACATACTCTTTATAAAAATACTCCTAAATATCAAGTAGAACCAATTATCAAAGATATGATTTTAACCCAAGTTGAAAGACTTCGTAATGATCATAAAATGTGCCAAGTAGTAGCTTTACATATTAGATTTGCTCATGATGAAAACTTATCTAGTTTTTCTAAACAACATAAACTAAATAAACCAACTATTGATATAAAAGAAATAACGCAAGCAATTCTTTCATTATTTAGTGAAGTTGAAGAAGCGAAAATAAGAAAAATAGGTATTTCTTTAACTAATCTAAAACCTTTTGAACAAAATCAACTTGATATCTTTACTTATAATAAAAAGAATGATACTAAATTAGATTATGCTACTGATATAGTTAATACTAAATTTGGTGAAAATACTATCTTTAAAGCTAGAGTCTTACAAGAAGACTCACAATACTTTACAAGAAAGAAATTAATAGGTGGTCACAATGCAAAATAATAATGAAAACTATCAATTTCATCCACGAGGTATCATAAAATGGCATGCATTTGCTGCTGTTATTAGTTCAGAAGAACAAAAAGATATGGTTATTGATGAAGATATTATTGATATTGAATTATTAGATGATAAAAAAAATTATCTCGATTATCTTTTACAAGAAGCTATTACTAATAACCAAAAAATATGTGTTAGTTATGTTGAAAATAATCAAATTATTAATCAAGAAGGTAGTCTTATAAAGATTGACTATTATACTAATACTATCTTAGTTAATAATATTAATATTCCTATTAAAAACATTATTGATATAATCGTAAAATAAAAGTTCCTTAAAGGAACTTTTTACTTATCTCTGTTATTAAATAGATTATCTATTCCATCTTGATCTAAACGATATCTAATCCATTCTTTTTGTGGTTTACCTTTAATTACATCTTCATAAAAACGCATTGAAGGTTCATTCCAATCAAGACATACCCATTCAATTCTTGATAAATCTTTCTCTTTAGCAATCCTTGCTAATTGATAAAATATCTCTGTACCAAAACCTTTATGACGATATTTATCATCAATAATTACATCTTCTAAATATAATGTTCCTTTACCAGTAAAAGTAGAAAAATTATAAAAATAGACAACATAACCAATAACTTCATTTTGATACATACATAATAATATAGTCGCATATTTATTATTAAAAATACTTTCATTAATTAGCTCTTCTGTAGCTTCTACTTCATCTAGCATCTTTTCATATTCAGCTAAATCTTTAATAAATTTTAAAATAATACTAGTATCATCTTTAGTAGTTTCTTTTAAATAAAAATCATCTATTCTTGTTTCAATCATCTTACTCATTCATAAGCCACTCCTTTATATATTATTATATTTAATATATATCTTTACTTATGTAAAGTCAATCTAAACTATTATTTATTATTTAAATAAGATTGATGATACTCTTTATTTTTATTTATCCAAGGAAGATACATAATAGACCAAATTATTAATATCATAATTAAAGCACTTAAAATATAATAATGGCCAAACATATGTTGTAATGGTTCTAATGGAGAACCAGGAGCTGCCTCACTTAAAAAGAAAAAGTTAGCATTAAAAAGATGATTAACTTCTAGCATAATAGGAATACATATAACTAAAAAGATAATATTATAGATCATATCATTAAAAGAAGGAATAATTTCTTTATTAATAATCTTCATTATTGGATACATTACTAGTAAAGTATGGAC
This sequence comes from Bacilli bacterium, assembly GCA_031272545.1. Classification (GTDB taxonomy): domain Bacteria; phylum Bacillota_I; class Bacilli_A; order JAJDGJ01; family JAJDGJ01; genus JAISTP01. The sequence continues at coordinate 2,071 of JAISTP010000038.1, read as the reverse complement.
TAGAAAACTAATAATAGAAAAAGCATTAAATATTGGATTACATGCCCAATCAGGGAATATTAAGGCAGCTAAAGCTCCAGGCATACTTAAACTATATAATATAGCTCTGGTAAACTTAGTTGATTTAATGGCATCTATAAAAATAATAAATGCAGACAAATCACATAATTGTAAAGGTAATTGATCATAACTAAATTGATTAGTAATTATTAATAATATTAAAAATAACATCTCTAATAATAATAAAACTAATCCTATTATAAAAGCTATTCTTTTTTGAATAGTATTATTATTTAAATAATAAGTAATAATAAAATAAGATAATATTATTAATATTATTAAACATCTTATATGAGTTAATGAAAACATCCCAAAACCATTAACACGTGGATAAAATTGCCAAAATAGATTCATCATAAATCTCCTTTACTTAGTTATTATTTCTTATATATTATTCTCCAATTAATATATAAAAACACGTTGCAATTATACCATATATTAATATAATTTTAAATTTATAAGTTAACTATTTTTATAAGCTAATAATAATATAAAAACTATTCATAAGCATTAATATTTACATATATAAAATTACTTATTTCTATCTTTTTATTTATTTTAAGTTAAAACATTAAAAATCAATAACTAATGTTATTGATTTTTATATTATATTTAATAATTCTATTTTAAATTATAGAATGTATCTTTACCACGATAAATTGCTAATTCATCTAAAGCGTCATCAATTCTAAGTAATTGATTATATTTAGCAATACGATCAGTTCTAGACATTGAACCAGTTTTAATTTGTCCAGCATTAGTAGCTACAGCAATATCCGCAATAGTAGTATCTTCACTTTCCCCAGAACGATGAGAAATTACTGCTGTATAACCATTTCTTTTAGCTAATTCAATTGCATCAAATGTTTCAGTTAAAGTACCAATTTGATTTACTTTAATTAAAATAGCATTAGCTACATTCATTTCAATTCCTTTAGCTAATCGTTTAGTGTTTGTGACAAATAAATCATCACCAACTAATTGAACACGATGACCAATTTTCTTAGTTAATTCTTGCCATCCTTCCCAATCATTTTCATCTAAACCATCTTCAATACTAATAATTGGGTATTTTTGAGTTAATTCATCATAAAAATTAATTAATTCAGTTGATGTCATTTCTTTTTGTTCCCCAGCTAATTCATATTTTTTAGTATCTTTATTATAGAATTCGCTTGATGCTACATCCATAGCAAGAACAATATCTTTACCAGGTTCATATCCTGCTGCTTTGATAGCTTCTAGAATAACTTGAATAGCTTCTTCATTGCTTGATAGATTAGGAGCAAAGCCACCTTCATCACCAACAGCTGTATTGTGTCCTTTACTATGTAAAACATTTTTTAAAGAATGAAATACTTCAGCTCCATATCTAATTGCTTCTTTAAATGAAGGAGCACCCACTGGCATAATCATAAATTCTTGAAAATCTACATTATTATCCGCATGAGAACCACCATTTAATATATTCATCATTGGTACAGGAAGTTCTTTAGCATTGAAGCCACCTAAATATTGATATAAAGTTTGCCCTGAATATTCAGCAGCAGCTTTCGCAACTGCCATACTAACGCCAAGTATTGCATTAGCCCCTAATTTAGATTTATTTTCAGTACCATCTAAAGCAATCATTAAATTATCAATAAAAACTTGATCTCGACAATCAATTCCAATTAATTCATTGGCAATAATTTCATTAACATTATCAACTGCTTTTAAAACACCTTTCCCTAAATATCTATCTTTATCATTATCTCTTAATTCAACTGCTTCCCATTCTCCAGTACTAGCTCCTGATGGAACAATAGCACTAGCAGTGATATCACTTTCAATAGTAACTTCTACTTCTACTGTTGGATTTCCTCTTGAATCCAATACCTCTCTAGCATAAACATCTGTAATATATGGCATTATTTATCTTTCCTTTCAATTAGTGAGACACCACTCATCTCACTAGGCTTTTCAACATCTAATAAATCTAAAATAGTTGGTGCAATATCAGCTAATCTTC
>JAISTP010000050.1 GCA_031272545.1 Bacilli bacterium | reverse complement strand
ATTTTAAAATGATTAAAAGAAGAAATAATTATGTTTTATATCTTAAGTCAGCTCGCGAAATAGTAGATTTTCTAAATTATTTAGGAGCAACTAATTCAATGTTTAATTTTGAAGATATTAGAATGCAAAGAGACTTTGTTAATTCAATTAATCGAATTAATAATATGGATGTTGCTAATGAACAAAAAGTTCAAAAAGCAGCTAATACTCAAATAGAAGCTATTGATAAATTAATTGCTAGTGATTATTTAAAAAAATTAGATTCTAATGTTAGAAAAGTAGCCAATTTAAGAAAGAAATATAGTGATGCTAGCTTAAGTGAATTAGTGGGATTGTTTGAAGAAGAATATAATGAGAAAATTAGTCGTTCGACTATTAATCATCGTTTAAATAAAATAAAAGAAATAGCAAGTAAAATAAAGAATTAGTTAGGGTGTGTATGTTATGAGAAGTCGAGTTAAAAGTGATGAAGAATATAATAAGATGTTAAATAATGAGTCAGATAGTGTTACTTTTCGTCATGAAAAGAAAGTAAATGATGCTCTTGCTTATTTTAATGAAGCTAATGAAAGAAAATCACAAGAAATAAGCAATGATCCTTTTAAAAACATTCCGACCATTAATGATATCAAAGCCCAATTAAAAGAGAAGGAAAGACTTAGTGTTGAGCAATTAAAAGAAGAAATTGCTTTAGCTCAAACTAATAAAGAACAAGAAAGAAATAGTTTTAATTATGATTCTAATGCTAATAAGTTATATGAAAATTTAAGAGCTAATTCTTTAAATAATCATATTCAAAAACAAGTCTTACAAGAAAAAGTAGCGCCTATTGAACAACCTGTTGTTCAAAATAATGTAACTTATAAAAGTGATTTTCCTTCACAAGAAGAAATAGCTTCTTCATTTGAAAATAGTAATGTTGTTTTAACTAATCCAATGAGAGAACAACTAGCTAAACAAAATGTTAATGAAAATGTTAATCAATTTGAACAAACCGATTATTTATTACATGATAAATTAATATTGAATGCTATTGATGGAAAAAAAGAACCTTCTAATATTGAAGCTCATACTGCTCAACCAATTGTTGTTCCTGATAATATTGGACAAATTGAACAAGCTAATACTGATTTATTTAATGATTTAGATAATCAATTAAATTCATTAAATATTGTTGATGAAGCTCAACCAATAAAAGTTGAAAAAACACATTCTAATCCAAATGCAGTTAACTTAGATGCTTTAGATAATTTAGAAACCTTAGATAATTTAGATAATTTAGATAATAGTTTAAATACTAATGCTACTGAAGATTCATTCACCTTAAATGAAGATATTTTAAATGATTTAAAATCTGATCCAGTAGATGAAAAAAAAGAAATTGAACAAAATGATTTTTCTAATGAAATTGCTAATTTAAATAAAGCTAGTGAGAAAGAATTAGATTTATCTGATACACTTTCAATAGCTTTAGATCAAAATACTAAATATAATATAACTAAATCAGATTTAGATATCTTAAAAAATGAAGAGAAAGATATTGATAAAGAAAAACCTAAATCAAAAGTTATAGATATTATCTTTACGATTGTCTTAATCATTATGATAATTATCGTTGGTTTTCTAATTACTAAGATTGTCTTTGGTTATTAATTAGTTCAAAGTTATATACTACTTTACATTAATGTAAAGTAGTTTTCTTTTTTATCTTATATTTAACATTATATGTTAATTTTTTTTAGTTATCTTAATATGGTATAATATCTAAGCAAAGGAATGATAATGTGGAAATAAATGTTAATAATTTAGTTATTAATTATAAAAAATCAGGACATGGACAACCTGTTATTTTAATGCATGGTTGGGGTCAAAATTTAGAAATGATGTATACAATTGAAAATAATTTAGTTGATAATTATACTGTTTATAATATTGATTTACCAGGATTTGGTTATAGTGATGAACCTGATTATCCATATACAATTAGTGATTATGTAGCTTTTTTAAAGGAATTTATTAGACTTAATAAAATTGATAATCCTATAATAATTGCGCACTCTTTTGGTTGTCGTATTGCCTTAAAATATGCTAGTGAAAATGATAATTTAGATTGTATGATTTTAACTGGCGCAGCTGGTTTAAAAAGTAAAAAGACTTTATTATATTATTTAAGAGTCTCTTTTTATAAAATAGTAAAGAAATTTAAGAACTTTCCTTTTATTAAATATTATATTCAAGAATATATGGATAATAGTGGTTCAGAAGATTATAAAAACAGTAGTCCTATTATGAAAGAAGTTTTAAAAAATACAATTAATGAAGATTTAGAACCTATCTTAGATAAAGTTAAAGTACCAACACTATTAATTTTTGGTAGTGAAGATGATGCGACTCCTTTATGGATGGGTGAAATATTAAATAATAAGATTGCACATAGTAAGTTAATTGTTTATCCTAATGCTTCACATTATGCTTATTTAGAAAGAAGTGAAGATTTTAAAAACGATTGCAATCAATTTTTAAAGGAGGGCTTAAATGATGTTAGATAATATCCTTCTTGTAATTGTTTATGTATTATACTTATATTTAGTAGTTAAATTTGGTTTAAGAGCTTTTCATATGTTCCAACAAAATCGTTATGAAATTGTAAGGTTTAGACAGTGGCAAAAAAATAATGTTACTAAAACTTATCCTTTAGGAGTAATGGTTGTTTGGTTTTTAGTTATCTTAAGTGCTTTAATCAATCCTTTTGTGGAATTAAGAATTTATTTATTAATTACTATTCTTGTTATTTATGGTTTAATTCAATTAAATAAATCAAGAAAAAAGACTTATATTAAACCGCTTGTCTATACTAATCGTGTTAAAAGACAACTTTTTACTTATATTATTATTTTAATTATTTTTATATTATTATCATTGTTAGCTTTAAAAAATCACTATTACATATTCTTATTATTATTAGCTATTTTTCATTTATATCAAATGCATATTATTAGTATTGTAAGTTTAATTAATCAACCTTTAGAAAATTTATTTAAAAATAAGTTTTTAAATAAAGCAAAAACTAAATTAGATAGTATGCCTGCTATTTCTAAAATAGGTATTACAGGTAGTTATGGTAAAACTAGTAGTAAGAATATTATTAATGAAATATTATCTAAGAAATACTATTGTTTAGTTACACCTGCAAGCTATAATACTCCTATGGGAATATCAATTACGATTAATGATTATTTACAACCAATTCATGAAATATTTATTTGTGAAATGGGTGCTGATAAAGTTGGAGAAATAACTGAATTGGTTAATTTTGTTAGACCACAAATAGGAGTTGTTACTAGTATTGGGAATCAACATCTTGCAACATTTAAAACACAAGAAAATATAATTAATGAGAAAATGCAAATGGTTGAATTAATGGATGAAAATGGTTTAGTTGTTCTAAATAAAGATGAAAAATTTATAAGAGAATATCCAATAACTTCTAAAGCTAAACAAATATGGTATGGTATTAATGAAGAGTGTGATATTAAAGCAAATAATATTGTTTATAGTAAAGATGGTTCTTCTTTTGATGTTAATATTGATAATAAATTAGTTCATTTTCAAACTAAATTACTTGGTATTCATAATATTTATAATATTTTAGCTGGTATTGCAATTGGTTTACATTATGGTATTAGCATTGATGATTTAGTTATTGCAATTAAACAACTTAATTATGTTCCTCATCGTTTAGAAGTTAAAAAACAAGATGACTATACAATTATTGATAATGCTTTTAATTCTAATCCTGTTTCAAGTAAATTAACTTTAGATGTTTTAAAACATATGCCTGGTTTAAGAATTTGTATTACACCTGGTTTAATTGATTTAGGAGCATCACAAGATCAATATAATTATGAATTTGGTTCATATTTTATTAATCGATGTGATCGCGTTATTTTGGTTGGTCGCAAACAAACGAAAGCTGTCTATCAAGGTTTATTAGATTCTGGATTTAATATGAAATATGTTTATGTGGTTAATCGTATTTATGATGCATTCAATACTCTTGAACGTATTAAAGAACCTAATTGTTATGTCTTATTAGAAAATGACTTACCTGATGCATTTAATGTGTGATTATTATGAAATATTTAGAATATATTATTAAAATGCAAAGTATTGCGAAAATAGGATTAACTTTTTCAACTGATCCGTATGCTATTGAAAATTATAAATTAGTTCAAGAATTAAGTAAGGAAATGTTAGAAAAATATACTAATCAAACTATTGAAAAAGAAAATTATTTTATTAGAGATGTTTATCCTACACCTAATATTTCTGCTCGTTGTTTAGTTATTAAAAATAATAAAATTCTTTTAGTTAGGGAAAGTGTTACTCAAACTTATTCTTTACCTGGTGGCTGGGTTGATTATTATCATAGCGTAGCTGATACTGCTATTGAAGAAGTTAAACAAGAATCAGGATTTGATATTAAAGTAGCTAAAGTTTTAGCTATATTTAATAATAATAATTATTTTGAAAAACCAATTAGTGTTAGTGAAACTAGTATTTATTTCTTAGCTCATATTATTGGTGGTAAAGCTCAAATATCTCATGAAACAGATGATGTAGCTTTCTTTGATTTAAATAATTTACCTAAAATGAGTTCTAAAACAACTAAAGAACAATTTGAAATTATTATGGATATCTATAATAATAATAAAGAAACATATTTTGAATAAGAGGTGATTTTATTGTATATATTTATATTGGCTTTATTAGTTGCTTTAATATCGTCTTTAGTATTGACACCAATTATTGCTAAAGTAAGTTTAAAATTATATATTGTAGATTGGCCAGGTTCACGACGTATTCATCATAAAGTTATTCCTCGTATGGGAGGTCTAGCCATATATTCTGGTTTTTTGATTAGCTCAATGTTCTTTTTAAGGGCCGACCAACAAATTATGGCTTTATTACTAGGAGGTTTTATTATTGCTTTATGTGGTACTTTAGATGATTTAATGCAATTAAATCCTTTTGTTAAATTATTATTTCAAATATGTGCTGCTTTAATAGTTGTCTTTTTTGGTGGTATTGCCTTAACAACCATTAATTTACCTTTAGGTATTCATTTTGATTTTGGACCATTTTCCATCTTTATTACTTTAATATGGATTGTTGGTATTACTAATGCGTTGAATTTAATTGATGGCATGGATGGCTTATGTAGTGGTGTTTCAGCTATTATCTTAGCTACTTTTTCAATGTTAGCCTATATGCAAGATCGCTTCGATATTTTATTATTATCATTAATTTTATTAGGCGCAATCTTAGGCTTTTTATTTTTTAATTTTCATCCTGCTCAAATATTCATGGGCGATACAGGTTCGCTTTTTATTGGTTTTATGATTGCTGGTATTTCTTTGTTAGGTTTTAAAACAAGTGCTTTTCTAACCCTAGGTCCTGCTTTATTTATTCTTATTATTCCTATCTTAGACACACTTATATCAATTATTAGGCGTAAACTTAAAGGCGTTAAAATAATGTCGCCTGACAAACAACATTTACATCATACTTTAATGTATAAAATGGGCTTATCACAAACAAAGACAGTATTAATTATTTATTTTGTATCTTTCTATTTTTCACAAATATCTTTTGTTTATTTAATTAATAAAAAAGCTTCTTTAATATTATTAATTATTGCTTTAATTGTTATTGAATTATTTGTAGAACAAACATCAATGATAAGTCCTAAATATCGACCAATTCTTGGTTGTAAAGATTTAATTTTTAAGAAAAGGAGATAACTAATGAAAAAAATTGCTTATATTATTGATAGTGCTTGTTTGTTAAATGAACAAGAAGCTTATGATTATGGATTAATTTATTTACCACTACAAGTAGTAATAAATAATAAATGTTTTAAAGAGGGTCGTGATTTAGATCATGATTATTTAATTTATTCTTTATCAAATAAAAAAGATGTAGCTACTTCACAACCAAGTCCTTTAGATGTTGAACAATTAATTGAAAGATTAAAAAAAGAAAAATATGATTGTGCTATTTATGCCTCTATTGGTAGTGGTTTATCTAGTACTTTAAATAATGTTATTGCGCAAGCTGATAGTATGAATTTTAAAATTTATCCTTTAGATTCTTGTTGTGTTGGTACTGTTCAAACAGTTCCTCTTTTAAAAGTTAGACGATTAATTGAACAAGATCATATGGAAATTGAAGAAGCTTTGAATATTGTTAGAAAAGATATCGAAAATTCACGTGTCTATTTAGTTGTCGATGATTTATTTTTCTTAATGCATGGTGGTCGTTTAACACCAGCTGCAGCTGCCTTAGGAACAATGTTAAAAATTAAACCTTTATTAAGATTAGATATTGCCCAACAAGGACGTATTGATGTTGTTGAAAAAATTAGATCTAGCAAAAAAGCTATTAAAATGCTCGCCAAAACAGCTTTAGATGGTATCGATGAAAATAATTATACGATTGCTATAGCTCAATTAGAGGCAAGTGATAATGTTAAATTATTAAAAGAAGAAATTATGAAAATAAATCCTAAATTTAAATATAAAAATTATGGAATTAGTGCTGTTATAGCAGCTCATACAGGTTTAAATGTTGTAGGTATTTTAGTTGTACCTAAATAAAGCAAACTAAACAAGTGAAAAATTTTAATGTGATATAATAAAAAAGGTGATAATATGCTTAAAAAATTTGATTTATCTTTAAAAGATACTATTGAAAATCAAGTTCTTAATTTAGATTATAAGGATCATAACCTATCTTTTACTAACATGTATATGTGGCGTGATATGTATAAATTAAGTGTTTATGAGAATAAAGAAGAAGATTTTATTATTGTCTTTTGTAATCTTAATGGAGAATTCTTTTCTTTAAATCCTTTATGTTCACTTGATAAAATAGATAAAGCTATTGAATTTTTAATTAAATATTTTAAAGAAAATAATAAACCTTTTATTATTCATAATTGTGTTAGAAAGATTCAAAATAAAATAGAAGAAAAATATAAAGATTTCTTTACTTATGAATTAACAAGAGATTCTTATGATTATTTATATCGTGTTGATAAGTTAATGACTTATAGTGGGAAGAAACTTCAAAAGAAAAGAAATCATTTAAATAATTTTAAAAAGAATTATGAAGGAAGATATGAAATTAAGTTAATAGCGAATAATCCTGATGTAATTCAAGATTGTATTGCTTTTACTAAAGCTTGGGATAAAAGTAAAATTCAAAGAGACATGTATATTGACCAAGAAGTAAAAGGAACAATTGATGTATTAAATAATTTCTCAAAACTTAGTTGTGAGGGGTTAGCTATTTACATTGATAATAAATTAGAAGCTTTTTCTTATGGAACACAATTAAATGATACAACAGCAGTTTGTAATGTCGAAAAAGCCAATCCTAAAATAGTAGGATTATATCCTTTTATTAGACAACAATTAGTTACAACATTCTTTGATGATCTAGAATTTATTAATAGTGAAGATGATGTCGGTGAAGAAAATCTAAGAAAATCAAAATTATCATACCAACCAGAATATTTAGTAGAGAAATATACCATTAGACGTAAAGATGAAAATTAGAAAATTATTAGTTGATGATTTAACTTCGCTAAAAGCATTATGGTATGAGTGTTTTTTAGAACATGATTCACAAGCAAGCATTGATTATTATTTAACTAATTATTTAGATTATGATAATACTTTTGTTTTAATAGATGATAATGAAATTAAATCAAGCATTGTCTTATCCCAACATGAACTATATTTTAATGGTACTTATGAAAATGTAAGTTTTATAACATGGGTCGCAACACTTAAAAAAGATCGTCATAAGGGTTATATGAAGACAATAATGAATTATGCTATTGATTATGCTAGTAATAAATTAAAGCAAAATTATATGATTTTACAAGCTTATGATTGGAATTTATATAAACAATTTGATTTTTATGAAGCATATTATAAAAGTTTGAATATTATTTATTTAGATGATTTACTAAGTAATGAATATATTGAATTAGAGGAAGTATCTAGTTCATTATTATTAAATATTTATAATAAGTATGTTTTAGACTTATCTGGATATAAATTAAGAAATGAAGCATATTATGATAAATTATTACCATATCTAAGTATTGATAATATACAAGCTGTAACTACTAAAGAAGCTTATTGTTTTTATACTATAAAAGATAATATTCTTAAGATAAGTGAATGTGCTTTTATTAATAAGATGAGTTTATTAAATCTTATTAAAACAATTATTTCTCAATATAAAGTCAATAAAATTGAATTATTAAGTGATACTTATAATTTTAAAACTAATAATAAAGAACTAGTAATGATGGTCAAAGAATTAAATAAAAATAAATTTAATATAAGTGATCAAAATTACATTTCAGAATATATTTAATTGATTTAATACAATAAATAAGACTATAAAAATTAGTACTTGCTAATTCTTATAGTTTTTTTATGATAAATAATTATTTAAAAAAAAAATCTAATAAAGGATATTAAGTAAAATATTAGATATGTTTATAGTTATTAACAATGTAAAATTACACATATGTTAAAATATCTATTATTTTAATTTAGATTTAATATAAGGTATTAAATATTAAAATAAAATTAAAATAATAAAAAAACAACTTTAAAATTATTAGCTATTATCTTATATATGTTTATTTTGTGTTGTTAAACAGCCATAAAGTCTTATAATGTATCCAACGTTATTTTAAATAATTGTTAGGAGGAAAAAAACATGGGTGTTATTCAAATTTTTATTGATCAAACAATTGATGCATTCAAAGGCATGACAACTTTTCAAGGGTTCGATGGCTTCTGTAATGCACTTGCGTCGTTGCTTTGGTCACCACCACTTGTAATTCTATTGGTTTGTACAGGTATTTATTTTAGTATTCGTATGGCCTTTCCACAAGTGCGTAAAATTAAAAAAATGGTTACATTGTTATTTGGAGGTTCATCTTCTGAAAAAGGTGTATCTTCATTCCAAGCATTTGCGATGGCAGTAGCTGGTCGTGTTGGAACAGGTAATATTGTTGGGGTAGCGACAGCTATCGCATATGGTGGTCCAGGGGCTGTGTTCTGGATGTGGATGATTGCCTTCTTAGGTTCTGGTTCAGCATTCGTTGAAGCAACATTAGCTCAAATTTATAAAGATGAAATTGATGGTGAGTATCGTGGTTCACCTGCTCTATACTTTGGTAAAAGAGGTTTAGGTGGATTAAAAATTGTCTTTATCGTTGCTTGTATTGTTGGTTGCGGTATTGCGTTACCTGGTATTCAATCAAATGCTATTGCGACAGCTATTCATGAAAACTTTGGAGTAAGTAGTTATATTCCAATGATTATTACTGTTGTATTATTAGCATTAATCATTATTGGTGGTACTAAATCAATCGCAAAAGCAGCTGAAGTTATTGTACCTTTCATGAGTGGTATTTATATTCTTGCGGCAATAATTATCATTATTGTTAATATTGGTGAATTACCACGAGTTTTAGGAGATATCTTTGGTGGAGCTTTAGGATTAAAACAAGCTTTAGCTGGTACTCTTGGATGGGCTATTTTATGGGGAGTTAAACGTGGAGTATTCTCTAATGAAGCTGGTCAAGGTACTGCACCTCACGTTGCAGCAGCTGCTGAAGTTTCTCATCCTGCTAAACAAGGTTTAGTACAAGCATTCTCAGTTTATTTTGATACTTTATTTGTATGTAGTGCAACTGCATTTGCGATTTTAATGACTGGTACTTATCAAGTATTTAAAACAAGTGAAGGAGCAGATGCAAATGGTATTTTCCAAACATATGCTGATCATACTAGTACAATTTTTGCGAATGTAAATGGTAAAGATTTTACTGGAAGTGCAGAATCTATTTCAATGTTCACACCACAAGCCTTTAATACTTTAATTCATGGTTTTGGTGGGAAATTCGTAGCAATCTCATTATTCTTCTTTGCTTTCACAACATTAATGGCTCTTTACTATTACGCTGAATCTGATTTACTAATCTTATTAGAAAAGAAAACAGCTGCTACTCGTAAAGCTGCAACTTGGATTTTAAAGATTATTTACTTATTTGTAACAGGATTCTTTGCAATTCAATCAAATGCTGTAGCATGGGCTGTAGCTGATATTGGTGTTGCTTGTATGGCATGGATTAATGTTATTGGTATATTGATAATTGCGGCACCAGCAATCATATGTTTCAAAGATTATGAACGCCGTGAAAAAGCTGGAACTGAAGATGAATTCTTTACAATTGATTCTTTATCAGAAGAAGAACAAAAAGCGTTTAAGGGTGTTACTTTCTGGCATACTGGTGATGCTAAAAAAGTACATGCTCAAGCAAAAGAATAACATCAAATATTTAGATAAAAAGCTACTAATTACAGTAGCTTTTTTTAATGGATATTTTTGAATTAGCTACTATAAAGTGATATAATTTAAAAGCTTATAAAGGAGATGTTAAGATGAACTATGAAATAATTGTCATTGGTGGTGGTCATGCTGGAATTGAAGCCGCTCTAGCAAGTGCTAGAATGAATAAAAAAACAGCTTTGATTACGTCCCATATTGATTCAATTGGACATCTTCCTTGTAATACTAGCATTGGTGGGCCAGCTAAAGGTATAATTGTTCGGGAAGTTGATGCTTTAGGTGGACAAATGGGTCTTACTACTGATCATACTTACTTACAAATGAAGATGCTTAATACTACTAAAGGTCCTGCTGTTCAATCTTTACGTGCTCAAGTAGATAAAAAAGCATATCCTAAATACATGCAAGAAGTATGCTTAAATGAAAATAATTTAGATGTTATTGAGGCTAATATTAAAGATATTATTTGTGAAAATAAAGTTATTAAAGGTGTAATTGATTATAATGATAATAATTATCGTGCTACAAAAGTAATTATTACTTCAGGTACTTATTTAAATGCAGTTCAAATGGTAAGTGATCAAACTAAAGTTCAAGGACCAGATAATTATGAAAGTATAGCTGGTTTATCAGAAGCATTAATTAGAGAAGGATTTGAATTACAAAGATTAAAAACTGGGACACCTCCTCGTCTTGATATTAATACTATTGATTATGAAAAAACTAAAGTAGAACCAGGTACAAATAAAAAAATTGGTTTTAGTGAATTAACTAAAGTTAATGAATATATTGATATTGAAAAACAAACTCCTTGTTATTTAACACATACTACTACACTAACACAAGAAATAATTGAAGAAAATCTTAATAAATCTAGTATGTATTCTGGGGTAGTTAAAGGGGTTGGACCACGTTATTGTCCAAGTATTGAAGATAAAATAGTTCGTTTTAGTGATAAACCTCGTCATCAAATATTTCTAGAACCAGAATCAAAAGATATGAATACTATTTATGTCCAAGGTTTTTCAACTAGTATGCCTTATGATATTCAAGAACAGATGATTCATTCAATAATAGGTTGTGAAAATGCTAAAATATTAAAATATGCTTATGCAATAGAATATGATGCTATCAATCCTTTACAATTAAAACCTACTTTAGAAACAAAGATTGTAAGTGGTTTGTATTGTGCAGGTCAAATAAATGGTACTAGTGGTTATGAAGAAGCCGCTGGTCAAGGAATAATGGCTGGTATTAATGCTGCTTTAGCTTGTGAAAATAAAGATGGAATAGTATTAAGAAGAGATCAAGCTTATATTGGAGTAATGATTGATGATTTAGTTACAAAAGGCACAAAAGAGCCTTATCGTATGCTTACAAGTAGAGCTGAATACCGTTTATTATTAAGAAGTGATAATGCTAGTAAGAGATTAACTGAAATAGCTTATCAAGCAGGTTTAGTCTCACAATTAAGATATGATATTTTTTGTAATAAAGAAAAACAAGCTCTTGAATTAAAAGAAGAACTTACTAATCTAAAATTTAATGAATTTCATGAAATAAATAATTTATTAACTAAGTTCAATTTTGCGACTATTCATGCTGGAATTAGTGCCTATGAATTAATTAAAAGACCAGAAATTAAAATGGAATTATTAAAAGACTATTTGGATATAACTAAATATAGTAATGATGTTATTAATAGCGTTGAAATTGAGATTAAATATGAAGGTTATATTAAGAAAGCTATTAAACAAGCTCAAAAATTTAAAGAGTTAGAAGATAAACTTATTCCTGAAAGTATTGATTATGATAAAGTAACTAATTTAGCTTTAGAAGCAGTACAAAAATTTAAACAAGTTAAACCACTTAATATTGGGCAAGCTTCAAGAATATCAGGAGTTAATCCTGCAGATATTCAAAATTTATTAATCTATTTAAAAGTTGGTAATTACCATGGATAAAATAACTTTTATTAATAAAGTAAAAGAAGAATTAAATATTGAATTAAGTAATAATCAAGTTAAGCAATTTGATGATTATTATCATTTATTAATTACTTGGAATGAAAAGATGAATTTAACAGCTCTAACTAAAGAAGAAGATGTTTATGAAAAACATTTTTATGATAGCTTATTATCATCAAAGATTTATGATTTTAATAATCAAGTAATATGTGATGTTGGTGCAGGAGCTGGTTTTCCTAGTATTCCTTTAAAAATAGTTTATCCTAATTTAAAAGTAACAATTGTTGATAGTTTAAATAAAAGAATAACTTTTTTAAATGTATTAATTAATGAATTAAATTTAACTAATGTTGATGTAATAGCAGCCCGTGCTGAAGAATTTGCTTTAGAACATCGTGAATATTATGATTTAGTAATAGCTAGAGCAGTTGCTCGTTTAAATATTTTAGATGAATTATGCATTCCTATGGTTAAAGTAAATGGTAGTTTTATTTCATTAAAAGGAAAACAAGCTCTTGATGAAATTAAGGAAGCTGACCAAGGAATTAAAAAGCTTAATGCAAAATTAGTTAAGTATGAGAAATATTATTTATTTAATGATAATGATGTTAGATATTTAATTAAATATGATAAGTTTTCTAAAACAAATACTAAATATCCAAGAATGTATGCTCAAATAAAAAAGAAACCACTATAGGAGTGATTTAATGGACAAAAAAGTTGAAAGAATTAAGGTTGTAGATGTTAGAGTAAATCCTAATCAACCACGAAAACATTTTAGTGAAGCGAGTATCATGGAATTAGCTCAATCAATTAAAGAGAATGGTTTAATTCAACCAATTATTGTTAGAATCAAAGATAATCATTATGAATTAATTGCTGGTGAAAGAAGACTTAGGGCTACTAAATATCTAAGTGAACAATATATTGATGCTATTGTTGATAATGTGGATGATAGCGCCTCAAGTAAATTAAGTATTATTGAGAATATTCAAAGAGAAAATCTAAGTGCTATTGAAGAAGCTTATGCTTATTTAAAATTGTTAGATAATTATGATATGACTCAAGAAGAGCTTGCAAAAAGTATCGGTAAATCACAAAGTAGTATTGCGAATAAAATTAGATTACTTGGGTTAAATGATGATATGCAAAAGAGTATTTTAAATAAAGAAATTACTGAAAGACATGGACGTGCTTTATTAAAAATTAAAGATGACAAAGTAAGAGAAGAAGCTTTTGAAAAAATAGTTAATGATAAAATGAATGTAGCACAAACAGATAAATACGTTAGTTCATTAGTTAAAGATAAGCCTAAAAAAGGTAAAAAAATAATTAGTAAAGCTAATTATCAAGTAGAAATTAATACGATAAAAGAAGCACTAGCGTTAATTGAAAAGTTTGGCACTAAAACAAGTATTAATATTGACAATGATGAACATGGTGTTAGAATTGTTATTGAATTAAGAAAGTAGGTATATAAATGAAAAAATTTACAAGGGTTATTACTTATGGAACATATGATTTACTTCATTGGGGGCATATTAGATTATTAAAAAGAGCTAAGCAACTTGGAGATTACTTAGTGGTAGCTTTATCAACTGATGAATTTAATGCTTTAAAAGGAAAGAAAGCCTATCATTCTTATGAAGAAAGAAAAATGATGTTAGAAAGTATTAGATATGTTGATTTAGTTATTCCTGAAGATTCATGGGATCAAAAAACTAATGATGTGCAACTATTAAAAATAGATAAATTTGTTATTGGTGATGATTGGGAAGGTCAATTTGACTTTTTAAAAGATTATTGTGAAGTAGTATATATGCCACGTACTGAAGGTATTTCAACTACTAAAATTAAAAAAGATTTAGAAAATATTAAATAAGAATTGAGGGGTTATAATGGCAAAGTTTTTATATCAAGGGCATGGTAGTTATCGTTTTATAACTAATAATAATAAAGTAGTTTATGTTGATCCATTTGCGGGTAAAGGTTATAATTTACCAGCTGATTTAGTTTTGATAACACATCAACATCATGATCACAATCAAATTAAGTTAATTAATCAAAAACCAGATACAATTATTATTTCTAATAACAATGCTTTAATAAATAACGAGTATCAACATTTTGATTTAAATGATATTAAAATTACTGCATTACCAGCTTATAATTCACATCATAATAAAAATGAATGTGTTGGTTATTTATTGGAATTTGATAATTTAAAAATATATTGTTCTGGTGATACAGGATTAATTGATGAGATGAATAATTTACATGATTTAAATATTGATTATGCAATATTAAATTCTGATAATATGTATACGATACCTTTTAATGATGCTAAAGAAGCTACTGCAAGAATTAATGCTAAACATAATATACCTATTCATCTAGATCCATTAAACTTATTTTCTATTGAAAAAGCCAATGAATGGCCTGGTTTAAATAAATTAATTGTTTGTGATGGCCAAGAAATAGAATTATAAGATAAAAAATTGCTTTAAATATTTACTTTTATATATATTAATGGTATTATATTAAAGCGTTGGTCCAGTGGTGTAGTGGTTAACATGCCGCTCTGTCACAGCGGAGATCGCGAGTTCGAGTCTCGTCTGGACCGCCATGCGGGTGTAGTTTAATGGTAGAACTTCAGCCTTCCAAGCTGACTGTGAGAGTTCGATTCTCTTCACCCGCTCCATTTTATTAAACGAAATTATATTAATTAAATTAATATAATTTTTTTTTAGAAAAAAATCAAATTAATAGTTAATATTATTAACTATATTTTAATTTTAGTTTATTTAATTATAAATAATATTGATGAAATATGTAGTTTTAGTAACAACACAAGACTATTATTAATAATTAGTTTATTTCTATACTAATAATACCTTTAAAGTCTAATATAATTAAAACATATTAGTAATTAAAGGATGATTAATATGAAAAAGAACAAATTAATTATTATTAGCTTAATATTTATGTTATTTATTAATTTAAATAATATTAAAGCAAATACATTTGATAATGAATTTCAATATACTAATGATCTAACAACACATACAATAGAAAATAATTTTTTACCTAATACTTTAGATAATGGTCGTGTTTGGGTTGATAAATCAGTTAATAAATCAATTACTTTTGGTTATACCAAAGATAATTTAAGTAGAAAGAAAACAATTAATGCGGATACAGATACCTTTCTTGTTACTTTATCATCATTAGCTCAAAGTTATACCGTTTCTAAAGTAAAAACTCCTATAGATGCAGTATTTACCATTGATTTAAGTGCAAGTATGTCTGCTTATGGAATGAATGGAAACTATGTTAATGGGAATGAAAAAACAAGAGATTACATTTTAGTTAATTCGCTTAATAAGGCGATGAGTGAATTTTTAAACGATAATGAATATAATAGAGTTGCGGTTGTTGGATTTAGTGGCCAACAAACTATTACTCTTTTGGAATTAAATCATTATTCTTCTTCAAGTGAAACATATTTTAAAATTGAAAATATTGGTAATGCTCATACTATTTCTGTTAATAATGATGTTAAAGCAAGTGATAATAGTATCGTAGATTACTCTTCTTATAATGTACTTGGTGGTACTAATACCCAAATGGGGTTAAAAGCTACAAGTGAATTATTTTTAAATGCAGACACTAATTTTGAATATTATGATGAAAATAGTAAACAAACTTATAATATCAAAAGAAAACCAATTATTATTTTAATGAGTGATGGTGATCCTACTTATGGTTGGCTGGACTATACAATGAATAGTGCCACAGCACAAAATTATGATGCAGGTAATGGGGTGCCTCGACAAGGTGATATTGGAACTGATTTATTAACTATTCTTACGGCAAGTTATATTAAAGAAGAAGTTTCTCAACATTATTATCCTAATGGTAGTGATAAAGCCATTTTCTATACTTTAGGTGTTGGAGATAATTCTGATGATGCAGCTGCAGTCTTAAATCCAAAAGATTCCGCAGTCCTAATTAATCATAATTTAAATGGTGTTGATTACAACCTAAAAAATCTATTAGATGATTATACTAATAATTTAGATATATCTTTTCCTTTAAATGTATTAAATAGTAATAATAGATGGTATTTAGCTAATTTAGTTAATAATAATGATATTAGTGATTATCGTTATAATGATCAATATTATCCAGCTACTGATGAAAAAGCTTTAGAAGATGCTTTAGATTCTATTTCGCATAATATCATTAGTGAAGGAGGATATGTTACTATTTCCACAAATAATCCTAATAATTCAGGTTTTGTAATTATTTCAGATGTTATTGGTAAATATATGGAATATAAAAATGATAAAGGAATATTTTATAATGGAGAATTATGGTTTGGACGTAATTTTGCGAGAGTAGTAGGTAGTGGTCCTGATAATAATGATGCATGGGATAAGTATATTGGAGTATTAGAAGAAGCATTAACGATAAATGAGAATAAAGCTAGTAATTTATTAATTAGTAATTATCAAGCTCATAATATTTATTATAATAGTGATGATGATTTTAAAAATGTTATTAAATATTATATTGATGAAAATATGAATGTAATTCAATCATACTATGATAACAATGGTAATGTTTTAGCTCAACCTAGTAATGCTAAAGGAGTGGCAGAATTACATGCTTATTTTTTAGGAACTTATAATAATGTGACAGGAAATGAAACTAATTTATCATTTACTTTAGTTAGTATTACAACTGCTTTAGAGGATACTACCTTTAATCTTAAGTTTACTGGCGGTTCTACTGTTGAATTAATTAAGAACCAACAATTTGTTAGAATGCGTATTCCTGCTAGTTTATTACCTTTAAGAAGTGTTAAACCTACTTGTGATGATCCAGATGTAGTTGATTTAAAAGAATGTAAACAAGAACAATTACATATTGATGTTAATGAAAGTGTTTTTCCTGTTAGATATAATTATACAGTTGGTTTTCAAAAAGATTTTGATTTATCAAAAGTTAGTGATGAATATTTAAAGAATAATAAAAGTAATGATGGTTATTATTTTTATGAAGCAGATTATGATGTTGTTGATAAAGATAATAATAAAGCTTTAGCTGTTTTTCAACCAGCATTAGATAATCCATATTATTATTACACTATAGAAAGTAGTTTATATGAATTTGATGGTAATGATTATGTCTTAGCTCAAGATTTTGATGCTAGTAAGCAGTATTATACTAAAGAAGAATATTTTGATGCTAATGTAAATGGCTACTTAAATACAACTTATCTTGCAGTAAATACTAATTATACTAAGATAAGTATTAAAGATAATGGAATACCATATATTAAACAAGGTGAATATAAAACTAGAGCTAGTAGTACAATGTTAAAAAGTAATAATTTAACTGAAACTAATAATTATGTAAAAGCTACTGTTTTTACAGAAGACCAAAATAATGAAACTTATGTTAAAGGTTATTTAGGCAATAATGGTCGTTTATTAATTCAACCAACTTCATTAACTATTAAAAAGAAATGGCAAGGTAAAGAATTAAATGAAATATATTTTCAAATATATAAAAATAATATCCCTTATTTAAATCCAATTAAATTAGATATCAATAATAATTGGGAAATTAACATAGATAATTTACTAATATTTGATCCAGTATCTAATTCAAATAATACTTTAGATGAAAATGTTTATACTGTTAAAGAAGGTAAATTAATAGATAATAAGTTTGTAGCATATGATGATACAACTGATGAAAATTATAATATTGAAATAATTCAACCGCAATTAAATAATAGATTATTAAGTAATGCGACTATTACTAATACCGAACCTAATTTCAATAGTAATGATGATAAACAAGATACATGTGAAGATCAAGCAAGTTGTAATAAAGAAGATGATTCTATGACTAATATTCCTGATAATGAAGATAATATAGATAATAAAGAAGAAAATAAAGATAGTAATAATAAAGTAAATAATAATAAAGATAATCAGCAATTAAGTAATGCTGGTTATGATATTAGTGAAATTAGTTATCTATTATTGATATTAATTATAATACCCTCTTATTACATAATTAAATTAAAATATCAAGATAACTAAAAAGAAATGAGTATGTTTAATAATTAAACTGCTCATTTTTAATTTATATTGTTATAATTATTATAGGTGATCAAGATGAGTTTATATATTAAGAATTTAGATATTACTAAAATAGAAGTTGATTGTATTGTTAATGCCGCTAATATTGATTTATTAATGGGAGGTGGTGTTTGTTATGCTATATTTAAAGCTAGTAATCATATTAAAGAATTACAAGCTGAGTGTCTAAAATTAGCTCCTATTAAAACAGGAGAAGCGATAATAACTAATGGATATGATTTAAAAGCTAAACATATCATTCATACTGCAGGACCAATATATCATGATTATCGACCAAATGAAGCACAATATTTATTAGAACAATGCTATTTAAATAGTTTAAAATTAGCTCAAAAATATAATTGTAAAAGTATTGCTTTTCCTTTAATATCTAGTGGTATTTATGGTTATCCACCCAAAAAAGCATTAGAAGTTGCTAAAGATACGATTAATAAATTTTTAGCTACTAATGAAATGGAAGTTTATTTATTAGTATTAGATAATAGTCTATTGTAAGATATAAAAATATATCAATTTTATATTGTTTAAAAGATAATTATTTATTTTTTTTGATAAATATAACAAATACTATTGTACAATTGTTTTACTTGAGTATAATATAGAGAATATTTAGAAAATTATGGAGGTATATCAATGGAATTATATATTAATGGACAGATACATACCATGAATGGTAATGAAGTTGTAGAAGCGATGTTAGTAGATAACGGTGTTATTAAAGAAGTAGGTAGTACTGCTTTACTTAAAACTAAGATTGATAACAGTGTCAAAGTTATTGATTTAAATAATAATATTGTTTTACCAGGATTTAATGATTCACATTTACATGCTTTAATGAGTGCGACTAAGTTAAAACAAATAAACTTAACTAATGCGACTAGTAAAGAAGATGCAATTAGAATTTGTAAAGAAAATATGCCAAGTGATTTAAAAGAAAATGAATGGATTATAGGCTATGGTTGGAATCAAGATTATTATGATGTAAAAGAATTTTTTACCAATAAAGAATTAGATCAAATAAGTAGTACTAATCCTGTATGCTTAATAAGAGCATGTGTCCATGTCTGTGTGGTAAATTCTAAGGCTTTAGAAATAATAAATGTTGATTATAAAGATTATTTAAATGATGATGATTATAATATTGGCATTGATGAGAATAATGAATTAAATGGTTTCTTTGGAGAAAAAGCTTTATCTTTAGTTTATGATAATTTTCCTAAGAAAAGTATTGAAGAAATAAAAGAGTTAATTATTGATTATGTTAAATATTTAAATAGTAATGGTATAACTTCTATTCAAACAGATGATTTTACTGCTTTAAGTAATGTAAGTTACTTAGAAGTAATACAAGCATATCGTGAATTAGCTTTAGAAAATAAATTAATGGTCAATGTTTATCAACAATGTTTATTTCCTGAAATTGCACAATTTAATGAATTTATTAATAAAGGATTTAAAACAGGTATGAGTTTTAATAATTATAAAATTGGACCTTTAAAATTATTATTAGACGGTTCTTTAGGCGCAAGAAGTGCTGCGATAAGGGGTGGCTATGCAGATGATAAAGGTAATGAAGGAATATTAATTTATAATGATGAACAATTATATGAATATGGAAAATTAGCTCAAGAGAATAATATTCAAATTGCTATTCATGGAATTGGTGATAAAGCTATTGAAATGATTGCCGATATGTATTTGAAATTACAAGAACAATATGATACTAGTAATGCTCGTCATGGTATAGTTCATTGTCAAATAACTGATCATCAATTAATTGATAAAATAGTTAAAGCTAAAAGTGCAATTTATGCTCAACCTATTTTCTTACATTATGATATTCATATGGTAGCTGATCGTGTTGGAGAAAAAACAGCGCATACTTCTTATGCTTTTAAAACATTTAAGAATAAAGGTTTATCTGTATCTTTTGGTACAGATAGTCCAGTAGAAGATGTTAATCCATTTCATAATATTTATTGTGCTATGACTAGAGATGATTTAAATGGTAATAGTGAACCATTTATTGATAAAAATGAATGTTTTACTTTACAAGAAGCATTACAAGCTTATAATGTAGAAGGAGCTTATCAATCTTTTGAAGAAGATATAAAAGGAACAATTGCAATAAATAAAACAGCAGATTTTGTGGTATTAAAAGATGATATTTTCACTATGAATCCAAGTGATATTAAGAATGTAAAAGTATTTCAAACATATTTCCATGGTAATTTAGTATATGAAAGTAAATAAATAAGAATTATTTTAAAATTTGTGGTATAATTAACATACATTTTATTAGGAAGTTCCAAGTAATTTGGTTCTTCTTTTTTTTATGAAGAGAGGTAAATATGAAATTTAATGAAATAACAATAAAAAAAGAAATTATTAAAGCTATTGATGACTTACATTATGAGAAGATGAGTCCTATTCAAGAAAAGAGCATTCCTGCTATCTTAAATGGAGAAAATATTATTGGTGAAGCAGAAACAGGGACAGGTAAAACAGCTGCTTTTGTAATACCATTATTAAATAAAATTAATGATGAAAATAAAACTTCTCAAGCCTTAATTGTTAGTCCTACTCGAGAATTAGCTTTACAAATAAATGAAGAAATTAAAAAATTAGCTAAATACTTAAATATAAGTGTTACTTGTTTGGTTGGTGGTAGTTCTTATAAAAAACAATATAGTGATTTAAAGAAGAAGCCACAAATAATTGTTGGAACTTTAGGACGTATCTTAGATCATATTAATAATAAGAAATTACATTTAAGTGATATAAAATATTTTGTTTTAGATGAAGCTGATGAAATGTTAAAAGATGGTTTTATTGAAGATATTATTAGTATCAATGAAGCATTAATAAATAAAAGTCAAACATTATTATTTAGCGCAACTATTAATGAGAATATTAAAAAGTTAAGTAAAAAAATAATGAGTGATTATCATTTAATAAGTGTTAAAGATAAAAATAATGTATCTAGTACAATAGAACAATTCTATATTGTTTTAAAAGAAAATGATAAATTTGAAGTGTTAACTAATTTATTAGATATTAATCAACCAACTTCTGCTATAATATTTGGTCGTACTAAAAGAAGGGTTGATGAGCTTAGTGAAGCATTAATATCATGTGGATATAATGCTCTAGGATTACATGGTGATTTATCACAAGAACAAAGAAATCATGTAATGAGAAAATTTAGAGATAATAAAATTAATATTCTAGTAGCTACTGATGTTGCAGCACGAGGTTTAGATATTAGTAATGTATCACATGTTTATAATTTTGATTTACCACAAGAAGTAGAATTCTATATTCATCGTGTTGGTAGAACAGGAAGAGCTAGGAAAAAAGGAGTATCTTATTCTTTAGTAAAGAAGAATGAATTAGGTCATATTAGAAGAATTAAAGATGAAGAGAAAGTAACTATTTCTGAAAAGCCTATTCCTTCAGCACAACTATTAAAAGAAATACGTTATGATAACATGCTTGATAAATTAAATCATAAGCTAGAAGCAATTGATATGAATAGTAAGCAAGATTTAGTTAATAAATTAATTGATGAATTTGGTAAAGATAATTTAATATATTTATTAGTAGATTATCTAACTAGTAAAAAGAATACGAATAATAAAGTATCATTAACTAGTGAGCCATCAGTAATAGTTAGAGGAAAATATCGTAACCAACAAAATAATAATACTAATAAAGTTAATAACAAAAATCATAGTAGTAAAAGAAAAAGTTCTACTAAAAAACATTCAAATAAAGAAACTAAACATAGTAAAAGAAATATAATGATTGAAAAAGGTTCTTATACAATAAAGAGTAGTAAGAAAAGAAAACAAACCAAAAATAGATATGGTAATAAAAACAAGTAGTTTAAACTGCTTGTTTTTATACTTTAACTAAGAAATTATAGACATCTTTAATTTTTCCTTGTTTTAAATCTTCTAAATAATTATAAAGCTTTAGCCAAGTACTGTTTTTATGATAATTAAAATTCATTGTAAGATCTTGATAAGTAATACTATCAACTGGTTTAACACTGGCAGCTGTTCCTGTAATAAATACTTCGTTAATTTCTTTATTTTGATATGCTTTAACTAATTCATCAATACTGATATCTCTTTCTTCAACTTCCATATTAAATAATGGAACAATCTTTATAATACTATCTCTAGTTATACCTGGTAAGATTGAACCATTAAGTGCTGGTGTAACAATTTTATTATTTATGATAAAGAAAATATTCATACCACCAGCCTCTTCAATATATTTATTTTCAATTGGATCTAACCATAATACTTCAGAATAACCATTATCTTTAGCCATTTTACTAGCATAAAAGGCACCACCATAGTTACCACCATTCTTAACTTCTCCTGTTCCTTTTCTAGCGACTCTTGATAAGTTAGTCTCGACAAGCAAGTTAACTTTAGCATTTTCAAGATATGGAGCACAGGGAGCTAAAAAGATAATGAGAGTATATTTTCTAGCAACTATTAAATCAATTAAAGGATCAGTCGCAAAATAGACAGGTCTAATATAAATATTAAAATTAGGAACATCATAATACCAATATAATCCTTCTTTTTGTAGTAAAGTAATTAATGCTTCTACTAAAAAATCACTATCAATACTAGGCATACCCATTCTTAAAGCTGAATTATTTAATCTTTTAAAATTATCTAAAGGTCTAAATAAAACTTGTTTATCGTCAACTTTTATTACTTTTAATCCCTCAAAAACAGTTTGTCCATAATGTAAACAAGCAGCGGCAGGACTTAATGATATATCATGATATTCTTCTATACGATAATTGTGCCATCCTAAATCACTATCATAATCCATAATAAACATATAATCTGAAAACATTGTTCCAAAATTTGGTGGGTTAAGTGGTTTTTCCTTTCTTTTCTTTACTGGATAAAATTTAATCTCTTTCATTTTTAATCCTACCTTTCTAAATAAAAAAGCTTTTAAACTACTTCATTAATAGTTTAAAAGCTTGACTATTCAATGAAGTATGACAAAAGGGAAACTCCATTGAATTAAGTTCAATTAAAGTTTCCTTCAAAGAATAATCGCTAATAATGAATTATAGAATTTTTTATTCATTATTATCTTCCTTTCTAAAAAAGCTTGTTCTTATCATAAAGTAATATTGATCCTATGTCAATTATAAATTTATATTAATGTAAATTTTTTTTCATAAAAATAAATTTTAGTTACTATTTAACATCACAAAACATTCAAATATAAGAAAAGTCCCTTTAAATAGGGACTTTTATTGTCTATGGGGCGGTTGATGGGAATCGAACCCACGAATGACGGTGCCACAAACCGTTGTGTTAACCACTTCACCACAACCGCCATGAATGTTTGCCTTAATATAATAACCTATTTTTGATAAAAAGTAAATATTTTAGATAATTAAATTTAGGATATGTATCAATTTATTATAATTTACACCTTTAATTATATAAATGAATACTTATATTTAATATTAAAAAAATTGATAATTGAAATATAATATATCAATTGTTAATATTATTAAGTAATGGAAATATTATTAAAAGGAGAATAATTTTATGAAAAAAATTATACTATTATTTATCAGTTTCATTTTATGTTTTTTATTATGTTTAAACATTAAAGCGCTTAATATGGATCATGTCATCGGCAATCCTATAGCAATGCCTGATTATTATATTAAAGTGAGTGATGCACAAGATAATGATTTATGGATTGATTTAAACAATCAAATTAGTAATTCTATTCAATATCTTAGCCCAGGAGATGGAGTATACAGTAATCTTATTATTACTAATGATACTAATAAACCAATAAGGTTAACTAATATTATGCCTGCAGGGATAGTACCTACTAGTGCTAGTCGTGGTAATCAATTATGGAATGAAGATGACATGAAAATAGTATTAACAGATTGGTTTTATATGTCATTTAAAAGCGGTAATAATTTAGATATTGAAGATAATACAATCGCCAATTTTGGTAATGCTAAATGGAGTTATGTTTACAATAATACTTATCAAATCGTTCAAACAGATATTGATATAGTTTGTAATAATTTAATTATTATGCCTAATGATACTTTAAGTATCTATTATGATTTTACTTTTAGTGATGAACAAGATAATAGAACTAGAGGTATGAGCTTTGCAGTAGGATATGATGTTTTATTTGAACATATTAATACCTATCAAATAAGTACAGAAGTAGTTAATGGTACTATAGATACTAATATTGATAATATAATTGAAGGAAGTAATAGGAGTATTAATTTTAAAGCTAATGATGGATATGAAATTAGTAAAGTAATAATTGATGGTAAAGAATTATCTAATATTAATAATATGAATAGTTATACTTTTAATAATATGAATAGAAATCATAGTATTAAAGTAGAATATGTTAAACAAACTATTACTTTACCTGCAACAATAAATGAGAATACCAATAAAAACAATGATGTTAATATTAATAGTAATAATAAAAAAATAAAAAATGTAATAATTAATAATAATAAAAATAATCAAGCAATATCTAAATTACCAAAAACTGGTAATAATTATTTAACTATAATAAGTTTATTATTTCTGTTTTCGATAAATGGAATTGTTATTTTAAAAAGACATTAAAAAAAGAAGTGATTATTCACTTCTTTTTTATTAGAATTAAATTCTTAATTATTTAACTAATCTTTCAATAATAGCTTTTGCATCATAGCATTCTTTATTTAATGCTTCTGCAACACCTGGGAAAGTTACTTTTCCATCAATAGTGTTAACACCTTTTAATAATGCTGGATAAGTCAAGCAAGCTTTAATTCCATCTTTTGCTAGAGCCATCATATATCTTAAGCAAGCATTTGTTAAAGCATAAGTAGATGTTCTAGCAGTAGTTCCAGGCATGTTAGCAACTGAATAATGATTTACACCAAATTTTTCAAATACTGGATCATCATGAGTAGTTGCATGATCAATAGTTTCAACTGAACCACCTTGGTCGATTGCAACATCCACAATAATTGATCCTGGTTTCATAGCTTTTACCATGTATTCTTTTACTACTTTTGGAGCAGCATATCCTGGGATTAATACAGTAGAGATAACTGCATCTGCATCTTTTAATTCTTCAGCAATATTATGTTCACTAGAATATAATGTTTGCATTTCAGGGAATACATCATCAATGAATTTTAATTTATGTAAATTAATATCCAAAATAGTAACGCGAGCTCCTAAACCTAAAGCTTGTTTAGCAGCATTCATACCTGCAACACCAGCACCAATTACAACAACTTTACCTTTAGGAGTTCCAGTAACACCACTTAATAAAATACCATTTCCTCCACGATGTTTTTCTTGCCATGTAGCTGCAATAATAGCAGCACGGAAACCTGCAACTTCTGACATTGGAGCAAGTAATGGTAATGAACCATCAGTTTCTTGTACAGTTTCATAAGCGATACCTACAACTCCGCTATCTTGTAATGCTTGAGTTAATTCTGGTTCTGGTGCTAAATGTAAATAAGTATAAAGGATTAAACCTTTTTTGAAGTATTTAAACTCTGCTGGTTGTGGTTCTTTAACATGAACAACCATGTCCACATCCCAAGCTTCTTCAACTGAACCCATTTTAGCTCCTGCTGCAATGTATTCTTCATCAGTAATACCTGAGTTTAGACCTGCTCCTTTTTCTACTACTACCGTATGACCTGCTGAAGTTAATTCTTTAACTCCAATAGGTGTAATACCTACACGGCTTTCATTGTTTTTAATTTCTGCTGGAATTCCAACTTTCATAATTTATTCTTCCTTTCTAAAATAAAATTATTCTTTTTGTGAAAGCATTTATAGTTTGCCTTCGCTAAGTATATTTTATGCGTATACTAATATATTTGTAAACAGAAAAACTTAAAAAAAACAAATTAATTTTAATAAAAGTTGTTATTTTGCAATTATCATTAATAAAAGTTTTGATTATTTTTTAATTATATTATTAATATCAATAACTATAACATATGTATAATTAAATTAAGTCATAAAAAAACTAATCAATTTAATGATTAGTTTAAATATTATCTTTTTATTTATTATAGAACTCAACGATTAATGATTCATTAATTTCTTGATTAAGTTCATTTCTTTCAGGTAATCTTACATATGTACCTTCCATTTTTGTTTCATCAAATGTTACATATTCTGGACGATGCATTACATTTTCTAATGCTTCTTTAACAACTTTTAGATTACGTGATTTTTCTTTTAATGAAATTGTTTGACCTGGTTTAACAGTATATGATGGAATATCAACTTTCTTACCATCTACTAAGATATGACCATGATTAACTAATTGTCTTGATCCTCTTCTTGTATTAGCAAGTCCCATACGATAAACAATATTATCTAATCTTGATTCTAATAAGAATAAGAAACCATGTCCATGAATTTGTGCAACTTTCTTAGCTCTTGCGAAAGTCTTTCTAAATTGCTTTTCATTCATTCCATACATACGTCTTACTTTTTGTTTTTCTTGTAATTGTAATCCGTATTCACTTAATTTTACACGACGACCTTTACCATGTTGACCTGGTGCATAAGGTCTTTTTTGTAATTCTTTACCATTTTCTAATACTGAGAAGTTAAGTCTACGAGCTAACTTCCATGATGGTCCTGTATATCTTGCCATCTAATTTCCTCCTTGTTTATTTATTGCTTAATAAACAAATCTAATCTTTTCTTCTAGTGATGAAATAATTAATGTTCACCTACAGCTGGCTACTAATTATCGCATATCTCATACCTAAAGTACTTAATAGACTGCTGTAATTCAAGCTTACTAATTATAATATAATAAAAATTACTTGTCAAATTTTAACTATTTATTTGATTTTTCTTTAATAAGGTTAAACCAATAACACTAAATGATATTGTAAATATACAAATTACTAGACTGTTATCTCCAGTAGTTACTATTCTCTTATTAGTCTTATTATTTTTATTATTATCACTAGTTATCTTATTATTATTTACTTGTTTATCTATCTTTTCTTTTTGAAAGATAACATGAATAGTATGATTAGCCTTAATCTTATTAAAAGTATAAGTATCTTTTAATTTATTTAAATTAATATCTTTGTTTATATCAATGGCTTTATTATCTACTATAATGCTTTGAAGTACATACCCTTTTTTAGCTTTAAAATTAATATTAATATTGTTTCCTTCTTTTATATTTAAGATATCTTTATCAATAATACCATTAGTTACTTTAGTATTAATATTATATGTTTTAGTTGTTTCTTCATTTACTTTAGTTAAAGTTAATCTTATTCCAAAATCAAAATACATACCTCTAGTCGCATCACTGATATCATCATTAACCAGAACCATCATTTTTGTTTGTTTTATACTTTGTTTATCAATACCATCATTAAACATATTATTTATTTTATCTAAAGAATTGTTCAATAAATAATCATTAATCGTTAAATTATTTTTATTATAATTACCAGCAGTACCATTAATATCTAAAGCATAATTTAAATTATTTTGATTAAATGTTAATTCAGTACCGCTGAATAAAAAATCTTTTACTAGATCACCAATTACATTATTATTCCATTCAAAGAAATCACGATTAGTTTTAGTATAACAATGATTATTATTAATATTATTGCCTAATATTTCAATTAATAAATTACGAGAATTATGTTCATGTGCTTTTAAATGATAATATTGGGAAACAATAGTCCACCATTGTTCAGGAGTAAGATTTTTTAAGGTGCTACAAGTATAACCAGCATTTTTAATAGCGTCATTAAAAACAAAATATGTCGGATTTAAAGTATCCGCATTAAACTCTACTTTACTTATTTTATATTTATTATTAGTATTATTTTTAATGATAAAATCAGAATAAGCACTAAATGTTGGCCATACATCATCATTAAGTTTAAAGTGATTATACATGATGCCTAAATCACTATTTAAGTTCTCATAACCAATGTTGACTACATATTCATCAGCATCTTCATTTAATTCAGTTGTAATTTGATAAGCATTATCAATATCATCAACATCTTTTATTCCTTGAATAAATTTAGCATCAAGATTTATTTGTTTAGCACTAATATTACTTGATAAAGCTAAGCAAGTAATAAAAAAAGTGCATAAAAAAACTTTTAATATTTTCTTCATTATATTTCTCCTTTTTTATTTACTTATATAACAATATAAATTACTTTAATTTATCATAAAATATTTATATATATGCTATATGTATTAATTATACCACTAGCAAACTTACAATACTAGTAATATGTTTTATAAATTAATATTTATTATTAAATAAAAAAGAATAAACTTAAGTAGTTTATTCTTTATCTAAATATTATTATTTTTTTGTAAGAGGCGATATAATTCAAAAAGAATAAATTTACTTGCTCTTAATCTTACTTGATTACGACTACCTCTAAATATTATATGATAAGGATAATATTCATTTTTAATTTTTAAACCAAAATACACCGTTCCAACTTTATTTTCTTTAGTAGCACCATCAGGGCCAGCAATACCAGTTAAAGAAATACAAATATCACTATTACTTATTTTAGCTAAGCCATAAGCCATTTCTTTAGCACATTCTTTACTTACTTCACTATATTTATTTAATGTTTCTTCACTTACTTTTAAATATTTGATTTTTGTTTCATTACTATAAGTAATAATACTTTCTTTAAGAATAGTACTACTATTAGGAATATTAGCTATTAATGCGACACACATTCCTGCTGTTAAGCTTTCTGCTGTTGAAATAGTTAGCTTATTATCAATTAAATAATTTACTAATTCTTTTAAAGGATCAGAACTTTCACAAACATAATAGTCTTTAAATATGTCTTTTAATTCATTTAGACATTGCTTATTTATCTTTTGATTAAGGCTTATCAAACGATAAATAATACCATAATCTTGTATATAAGTACCTATTTTAATTGTAGGATATTTTTGATATAGATGATGCATCATTGCTTCAGCACTACTTTCACCTAAATTAATAATATATAAATTATCTTCAAATAATTCTTGTTTATTTAAAGTATTAAGATAATTTTTAAACATTACTCTATTTTCACTTGGAGGGCCTGGCAATACCCAATAAGTAGTATCATCTTTAGTAAAATAATAACCATTAGCTGTCCCATTCTTATTTAAAACAATAGTATCTAGATCAGAAAACATTGCTTGTTTAGTATTAACATCTTCATAAGTAATATTATTATTTTTAAACCATTCTTGTAATTTAAATAGTTCTTTTTCATTAACTCTTAATTCGATATTTAAAGCACTAGCAATGCTTTCCTTAGTAACATCATCACTAGTAGGACCTAAACCTCCACTAACAATAATTAAATCATATTTTTGATGTAGTAATAATATTCCTTCTTTAATACTATTAAAATCATCTTTTAAAGTTAAATGTATATCAGTATCATATCCTAAAGTATGTAATTCTTTACTAAAAAAGGCTGCATTAGTATTAATAACATTTCCTTGTAATAATTCATCACCAATTGATAAAATAGCTATTTTCATTATTATCACCTTCTTGTTTAATTATACTACTATTATTTAATTAGTTGTTAATATTGTAGTATAATATAAAAAGGAGTGGTAATTATGAATTATTTAGATAAATTAAAAGCAATGAGAACTAAAAGAGTAATGGAACCTACAAAAGTAGAACATGAAGATTTAGTAGATGTTATTAAACATCTTACTTATATGCAAAGTGCATTAAATGCTCAAGTATTACGTTATGTTATTATTGATCATCCTTGTGAAGATGTTTTTAATATGACTAATTTTCCAACAAAACATATGGTTAGTAGTGATAATCAACCAAGTGCTTATATCGTTATTGGAACTGAAAAAAAGATGCCTGATACTAAATTATTAGGTATGGATATTGGTGTTGCTTTAGAAATAATTAAAGAAGCTTTATTTGATAAAGGATTAGATTGTGTTAGTATTAATTCAATAGATATTAATAAGCTAAAAGCTTACTTGAATATTGATGATTTTTATCCAGAAGATATTGTAGCTATTGGTAAAAGTAATATGAAAGTTAATATTGAAATTACTAATGATAAAACAGGAACTGCTAAAAATGAAAAAGGGGAACATGTTGTTTATAAACTAAGTAAAGATGCTTTACTAAAGGAGGCTAAAAATGAATAAAAAAAAACTAAGTATTGTCTTTGTCCTTTTCTTATTAGTTGGTTGTTCTAATCCTTTAATGAAGCCTATTGATAATGCTCGTCTATATGCTGGTGAATATGCAAAAAAAGTTAATGAGAGTATTCAACTAGCTAGTGATGATAAAGAATATGAAGCTTCAATTACTACTTTACAAGATAAAATAACTTCATTAAAAAAAGTTGAATTAAGTAAAGAATTAGAAAGTATTAAAGATAAGATTGTTAGTAAAGGTGAAGCTATTAATGAAGAAATAATTAAAGCTCATCAAGCTTTTAAAGATAAAAATGTTAATGCTTATAATGAAAGTATGACTAAGTTAAATAAATTAGTTGATGAATATAATAACTTAGTTGATGAAATAAATAGTAAGGAATGATTAAATGAGTAAGAAATCATTATTAAAAGGAGCTATGTGGGGAACTTTAGCGGTCTTTTTATCAAAAGTTTTAGGTTTTATCTATTTAATTCCTTTTAATAGATTTTTAGATGTCGATCAACAGATTGTCTTTACATCTTCATATCGTATTTATGCCTATGTTTTGTTAATTGCAACAGCAGGCATTCCTTTTGCGGTGGCTAATTTAATTGCTCGTTATAATGCTAATAATAATTATCATATTAGTTTAAAGATATTAAAACTTACAACTATTATTATGCTTATTATTGGCTTTATTTGTTTTATTATTTTATTTTTATTTGCGAAACCATTAGCCTATATTATTGTAACAAGTACCGCAAGTGTTGAAGTTATAACTCATATTAGTATTGGAATTAAAATTATAGCTTTAGCTTTAATCGTTGTTCCTTTAGTAAGTGTTGTGCGTGGTTTTTTTCAAGGATATCAGGAAATTAAGATTACTTCAGTATCACAATTAGTTGAACAATTTATTAATTCAGGATTTATTATTGCGGCTTTATTATTAGCAGGTGGCGGCTTATTAAACAATTTATATGCTGTTTATTTTGCTATTCTTTGTGCGACAATTGCTAGTATTGGCTCTTTAATTTATTTAATTCTTAAATATTTTAAATTAAAAGATATCTTTGATAATTATTATCATAATAGTAATCATCATATTGAAGTAAGTAATAAATTATTAATTAAAGAAATATTACAAATTTCTATACCATTTATCGTTGTTGTCTTATTAGCTCAATCTAATGATTTAATTGATTTATTATATACCATTAATGGTCTAACAGCTCATGGTCTTCATATTGAACAAGCTAAAGAATTTTCAACTATTTATGGTGCAAGTGTTATAAAATTAATGACGATACCTTTAACTTTAAGTACGGGAATATCTGTAGCTTTAGTTCCCCACTTAGCTGAATATTATGCTAAAAAAGATAAGAAACAATTAAGAAATACAATATTAAATATCTTAGAAAATACAATGATTGTTTTAATTCCAATTGTTATTTTAATGGTCGCAACTGGTTACGAAGTATTTTATGTAATTGGTCAAATTCATAATGCATCTTATGGAGCAGTTATTTTTAATTATTTTGCTATTTACATCATTATTAATACTTTATCAATTATTGTTGATAATATGATGTTAACTTTAAATCAAAGTAAAAGAGCTTTAATATTTATTATTGTCGCTACAATATTTAAATTATCTGCTACTTACTTTTTAATTAAACAATTTGGTATTTTAGGATTAGCTTTATCAAGTGCTATAGCTTGTTTATTAAGTTTAGTTCCATCATTAATTGTCTTAAAAAATATTTATCATTTAACTTTTAATCGTTTCTTTAGAGTATCTATTATAAGCCTATTGTGTAGTCTAGTAATGTTTGTTATTGTCTATATTTTTAAAGAATTAATACCAAATGGTAATTATTTACTTATGTTTATAAAAACAGCTATTTTATATATAATTGGCTTAGGATGTTATGGACTTCTAGCATGGCACTTTAAAATAATACCTGTTCAAATAAAGAATTTATTATTAAGAAAGTTGAAAAGAAATCATGCGGCTTGATAAGTTTTTATCTGATAATGGTTTTGGCACTAGAAAAGAAGTAAAAAAACTAATTAAAAGCCAACAAGTTATTATAAATAATCATGTCATGATGAATAGTGCTTATCATTTAAAAGAAAATGATGTAATTAAAGTAAATAATGAAATTATTGAAAGAAGAGATCATATCTATTTAATGATGAATAAACCTAAGAATTATGTTTGTACTAGTGATGATATTAATCCTTATGTAATATCATTAATTGATCAATATTATCATAAAGATTTATTTTGTGTTGGACGTCTAGATAAAGATACCACTGGTTTATTATTAATTACTAATGATGGAACATTTGCTCATAATTTAATTAAACCTAATAAAAATGTTACTAAAACATATCATGCTTTAATAACTAATAAAATTACAAATAAAGATATTGAATTATTTAAAAAAGGAATTATTATTAATGATAATTATCAATGTAAACCAGCTACATTAAAAGTAATTGATGAATTTGAAAAGACTAGTTTAGTTGAGATAGTTATTACAGAAGGTAAATTTCATCAAGTTAAGAAAATGATAAAAGCTATTAATCAAGAGGTGATTGAATTAAAAAGAATTAAAATAGGATTATTATCTTTAGATGAATCTTTAGATTTAGGAGAATATCGTTTACTAAGTAATGAAGAATATCAATTATTAATGAATAAGGAGTAAGAAAAATGGGATTATTTAGTACTAAAACACCAATAAATATCGAACAAAAGAAATTGAATCAATTATTAAATCAAGCATCTAATATAGATGATTCACCTTTTACTTTTCAAACAAGTATTGATTCTAATACTATTGTGGTTGATTTTTTCTTAAATGATGAGAACGCTTCTTTTATGATAGAATTTATAATAAATAATAAGTCAGATGATTCTAATAATTGTGATGAAGTAATTGTTGAAAATAAAATATATACTTTTAAAGGTTGTCATATTAAAACTGATATAAATGAAATAATTGAAGGTTTTAAGGAATTAGCTGATTCTTTATTTAATATGTTTGACTCAGACATTGTTTATAAATTTTATTCTAAAAAAATTAGTGATAGTCCAATTTTTATTTTTTTAAATAATAAATTAATTAGTAGTATAGGTGATTTAAAAATTAATGCTAAAATAGATTTAAGTAATACTAATATCGATACCGATGAAAAAGAATAATATATTATTCTTTTTTAGTTTAAACTTAAAAACTTTTAAATATCATTATAATTATCTAAAAATTCTAGTATTTACAAAAAACTATACTTTAAAATATAGTAGTGGTATAATTGATGCGGGTAATAGTATTAATAGTAAATAACTAATTAATAATTATCTAGTAATTATATTCTTAAATAAAGATAACAATTAAGAACTTATTACAGTCTTAAATTGAAAAAAACTTTATTTAAAGAATTAATACTATTTTTTAAACACCCTACTTTATTAAGAGGGTAGTGGGAGGAAAAATGAGAAACAAGAAGACAGTATTTATTACTTTTGCCGCTTTGATTATGGCTATTATCATTATCATGGCGTTGGTACCACAATTTGGTTATATTCAAATTGGATTAACAGCAGTTACGATAATTCACATTCCAGTATTAATTGGTAGTTTAACATTTAAAAATTGGAAGTTAGCTGCTTTATCAGGAGCAACATTTGGTGTAAGTAGTTGGTTTGTAGCTATGACTAGACCTTCAACACCAAGTGATTTATTATTCCAAAATCCTTTAGTAAGTATCTTTCCAAGAATTCTATTTGCTTTAATAGCATTATTATTATTTAAAATATTACTTAAAGCTTTTAAAGAAAGAATAACTATAGCTGCTTTATTAAGTGCTGTAATTGCGACATTCTTACATACAGTTATGGTATTAGGAATGATGTATTTACTTGGAAAAGAACTATTTCCAAATGGTTTTGTAGCTGTTATCATGGGAGTAGTTACTGTTAATGGCTGGATTGAAATAGTATTAGCCGGAGTAATTGTTCCGCCAATAGTAAGAGTATTAAGTAAAGCTTTTAGTCATGTTGAATTAAATGATTAATAGAGAATACTTAAAGGCAACTTAGTTGCCTTTTTCTTTTTTGTTTAAAAAAATAAATTTTATTACTAAATTAATGTTATAATTTGTGTAAATATATATCTATATAGAAAGGACAATGATTATGGATAAAAGGGATTATACAATTGGATTAGATATCGGTACTGCTAGTGTTGGATGGGCAGTTACTTATGATGATAATTTTAATTTAGTTAATAGAAAAATGAAGATAAATGGTAATACTGATAAGAAAAGAGTACATAAAAATTTTTGGGGAGTAAGATTGTTTGATTCAGCTGATACAGCTAAAAATACTAGATTAAAAAGAAATGCTAGACGACGTTTAAAAAGAAGAAAAAATAGAATCACTTATTTAAGAAGAATTTTTGATCAAGAAATAA
Source organism: Bacilli bacterium (assembly GCA_031272545.1). Taxonomy (GTDB): domain Bacteria; phylum Bacillota_I; class Bacilli_A; order JAJDGJ01; family JAJDGJ01; genus JAISTP01. Next base: position 6,475 of record JAISTP010000050.1, on the reverse strand, counting down.
CTAAAATTGATCCATCTTTTTTTATTAGACTAGATGATTCTTTTTTTCAAAAAGAAGATAAAAGAGAACAAATAAAAGCAATAAAATATCCTTTATTTATTAATGAAGAGGATGAAAAAGCATATTATAAAGATTATCCAACGATATATCATTTAAGAAAGGCACTAGCAAGTAAAGAAACCAATAAATTTGGAATTGATGAAAATGGTAAAGCAGATATTAGATTAGTATATCTTGCTATGCATCATATTATTAAATATCGAGGTCATTTTATTAATGAAGGTATAAATTATAATTTTGAGAATTTAGATATAGTCGGTTTATTAAAAGAATTATTTATTAAATATTATGATATTATAAAAATTGATGATGATATTGAAAATATGATAGATAATAATAAAGATAAGATAAATGAAATTTTAAAAGATAAAACACTTAATGCAACTAAAAAAAATGAGCAATTAAGAGATTTAGATGTTTTTAAAGATAATAAGAATATAAATAAGCAAATAGAATCATTATTTACTGCTTTATTAGGTAATAAAATAAATTTAAAAAATATATTTGATAAAGAGAATTATGATGAAAAAATAACAGATATTAAAGATGTTTATTATTCAAAAGATACTTTTGAAGAAAAGTTAAATGACTTAGAAAGTATTTTAGATGATGTTGAATATGAAATTATAGTTTTAGGGAAACAAGTTTATGATAGTATTATATTAGCTTCTTTAGTTAATCCTGAAGATAAAAATGCTCCTTTATCAAGTCAAATGATAAAAGTATATGATGAACATAAAGATGATTTAGAAAAGTTTAAAAATTTTATTAAAGATGACTTTGGGTATGAGGTTTATAAAGAAGTATTTAAAGATAGAGATAATATAGATAAAACCAACTCAAGTTATGCTGCTTACATTGACGGTAAAACTAAATCTGGGCAAGTGGTAAAAGGTTCTCAGGAAGCTTTTTATAAATATATAAAAAAATTGATTCTTAATGATTCAAAAAAAACAGATTCTGAAAATAATGATAGTGAAAATAATGTTACTGAAAAACAAATATTTAAAGAAGAAATTAGTAATAAAAGTTATGCTCAAGAAATTCTAACTAAAATGGATTTAGGTACTTTTTTAGCTAAACAAAGAACAAGTAAAAATGGTTCATTACCATACCAAGTTCATTTGCATGAATTAAAAAAAATTATTGAAAATCAAAAAGATTTTTATCCTTTTTTAAATGATGAAATTGATGTAATTAATAGAGATGGAAATAATGAAAGAGTTAATAAAATAGAAACTTTATTAAAATTTAGAATTCCATACTATGTTGGACCTTTAATAATAGCAAATAAAGGAGAAGAAGGACATAAAACATCAGATTATTCTAAGTTTGCATGGATGCAAAAAAAGGAAGGTAAAGAAGATACACCTATAACACCATATAATTTTAATGAAGTAATTGATGTGGATGAAAGTGCAAAAGAATTTATTGAAAGAATGACATCTTTTTGTACTTATTTACCTGATAAAAAAGTTCTTCCTAAAGCAAGTCTTACATATCAAGAATATTGTGTGAGAAATGAATTAGCAGTATGTGGATATTATGATAGTAAAAATAAGAAAACTTATTTTGATAAGGATACAAGAAACAAAATATTTGAAGATTTATTTAAAAAGAATAAAAAAGTTACTATAAAAATGCTGAAAGATTTTATTAAAGAAAACTTAGATCCTAATTTAAATAGTAAAACCATAATTATTTTTGGTGTTGATACAAAAAACAATACTGAATTTAATAATAGTTTAAAAACATATCATGATTATGAAAAGATATTTAGTGAAGAAAAACTTGATGCTTTACTAAAAACCAATGAAGGCCTAAAAATGCTTGAAGATATAATAAAAATGCAAACAGTATTTACTGATAACAAGCAAACTAAAAGACAAATTAAAAGTAAATATGATGATTTTTTAGATGATGAAATCATTGATGAATTATCAAAAATTCATTATAAAGGATTTGGAAATCTTAGTTATGAATTATTAAATGAAATTACAGACAATCAAGAAGATACAATTTTAGATTGGTTAAAAGATAAAGAATATCATTATAATTTCATGCAATTAGTTGAAGGAGATAATGCTCCTTTTAAAAAAATAATAACTGATTATCAAGAAAGACTTTTAAAAAATGAAAATGATAATATTTTATCTTATGAGAATGTTGAAAATTTAACAGGAAGTCCTGCTATTAAAAAAGGTATTTGGCAAAGTATTTTAATAGTAAAAGAAATAACTAAAATTATGGGATATGAGCCATCTAAAATAGCTATTGAATTTGCTAGAGAAAATCAAGATTCAATTACCAATAAAACTAGAAAAGATCAAATTAAAAAACTATATGATAAAATTAAAGATAAAGAACTTAAAAAAGAATTGAATGCTTGTAATGAAGCTAATTTTTCTAATGAAAAATATGTCTTATATTTTAGACAATTAGGTAAATGTGCATATACCCTAGAAAATCTTGATATTAGTAATTTATCTTCCTATCAAGTTGATCATATAATTCCTCAATCATTTATTAAAGACGACTCTTTTGAAAATAAAGTTTTGGTAACTAATAATGCTAATCAACAAAAATTGAATAGTTTACCATTTGATATTTTTAATGATGATAAAATTATCAGCTTTTGGCTATATTTATATGATTGTAAGTTAATTGGTGCCAAAAAATTAAAATATTTAAAGATGAAAACTGATGAGTTTGAAAAAGAATCAAGTTCATTTATCAATAGACAACTAGTAGAAACAAGACAAATATCTAAACATGTAGCTCAAATTTTAGATAAAGCTTATCCTAATACAAAGATAATGACTATAAAAGCAGGCTTAGTTAGTCAATTTAGAGAAGGTGTTGTCTACTTAAATAATGAAGAATATGATGGAAATAAGTTTAAAGAAGAATTTAGAAAAATAAGAGAAAAATATGATGATCCAGATGAATATAAAAAAGATGATCATTATAAAGAGTTAGCTAAACAATTAAGTGATTATCAACAAAAAAATCCACCATTTATAAAAGAAAAAATACATGATGGATATGCAAAAGTTAGAGATATAAATGATTATCATCATGCTCATGACGCTTATATTTTAAATGTTATAGCAACATTTTTATATCGTTTTGGTGATTATGAAAGTTTTGGATTTAAAGATATAAATGAATTCAGAAATATGTTTATTTATAGTGAATATAAAGGTAATAAGAGTAATACAAGTGCAAGTGAACAAAAAAGAAGATTTAAACAAATTTTAACACCTATGGTTGATGATCAATATATAGACAAAGATACAGGTGAATACTATTCAAAAGAAAAATTATTTAATACAGTTGATAAGAATTTAAATTATCACCAAATGAATATAGTTAAAAAAACAGAGATACAAAGTGGACAATTTAGTGATGAGACTACTTATAAAAAACCCAAGGAAAATGGGGAAATTACTGGTAATGAAGTAAATAAGAAGAATAATTTACCATTTAAAAATTATGGTGGACAAAAAGCACAAGTTTCTGCTTTCTCAATATTAGATAATGAAAATAAATTAAAAAATATAACAATAAAGGATTCTAGTAATTATATTAATCAAGGCAATATTTTAAAAATTAAAAAATTTCAAAAATTCATTAATAGCGACATGTCTTCTTGGTTAGTCGCATCATTTCAAGAAAAAACAAAAGGTAAGCAATTGGTATTGTCATTTAAAGAGTATAAATTAATTAATGAATATAAAAATAAGAAAGACATTGATATATATTCTGAGGAATGCCAAATGATGGTTAATAAATTAGTAAATTATATTGATTCAAACAATATCATTCCAATTGTAAATGAAACACCTAAGAAAAAATTATTTGATTTTATAGATAATTATAAAAATAAAGAACTTAATTATGATGAATTTAAAAAATTAATTGACTCATTGATGAACCTAGTTAAATTTGGTACTACTAATTCAAGTATAACTGGACAAATACAGTATACAGATAAAAAAGGATTAGAATTAAATGATGCAACACTTATTTTTCATTCTATTACTGGCTTATATGAAACAAGAATTAAAGTATCAGATATAGAAAAAGCAGAGTAATAACTCTGCTTTTTTTAAGAAAAATAAAAAGACCTAGTAGGTCTAACTTGTTTAACAAGTTGTTTACGCATTTAGCTTATTTTAACTTGCCATGTTAATTAGAAAGCTTCCGAAACATTCTATTAACAAATATAGTATATCACAATTAAATTTTATTTCAAGAGGGAGGATTAAAATAAATGGGATTTCGGACTATTATTATTAATAAACATTGTAAATTATCATACAAGAATAATCATTTACTTTATAAATCAGCATTTGAAACAGAAGCAATACATTTACAAGAAATAGATATATTAATATTAGAAACAACAGATATTTCATTATCAACAATGCTAATAAAAAGATTAATTGATGAAAATGTATTAATTATTTTTTGTGATGATAAACGCTTACCAATATGTAAAATGACAGCTTATTATGGTAGGCATGACTCAAGTCTTCAAATTAATAAACAGATAAATTGGAATGAAGACTTAAAAGCTAATATATGGACAGAAATTATTAGTCAAAAAATTGTAAATCAAGCTACGTTTTTAAATAAAATAGGTATGCATAATAAAAGTGAATCATTACTTACGTTAAAAGATAAATTAGCAATACTTGATCCAACTAATAGAGAAGGACATGCTGCTAGAATATATTTTAATACTTTATTTGGTAATGATTTTACTCGTGAATTAGATTGTGATATAAATGCTGCATTAAATTATGGTTATCAAATAATATTGAGTATTTTTGCCAGAGAGATAGTCAAATGTGGTTGTTTATCACAATTAGGATTAAAACATTCTAATCAATTTAATGATTTTAATCTTGCTAGTGATTTAATGGAACCATTTAGAATATTAGTTGATATGATTGTTTATCATAATAAAGATTGTACATTTAATCATATTAAAGTACTGTTATTTAATTTATTTGTCGATACTTTTACTTATGAAAATAAATCTATGTATTTAACTAATATAATTAATTCATATGTAAGAAAAATCATTGATAATTTAAATGAAAATATTAATGATATACCAATATTTACAATAGTAGAGGAGTAAGAAAGTGAGTTATCGATTTATGAGACAAATTATAATGTTTGATATGCCTACTACAACTTATGATGATAGAAAAGCATATACTAAATTTAGAAAATTTTTATTAAGCGAAGGCTTTATTATGCATCAATATTCAGTATATAGTAAGATTTTATTAAATGATACTGCTAATAAATTAATGATAAAAAGATTAGAGAAAAATAATCCTGAAAGAGGACTTATTACAATATTAACTGTTACTGAAAAACAATTTGCGAGAATGATATATTTATTTGGACATAAAAATAATAGTGTTGCTAATACAGATAGTAGATTAATATTTTTAGGAGATAATTATAATGAAGATTAACTTTAATGTATTAGATGAACCAATAGAAGTAAAGACATTAACTAGTTTAATAGTTAATGATAAAAAAGTTTTTAATAATATTATTCAATCATTATATTCTTTTAATTCAGAAAAGAATTATTTTTCAATATTAAATGATGATTACTCATTAATAAAAGAAAATGAATTATTATTAGTTACTGATATTTTAGGATATGATTTTAATTCAGCAAGTTTATTAAAACTTCTTTATAATGATCTTGAAGTTGAATTCAGTAATAAAATAGAAGTTAAAGATAAAATAGAAAAATTACTTGAAGAAGTAACTTATTTAATTAATAATGAATTAATAGAATATAGTATTGATTTAGAAAGTGATGAAATAACTTTTTTAGAATTATTTAAGGCTTTAGGTATAAAAGTTGAAGTAGATAGTGATACTATCTTAGAAAGAACAATAGAAATTATTCAAATTTTTAAATATTTGAATAAAAAAAGAATATTAGTTTTAGTAAATACTAGCAATTATTTTTCTAATGAAGAATTTAAAGTTATAGAAGAATATGTAGAATTAAATAATGTAATTGTATTAATGATTGATAATAATGAATTTGATGGTGTAAAAAAACAATATATATTAGATAATGACTATTACTTATCAGCAAGAATTATGATATAATATTAAAAAATAAAAAAGGAAGCTTTTTAGTTTGAAAGTCTGCCAAACTTAGTGGAAAATGCTAAAATTTTGTAGTTACGAGGTTTTAGAGCCATGTTAATTAGAATGCTTCCGAAACGAATGTATTGCTATCACTAATAGTTGTGCTGTTTTAGAGCCATGTTAATTAGAATGCTTCCGAAACACACAGTAAATAAGTATGAATCTGGTATGAGTTTTAGAGCCATGTTAATTAGAATGCTTCCGAAACACAATTGTT
>JAISTP010000060.1 GCA_031272545.1 Bacilli bacterium | reverse complement strand
ATAATAAAAATAATCTTGATGCTATTAGTAATGATGTTTCGACAATCAATAATAATTTAAATTTAAGTTATGATACGAATGATTTAAAAAGTAAGGCATCAACTTTAGCAACTAGTTTAAGTAATAATTCAATTAATTCATCTGATCTTACTACATTAGTTAATGGAATTAATACTTATTTAGATAATAATAGTAAGATTAATCAATCATTACAACAATTAAATAATAATAGTAAGTTAATAACTAATGGTATTAGTACAGTAAATGATAGTAGTAAAGAACTATCATCTAATGGAGAAGTTATTGCCAGTTCATTAAATAAATTAAGTTCAAATACAAATAAGTTATTACAAGGTAGTTCAGAATTAAATAGTAAAAATAGTGAAATTAAACAAGCAAGTAATTTATTTTTAAAAAGTTCTAATACTATAGAAGATGGTGTAAGTCAAGTAAATGATGGGTTTGATACTTATCTTCAAGGATTAGCAACATTAACTTCTAGTACTAATGAATTTTCTAATAAAATAACTTCATCATTAAAATCAATGAATGGTTTTAAAACAACAAATAAGACTACAAGTATGATTGTTGATCCAGATAAAACAGTTCATACTAGTTATAGTAATGTATCAGGCTATGGTCATGCCTTAGCACCTTATTTTCTATCTTTAACCTTATTTATGGGAGCATTGATTTATAATATAACCATACCAACAAGAAAAAAATTAACAGAAAATATTACTCCTTGGCAATTTTATCTTTCTCGTATTAGCTTAGCTGGTCTTTCGGCCTTATTAATGGCTATTATCGAATGTACTATTATGATAATGATTGGCTTGCATGTTGATCATGTTTTAGAATTTTATCTTGTGGCATGTACTACAGCATTAGGGTTTATGTATTTAGTAATGCTATTAATATTTGCTTTAGATAATGTTGGTCGCTTTATTGCTTTAATTTTAATGGTTTTACAATTAGGTGCTAGTGGTGGAACTTTTCCCATTGAATTAACTAGTAAAATATATCAAGATATCAATCCCTACATTCCAATGACTTATACAATTAAAGCTTTTAGACAAACTATTTCATCAGGATTTAGTACTAATACTGTAATTAGTTCTATTGTTATAATGATAACTATTGGTGTTATTTGTGCTATGCTTTTATATTTTGTTATTAAGTATGTTTTTAAAAGAAAACATCAAGTTCTTAAAACTAATTAATTCTTAAATAAAACTCATATTTTTAAAATATGAGTTTTATAGTATTTAATTAACCTAATATTTCTAAATCTTCATTTACTTTGTTAATTGTTGTTATTTGATATTTATCTTGTAATACTTTAACAATATTTTCATCACAGAATGCTGGTAAAGTAGGACCTAATTTAATATTCTTAATACCTAAATGAAGCAATGTTAATAAAACTATTACTGCTTTTTGTTCATACCAAGCTATATTATAAGCAATAGGTAAATCATTGACATCATCTAATTCAAAAGCATCTTTTAAAGCTAATGCTATTTTAACTAATGAATAACTATCATTACATTGTCCAGCATCTAGAACACGAGGAATACCATTAATACTACCTAGATTAAGCTTGTTGTAACGATATTTAGCACATCCAGCGGTAAGTATAATTGTATCATTAGCTAATTTAGATGCAAAATCAGTATAATATTCTCTATTAGCTTGCCTTCCATCACAACCAGCCATAACAACAAATTTTTTTATAGACCCATTTTTAATATTTTCTATTATTTTCTCAGCTAAAGCTAATACTTGATGATGAGCAAAACCACCAATTATCTTACCTTCTTCTAAAGGTTTAGGAGGAAGACATGTTTTAGCAAGTTCAATAATTTGTGAAAAATCTTTTTGTTTATTTATTTCAGGAATATAAGTAAATCCAGTTGCATTAGCATTACCAGTACTAAAAAGATGATCTTTATAATTTGCATTAGCTAATGGAGGAACAATACAATTAGTAGTAAATAGTATTGGTCCATTAAAAGATTCAAATTCTTTAGTTTGAGCATACCAAGCATTACCATAATTTCCTCTTAAATGAGGATATTTTTTTAATTCAGGATAATAATGTGCTGGTAACATCTCACAATGCGTATAGATATCAATACCACTATCTTTACTTTGTTCTAAAAGTAATTTTAAATCATGTAAATCATGTCCAGATACTAAAATACCAGGTCTATTTGATACACCGATATTAACCTCACTAATTTCAGGATTGCCATAAGTTGAAGTATTGGCTTCATCTAATAATGCCATAACTTTGAATCCATATTCTCCAACTACATCAATAATTTTTAATAATTTATCAATATCATTAATAGTATCTAATTTAGATAAAACATGAAGCATAAATTCATGAATATCACTATCTTGATAATTAAGTTGTATCGCATGGTAATGATAAGCAGCCATGCCCATTAATCCAGTCATAATCATTTCTTTTAAACCTTTAATGGTCAAATTATCATTAATAATGATATTATTATCTAATTGTAAGTTATATTTTTTAGCTATATTTAATGCTTCTTCATTAGTGTTTTTTAAATCATCTAAATTAAAATTAGCATTAGTTATTAATTTAAATAGTGAGTTAGTCACGAATAATGCAATCTCATCATTATTTAATACAGCTAATTGTTTTAAATGATGTTTTAATAAATCCATTTCTTTACATAATTCTTCACTTTTCCCACATACTCCTTTAATAGTACATCCTCTATTATTAGCAGCTTCTTGGCATTGAAAACAAAACATTGTTAATCCTCCTTAATTTTTTGATCAATACTTATTATTGTTGTTTTTAATTTAATATTAGAATTTATTTCTTTTATGGCTTGTTCAATAAAATACTTTAAATTACTACAACAAAATACTTCCATAATTACTAATTCAATGTTTTTAATATTATTATTTATCGTAATAATTTCTTTAAATTTATTAATATAATCATAATCATCCAATTTAGGACATCCTATAATACAAGTATTATCTTTAATAAATTTATTAAAGAAATCTGGATAAGTAAATGCTGTACAATCTGCCGCAATTACAATTGTTTCTTTATTAAGATAATTATTATTAGAAAGTAATAATCTTATTTGAATAGGCCATGTCTCATTAATATTATTAATTATAGTATTACTATCTTTGTTTATTAATTTAATAGCATTAGTTGGACAATTAGGTAAACATTTACCTAATCCATCACAATAATCTTCATTTACTAATTTAGCTTTTCCATTAATAATTTGAATAGCATTTTGATGACAAGTATTAGCACATAAGCCACAACCAATACATTTAGTTTCATCTATTTCTATTATCGTTCTATTCATTACATCACTCCTTTACTATGTAATGATATTATAGTAAACTTAGGTTTATAATTATGTTGCAATTACAACGAAAGGAAGATAATATGCAAGAAATAACTCAAATATTAAATAAAACTAAATTATTTAACAATATTAATGATCAAGTGATACTTAGTATCTTAAAATGTTTAAATGCTCAAACTAAAAGCTATAATAAAAATGATATTATCTTTCAAGCAGGTAGCACGATAAATGAAATAGGTATTGTTGTTCAAGGTAGCATTAATGTTATTAGAGAAGATTTTAATGGTAATAGTAATATTATTGCACATTTAGAAATAGGTGATATTTTTGGTGAATCATTTGCGATTAACAAAAATAATATTTTACCTGTTAGTGTTGTTGCATCTAGTAAATGTAAAATTTTATTTATTGAATTTGATAAGATTATTAGTCCTTGTATAAGTAATTGTCAATTTCATAGCATTTTAATGCGTAATTTAGTTAATATCTTTGCGCAAAGAAATATCTTATTAACTAGTAAGATGGAACATATAACTAAAAAGAGTATTAAAGAAAAATTATTATCATATTTAAATGAACAATCCCTTTTACATAAAAGTGATACTTTTAGCATTCCATTTAATCGTCAAGAACTGGCCGATTATTTAGCAGTAGATCGCTCTGCATTAAGTAGTACAATGTCTAAACTTAAAGAGAATGGAATTATTGATTATTATAAGAATAGTTTTAAATTGAAGAGATAATTATTTTAAATTATTTAGAAAATATAAAATCAGATATATTATTTTATATTTTTTAACACTTTAAATTAATATTAATCATTGTTCATAAAATATATAATATACATAAAAAAATTATTTTAATTATATTGATATTATTTATTAAATATGAAATAATAACAATGGATTGGAGGTATTTTATGAATGATGCTGTATTTAAAGTAATTACTTTTGTTATTAGAAATAGTAATCACTTTATTCCTTTAGCTGTTCTTTTAAAATATTATCTTAAAATTATTCATAAATTATTTCATTGGAACTCCTTATTTATTTTAAAGGGTATGTATTTTAGTAAGAAACTATGTTTTCTTAACTAATATTTAGTATTCTTTTTCTTTTTAAACATAATAATATAAAAGTAAGAATACTATTAAGGAAGAATAATTTATATTAATTTGGAGGAATATTTATGGCATATCAAAGAAAATATGGGGAGGAACAACCTTATCATGCCTTAGGGCCATTTAAGTTAAGAATTCCCTTTATTCATTACAAAGTAGAACTTGCGGATTATTTACAAGGCTTAGTAATGTGTGCTGTCTGTCTTTCAGCCATTCCTTTATTACAATCATGTTTAGGAATGCCAGCTGAAGTAGCAATTGCGGTTGTTGTTTTAAATGGAATATTGTATTGTACTCATGTACTTTTAGGTGACCCAGTCGTTCCAGGGTGGGTTACTCCAGCTATACCATTATTAATGAGTTATATCATGATGTATAATGGAAAAGCTGAAATGGTTAAAGCTTTAATTGCTTTTGAGTTAATGTTAGGATTACTTGCTATTGTTTTAGGTATTACTAAATTAGGTAAAAAATTAGTAGCTATTATTCCTTCATCAATTCAATCTGGATTGATTATTGGTGCTGGGATTTCCGCAATCATTAAGGTTTTTGATGTAACGCCTGTTTTAGATGCTAATGGTGTACAAACTGGTATGGTTGGTTATTTTTGGAAATATCCTTTTTCAATAGTTATTTGTATTGGTTTAGCTATGTTTTTATTATTTTCTAATCGTTTTCGTTATTTAGCAAAAAATAATAAGTTTCTTGGCTTTATTTCAAATTTAGGTATTTTACCAGTTATGATTTTAGCTATTTTTGTTGGACCTATCTTTTGTGAAACGGTATTACCTCATTTTGGTTTTGGGTCTAATGTTGTCGAATTAAGCAAAGGTGTTGATCTTCATACTTTAGGTGGCTTTATAACTTTACCTGATTTTAAACAATTATTTACTGAATGGACTTTTGTGGGGGTTGGTTTTCCTGATATTTCTTATTTTATTAAAGGAATTCCTATGGTAATAGCAGCTTATATTATTTTATTTGGTGATATGGTCCAAGCTGATGCTTTACTAAAAGATGCTGCTAAAAAAAGACCTGATGAAAAAATTGATTATAATCCTAATCGTTCTCATTTAATTTTTGGTTTTAGAAATACTTTTATGTCTATTTTTGGGCCAGATATAACTATGTGTGGGCCTTTATGGGCCGCAATGCAAGTTGTAGTAACTGATCGTTATAAAAAAGGTCGTAAATCAATGGATTCAATTCATGGAGGAACAGGTTCTGTTCGTTTAGGAACTTTAACAGGATATTTATTAACCCCGATAGTTTGTTTTGTTTATCCAATTCTTGGTATTGCTTTAACTTCTACTTTATTAATTCAAGGGTATGTTTCAGTAAGAGTTGGTGTACAAAAAGCACGTACTGTAAATGATATTGGTATTGCT
>JAISTP010000015.1 GCA_031272545.1 Bacilli bacterium | reverse complement strand
ATAAAATGTAAAAGAGATATTGTTAATAATACAATGATATTTCTTTTTTTATGATTCCAAAATATCGCAAAATATTCTCTAATTAAAGCATTAGGTAAAAAATAAAAAGCTGTTTTAGAACCTAAGCCTTGTATTTTAAGTCCTACTTTTCGCGCGAATAAACCACCTCGATATAAATGATAATTAGATGTTACAAAAAGAACATCTTTTTCATAATTAATTGAATTATCTTGGCTAATTATTTGTTTAGAAAATAGCATATTTTGATATGTCGTAGTTGAATTTTGTTCGAGAATACAATCATCAATATTAACACCTTTTTCTAAAGCATATGTTTGCATAGCTAAAGCTTCACTACATGGTTCATCATGACCTTGTCCTCCAGAAAAAATTAAAAAACAAGATTGATTATTATTCTTTTGTGTTTGATAATAGAAAATAGCCCTATCAATACGACTTGCTAATAAAGGACTAACTTTACCATTAATTAAACCTGCTCCTAAGATAATTAAATACTTATAATTATGATGTGGTTTAAATAAATTAACTAATAAAATATTAGTCATAACTAAAATAAAATGAATAATAAAAAAACTAATCACTAAACCTATAGTCTGCCATGCAATAAAGACTATTTGCATAAACTTATTTATCTTAAAAATATCTAAATAAATAAAAAAGAATATCGAACATATAATATAAATTATTAATCCAATACCTAAAATTAAAGTTAAACTATTAGCTAATGAACTATTTTCTTTTTTTGAAACAATTTTAGCATTTATTAACAATAATCCTGCTCCAATATAGGCTCCAAATAAAATTACTATCATAAAGATAATAAATACTATTAAAACATATATTAAAGCTAAATAATTACGATGATCAAAACCATAATAAGCTATAGTTAATGATAATCCAATTAAAAAAAGATAAAGACAAAGACTATTAAAAAGACTATATCTTGCGAAATGATTAACTAATAAAAAGATTATTAATAATAATAAGCAAATAAATAATAAATAAATCATACTCTTCCTCCATGAATATAATAATAACTTATTTTTATTAACTAAGCAATTAAAAAAGAACTATCTTTTAGTTCTTCTTTTTTTATCTTTATGTTTAATAAAATATTGAAAATATTGATTAGTATTTTCACGATTAATAAGTTTATTATCTTCTTTAAATAATAATTTTAAATTATTTAATTCTTTAATGATATGAGTCTTAATATTATCGGGATAACTCATAATTTTTGAATGAAAATCAAATTCTTGTTTATCTAAAACAATCATTTCATCATGATTATTAACTTTTAAATCTAAATCATAATCAATGAATTTTAATCCTTCTTTATCTATAACAAAAGGACTTGCTAGATTACAATAATATGCAATACCATTATCTTTTAACATTGCAATAATATTAAACCAATGCTCTTTAAAAAAATACCATACTGCCGGTTCTTTAGCTTGCCATGAACGACCATTTTTTTCAATTACTTTAGTATGATAATTGACAACAACGACATATGTATCATTTTCATCAATAATTTGACCATAACGCCAACAACGATGAAAATCACCATTATGTTTATAAGCTTGAATTTCAACTTTTTTAAAATTATTTTTAAGCACTAGGATCACCTTTTAAATAATGTAATAGTGCTTGATGATTAGCTTTAGCATCACTAATACCTTGATGATAAGCTTCCATTAAAGTTTCTTTATCTTTACTATAACGAGTAACATTTAATTTTTTTGAAGGTCTAATGACAAACACTTCATTATTATCAGCCATTTTATTAATCTTTTTAACCATATCATTATAAACAATATGTCTTTTAGACATTGCATCTAATAATAAAGGATACTTACGATAAAAAATCTTCATTAACCATAAAGTACTTTCTTTTTGTCTAACATAATCAATTGGATTAGTTAAAATAATAATTGCTTTTTTATTACCATCAGCTATTGCTTTATTTAATGGTATTGAATCTTTCATTCCACCATCTAAATATTTATTACCATTTATCTTTACTATTTTAGATAATAAAGGTAAAGAATTACTAGCAATAACAGGATCTTTTGATAATACAAGAGCTTCTTTATCAAAATAATCAACATTGCCAGTACCTAAATTAAAACAACCTGTTTTTAAAATAGTTTTACTTTTTTTAAAAGCTTCTTCATCAAAAAATACTTCTTTATCTAGAATATTATATAGAACATCTAAATTAAAAAATTGTCTATTTTTAAGCCAACATTGTAGTCCAACTACTCTTTTATCACTAGCATAATCGACGCCTAATTTAATAGCACGACCTTTTTGTTTAGTTATAAAATTCATAGCACAACCAACACCAGCACTTACTCCAACAATATAATTAAAATCAATATCATTTTCAATAAAATAATCTAGTACTCCTTGAGTATAGGCACTACGCATGCCCCCACCTTCAAGGACTAAAGCTGCATTATATATCATCATATCACCATTTCATATACATATTTATCAAATGTATTATAACATGCACTAAGTTAAATTGCATTTTAATACATTACTTAGTATAATTATTTTAGAAAAGAAGATGATGAAATGGATAATAATAATATAATTTATATTGAAGATAATTTAGATGATAAAATAAATAGCATTATTAATAATGATATTTTTTTTATCGTTATTGATAAAAAAGTAAAGCTTTTATTTGAAGATAAATTAGCTTTTTTATTTAGTAAAGCCAAAGATATTTTAGTAATTGAAAGTGAAGAAGAAAATAAGAGTGAAATTAAATTATATGAAATATATCAAATGTTATATGATAATAATGCTAATCGTCATAATTATATTATAGCAATTGGTGGTGGTATCATTACTGATTTAGCTGGTTATGCTTGTGCTACTTATATGCGAGGTTTAAAACTAATTAATATTCCTACTACTTTGTTAGGTATGGTTGATGCTAGTATTGGTGATAAAGTCGCTATTAATAAATTTAATATTAAAAATATCATTGGAACATTTTATCATCCAAGTGCTATTATTATTGATTTATCTTTTCTTGACACTTTAACTTCAAGAGTATTTGGTAATGGACTAGTTGAAATAATTAAGTGTGGTCTAATTAAAGATGAAAGTATTATTGATTCATTAGAAAATTATCTTACTATCAAAGAGCTTAGAAAAAATGAAGAATTAGTTTTAGAATTAATTAGTAAATCCATAAATATTAAATTAAATATTATTAAAGAAGATTATTTTGATCATGATTATCGTCATTTATTAAATTATGGTCATAGTATTGCTCATTGTATTGAATTAGATTATGATATTTATCATGGTGAAGCTTTAGCACTAGGCATATTAATTAATATTGCTAGTACTAATGATATTGAAAGTTTTTATAAAATAAAGAAAATATTCCATAAATTTAATCTTATTAGAAAAATTAAAGAAATTGATTTTTCTAAATTAAATTACGATAAAAAAAGTAATAATGATTATATTAATGAAATTTTTATTGAAGATAAAATACCTATAATTGAAAAAATATCTAAACAAGAATTAATTAATAAATATCAAAAAGCATATCAAGTAATTAAAAAGAATTTAAAAATGAAAGATACTTCTTTTCATTTTTATCCTCACAAATTAGCAGGTAAAGTTAATGTAGGACCTTCAAAATCTTATATGCATCGCTATTTACTAGCTAGCTTTCTTGCAAAAGATATCACCATATTAGACAATGTTAATTCATTAAACAATGATATTATGACTACTATTAATGCTTTAAAGAAATTTAATATTAAAATTGAATATAAGAATAATCAATTAATTATTGATTCGACTCAAACTACTTATTTAGATAAAGTAAATATTAATATGCATGAAAGTGCTTCATCATTACGAATCTTATTACCTACTTTAATGGCTCTAAGTAATACTCTATGTATTGAAGGAGAAAATAATTTAATTAATCGTCCTTTAGAAGTATATACTAAATTATTTGATGAACAAAATATTGAATATCATCAAGAAGATAAACAATTACCTATTAGAATAAAAGGAGCTTTAAAAGCTAAACATTATATTATTGATGGTAGTATATCTTCACAATTTTTAAGTGGTTTATTATTTTACTTACCTTTATTAAATGAAACAAGCATTATTTCTATTAGAAATGAATTAGTATCTAAATCATACATTGATTTAACATTAAAAGTATTAGATGATTTTGGTATTTGGATTACTAATATTAATTACAATCAATTTATTATTAAAGAAAAACAAAAATATACTTCTAAAAAACATTATCATATGGAAATGGATTATTCTTCATATTTATATTATGAAGCTTTACAATGTTTTAATGAAGATATTATCTTAGATAATAAAGAAATATCATTACAAAAAGATAGTCATATCATTGAACAATTTAAAAATAAGAACTATGATTTTGATTTAATTAATAATATTGATGCAGCACCTATTTTAAGTGTTTTACTAGCAACTACTGGTGGTAGTTTAACTAATATAGTTCCTCTTAAATATAAAGAAAGTAATCGCTTAGAAGCTATTAAAGAATATCTTAATAAATTTAGTATTAAATATGAATTATTAAATAATAAATTAATTATTTATCAAAGTAATCCTCATCCAAATAGTTTTAATACTTATCATGATCATCGTATTGCCTTATCTTTAATATGTGCATGTAATATCTTTAATATTGAAATTATTATCAATGAAGTAGCTAGTATTAATAAATCAATATTTAATTTCTTAGAAACTTATACTAGTATTGGAGGTATTTATGATGAAGAGTAGTTTTAATGGTAATTATCAAATTACTTTAACAGGACAATCACATGAGCCATATTTTACTATTGAAGTTAATCATATACCTTCAAATATAAAAATAGATTTAAATATAATTAATCAAGAACTAAATAAAAGAAAACCAAGAACTACTTTTAATACAAAGAGAATAGAACACAATAATTATGAAATAATTAGTGGTTTAATTAAAAATGATGATTACTACTTAACTGATGGAAATATCATTAAAATTAAATTTATTAATAATAATATTAAAGTAAAAGATTATGATTTAATTAAAGAATTTGATCGTCCTGGCCATGTTGATTATGTTGGAAGAAAAAAATATCAAGACCATCAATTAAATGGTGGTGGTCATTTTTCAGGAAGATTAACTACTGGATTAGTTTTTATTGGTGCTTTAATTAAACAAGTTATTTTAACTAAAATTAATGATTTTAATGTTATAACTCATATTAGTAAATGTTTAGAAATTATAGATGATAATTATTATTCAATTAATAATAAAGAAATAATTAAAGAATATGAAAATAATTATTATTTAAATGATATATTAATGTTTAATAAAGATAAATATAAAAAATTACTTAATAAAATAAAAGATATTGATTATAATTTTGGTGGTCAATTAGAAACAATAATAATTAATGTTCCATCTTTATTAGGCGATACCTGGTTTAATTCTTTAGAAGCTAAAATAGCCCAATTTATTTATGCTATTCCTGCTATTAAAGGAATAGTTTTTGGTGATTATTTAAATTTTAATGAAAAAGATAATTATGAACAAATAATTGGTTATCAAGAAGATAAACTCATTACAAAAAATAATTATAATGGAGGTATTAATGGAGGTATTAGTAATGGTGAAGATATTGTTTTTACCACTATTCTAAAACCAATTGCGACTTTAAATAAAGAAATACAATCATATAATTATAAACAAAAAAAAATGGCACCTTTATTAATTAAAGGTCGCCATGATCAAAGTATTATTAATCGTATTATTCCGATAATAAACGCTTGTACTGTTCTAGCAATATATGATGAATTAATCAAAGAAAAGTATTTTCAATAATACTTTTTTTATTTATTATTTTTTCTTTCATCTAATTTCTTTTTAAGAAGTTGTTTTTTAGGCACACTCTCTTTAGCATCGACTCCTAACATATCGATGATAAAGATAAAAATAGGAATACCAACAATTAATCCCCAAATACCTAAGATTGTTTCTGAAATAAATAAGATTAAAAATACATAAAAAATAGGAAGATGAGTACGATGAGACATTAATTTAGGATTTAAGAAATATGTTTCTAAAAAATGAATAATAACTATAACTAATAAAACAAATAAGACGGTATGAAAACCACCAATCATATAACCAATAATACTTAATGGAATAAATGATATGATAACACCAGCAACCGGTATTAAACCTAAAATAAATATAACTAACCATAAGATAGGCAATTGTGGAAAGCCTAAATATGATAAAGCAATAGTTGTTAAAATTGAATTAATAAAAGAAATAATAAATTGGGTTTCTAGAACTAATCCAAAAGAAGAAACAAACTTATGACCTATAGAATAACATTCTTTAAAAAACCAACCCCAACTAGAAACAAGAAATTGTTTAGAAAAACTATTAACACGATCTTTTTCTAATAAATAGAAAAAACTTAATAAAAATGAAACTAAAATAGAAATAGCGATATGCGTAACATTAGCTGCATAAGAAACAATAAATTGACTTCCTTGATTAAGTTGTTCTTTTAAA
>JAISTP010000014.1 GCA_031272545.1 Bacilli bacterium | reverse complement strand
TAAATATACAAATAGTAGGCCCATTTTCCTTATTTTCTTGCTCTATTGCATATTCTATTGCCTTTAATCTGCATATCTTTTTTAGATTTTGGGCAGCACAAAGAAGGAAATTATAATTCTGGTTCTTAGTAATACCACGATATAACGTCCATCTTAATCCGTGATTTTGTTTTGAGTCAGCGAAACTACGTTCAACCGTTTCTTTTCGCTTAGTGTAAAGCTCTTTACCCTCAGATGATAGTCTTCTAGTTCTATTATCATCACGATAACCAGCCCATATGTGTCGAGTAAAGATTTTAAACTTTGTTGTTTTTCCACTAAAACATTTTTTTGGACACTCATAACAGTTTTCTCTATGGTAATACTGAATCACTCCTGATTTATTTACATTTTTTTTCTTAAAGATGCATCCCATTTCACAAACGAAAAAATCCTGCTCAATATCGTAATAACTTTTATCCTTAGTCTTTGAAAATCTTCTATGGGCAATAACTGCATATTTATTTATGTGATTTAAATATTCCATTAGTTCTACATTATTATAGCCAGAATCTAATGCAATTTTTTTATATTCGAAGCCATATTCTTCTAATTTGTTTAATGCTTTAAATATTGCTTTACTATCATGAATATTACCAGGCTCAATAGAAGTTGCAATAATAAAGTTATATAGACCATCTACTAGTCGATGGTCTTGATAGACAAAACCTTTTTCTTTTTCGTCTCGATAGTAATAACCTGCATCTTTATCCACTTTACTTACTTTAACTTTTTTTGTGCTCTTTTTAGTAATGTAGCGGTCTTCATCATAGTATTTTTTATCCGGATGACTACCTCCTGGTCTATTATTAATATCATTATCCAAATCATCGTCTTTTGTCTCATATTTTTCAAGCTCAATAGGCTTTTGATCAAGCTCTTCTCTAAGTTCGTTAATATCTACTAAAAGACGTTCTTTTATAGAGTCTATAGCTTCAACATCAATTTCTTCATACTTTCTTTTATTTGCAGATGCTTTTATATGAGTTGCATCACCATGAATATCATCATTACCTAAATAACCAAAAGAATCAGCCAACGATAAAATATGAATAAATAACTTTTCAAAAATATCATTATCGGCAAAGCGTCTTGCATAAGTCTTAGAAATAGTTGAATGATCAGGGACTTCTTGATCAAAATTTAAATTTAAATACCATCTATAAGCAACATTTACTTCAATTTGTCTCATTGTCTCTCTGATTGATTTAATACCAAACATATTTTTAAGTAATAGAATTTTGAAAAAACAACTGGATCAAGCGATTTTTGACCAACGTTGGAATAAAGATGAGCAACTTCGTCATAAATGAATGTTAAATCAAGATGTCTTTCCATTTTTCTAACTAAGTGTCCTCTTGGAACTAACTGGTCTAAGGTATACATGATAAGTGAATCTTGTTTACCTCTAGAATTCTTTGTCATTGCCATAGATATCTCCTCCATTGATACTATAATTATACCTTTTTAAAAATCTAAATTGTACAACTGCAATGGATAATAAATTAAAATTTCACCAAAATAACAACAGTTTACAAATAAAAAAAAGACTGCATACGAAGTAATTCGTCAACAGTCTGAACACTTATTAAATAAGTGTTTTTTATTATTTTTTAATATCACGTTTATTATAACCAATATAACCAAGAACAGTTAAAACTATAGCTATTATAATCATAATTATAAAAACTAACCAATTAATGTTATCAATAGGAACACGATTAATTAAACCAAATGGTGATAGTTTAGTTATCCATTCAGGTATATTAATTAAAGCTCCAAAATAAACAACTATAAAACCAAATATTAAGTATAACCAAAGAATACTCATATATTTTTTTAACCAACCGACAAAGAATACCGCTAAACCAATAAAGATTAAGATAATAGGCAAGGCATTTAATGCGGATAACATAAAATCTTTTAAAGGTAAAGGACTATCCATTACTGATAAAGCAGCTGCATAAGTACAATATTGAGCTAAGAATATACCAATAATACCTACTAATATAGACCAAAATAAATGAGAAGTTAATAATTTGTTACGTGACATAGGTAAAGCTAATAATTGTTCAATTCTTTCACTTTTTTCATCGCTTAATAAGTGATTAATAATTAATACAGCAGGTATTATAGTTAATATCGCTGATATTAAAGAAATCATCGGAATTAAAGCTAAGGCAAAATTATTACTGTTAACACTTTCTAATAATTTCGCATACATTTCATTGTTCGCAAAACTTCCAACTTGATTAAATACTGAACCATAACTTGCTCCTAATATGGCTAAACCAATTAACCAGCCATAAATTAATACCCTATCTAATTTATAGATAAAACCTAATTTAGTAAGTAAGAAACCCTTACCTACTTTTTTACCTTCTTTAATTTTAATATATCCTTGATTCATATCTCTTTTATTATTTAAAAAGATACTTAATACTAAGAAAATAATAGAAAAGATAGTTAATAAAAATAATGGTAATATTTTATTACTAACAAAGACCTCTGTTTTTATTGCCCATGCCATAGGCGATAACCAACTTAAATCTTGATTAGAAACATCAGTAATAGCACGAAATAAATAAGTAAAAGCCATAAAGGAATAAGAAACAACTCTAACACTACGAGCTGATACAAATAATTGAGAGATAACTAAAGTAATACAAGAAAAAATAATACCACTTAAACCAATACTACTTCCCATAACTAAGCTACCAATAAAATCTATTCCTTCAATATTAAGAGTAGTTAAGCCTAAAGTAATTAAAATACTAATAATAATATTAATTATTAAAACTTCTAAAAAAACTGCTAATGTATTAGCACAACGGCCAATACAATAAGAATTAATCATTTCTAATAATCCATCTTCTTCTACTTCACGAGTATTTTTGATACTTAACATCATACTCATAATAACAGCCATTAAAACAATGAAAATTAACAAATTATTCGCCATAACATTAGCCACATGATATGAATTACCATAAAGTGGTCCAGCCATAGCTATCATACTAGGTGATTGCATGGTAATGCCAATAGCCATTAAATCTTCTGGTGTTTTAAATAAAGAAGGATACATTCCTGCAATACCAACAAGAAAAGCAACTATTGCAATTATCCAACAAATGTTTTTAAACTTATCTTTTTTTAAATAAAACCATAATAAAGATAGTGTCTTACTAAACATTCTAAGCACCCTCTTTTTCATAATATCTTAAGAATAAATCTTCTAAAGTAGGAGCACTACTTGTTAGATAATTAATATGATATTGATTAATGTGTTTCATAAAAGCATCAATGTTATTAGTATCAACTTGTACTTTTAAATTATTATCTTCCTGTTTAATATTATGAAGCCCTTTTATATTTTCTAAGCCATCTATTTTAATATCACTAATAATTTCAAAATTTGTTCTTGTTAAATGTTGCATATCTTTTAAAGAACCAATTTCTATAATATTACCTTCTTTAATAATAGCAATTTGATCACATAATTTTTCTACTTCAGAAAGAATATGAGAAGATAAAAGAATTGTTTTTCCTTCATCTTTTAATTTTAAAACATAATCTTGGAATACTTGTTCCATTAAAGGATCTAATCCTGAAGTTGGTTCATCAAAAATATAAATATCTGCATCACTACTTAATGCCGCAATTAAAGCTACTTTTTGACGATTACCTTTAGAATAAGAACGTGCTTTTTTACTTGCATCAAAATCAAATAATTTTATTAATTCATCTGTTTTTTTAGTATGTTTTTTATTCTTAAAACTTAACAAAACATCAATTATTTGTCCACCAGTTAAATTAGGCCAAAGATTAACATCTCCAGGTACATAAGCAATTTTTTCATGGGCTAATACACTTTCTTGCCAACCATCTAATCCTTCAATCATGCAAGTTCCTTCATCAGCTTTAATTAAACCTAATAAGCAACGAATTGTTGTTGATTTACCAGCACCATTAGGGCCAATAAAACCAAAAATTTCTCCTTTATTAATTTCAAAACTAATCCCTTTTAATGCATTAGTTTTACCAAAACTTTTCTTTAAATTATTAATACTTATAACACTCATCATTAAACCCCTTTCAAAATAGACATTTTATTAAAAATGAACTATAATAAGCATATAGTTCATTATAAACTTATTTTATTTAATGTCAACTATAATATTAATATTTAAATAACTAGGTGATAAATATGAAAAAATATACTAAAAAAGCCCAACATATTCTTAATAAAACTTTAGAATTATTTATCAATAATAATTCTATTACTTATCGAATTGATGAAATTGCACAATATGCATCAGTATCAAAAGTTACTATTTTTAAATATTTTAAAAGTAAAGAAGGATTATATAAAGAAGTATTTTATTATTATATGGCAAGCGAAATAGATAAACTAAAGACTATTGTTGAAGAAGAAATATCATTTAGTGAAAAGATAAGAAAATACTTTATTTGTGTTCAAAATGATTTTAATAAAATAAATAATGATTTATTTCAACAATTTATTAAAGAATATTATCAAAATTATGATGAATTTATTGAGCTTATTTTTAATGAATATCTTGATGTTATTATTAATTTAATTAAACAAGGAAGAAAAGAAGACTATTTAAGAGATGATATTAGAGATGAAGGAATTATTACTTGGATAAAGTATCTTTATTCATATGCTAACGTTAGTGAAAAGATATCAAAAGATTTATTAACTTATATAAGTGATATTTATTTAATATTCTTCCATGGTTTTGTTAAAGATGAAAAAATAGAACAATTTCTTAAAGAAATTATTAATTAATTTTTATCTTGTTTAATAATTAAAAATAGCGTATTATATTTATTAATAATATAATGAAGGAGTGGATAATGATGAAGGCTATTATTGAAAAGTTGCCAATTAGTATCTTAGATACTTTTAAATTAAGTAATAAAGATATTATGCATCAAATATACGATCTATACAAAGATAAAAGAGATTGTTATATTGATGAAGATAACTATTTATTTATTGGTGGACAAGACCCCGTATGCTTTGTAACTCACTTTGATACAAAACATAAATTTTTACCAAAAGAAATTAAAAGAGATAAATTATATGGTGTTACTAAATATTCAAGTCCAACAGGAATTGGGGCTAATGGTCGTTCAGGAGTTATTGCTTTATTATATTTTCTTGAAACTACAAATTGTTCAGCTTTATTTACTTTAGGAAATCAAAATGGTGAATTAGGAGCTAAAGCATTTGTAACTAGTGAAGCATTCCATAAATATCAAGATAAAATTAATATTTGGATTGAATGGGCACGTAAAGGAAGTAATGATTATAAAACATATAATTATCATAATGATGAAGTCACTAAAATTATGAATGAAGCTAAATTCTACTTACCAGATCATTCTTCACATTCTGATGTAGAAGTCTTAGCACAAGCTAGTGGTGTTATCGGTATAAATATCTCTTGTGGTTATTATAAAATGAATTTTAAAGATGAGTATTTTATCTCAGAAATATTATTAACTAATATTCAAAGAATAGAAAAAATACTTGGTGAATTAAGTAAAGAAAAAAGAAATTGTGTTTATAAAAGTGATGAATAAAAATGAGATTATATCTCATTTTTTTCACATGAAAGGAGCTTATTAATGAACAAACACTTAAATAATATTAAAAGAATTGTCGTAAAAGTTGGAACATCTACTATTATTGATCCACAAGGATTTATTAATAAGGAAAAAATATTTTCTTTAATTAAAGATATTGTCGAATTAAGAAGAAGTGGTTATGAGGTCATTCTTGTTTCTAGTGGCGCTGTTGGTTGTGGTAATGTGGAATTAAATATAAAAAAGAATACTTCCCTTTCTCAAAAACAAGCTAGTGCTGCTGTTGGCCAAATAACTTTATTAAATTATTACTATGATTATTTTAAGATTTTTAATACTAATATTGGTCAATTATTATTAACTAGATATGATATTGAAAATAGAAAAAATAATCTTAATGCGACTAATACAATCAATGAATTATTAAAACAAAATATTGTGCCAATTATTAATGAAAATGATAGTACTGTTATCGATGAAATAAAAGTTGGTGATAATGATAATTTAGGAGCTTTAATTAGTATTTTAGCCCAAGCTGATTTATATATTATCCTATCTGATATTGATGGTATTTATACAGATAATCCTAAAACAAATAAAGATGCTCAGTTTTTAGATATTATTGAAAAAGTAGATGATAAAATAATATCTTATGCTTCAGGAAAAGGTAGTGAATTTGCGACTGGTGGCATGGCTACTAAATTGGAAGCGGCTATTAAGGTCAATGCAGCTGGTATCAAGATGATTATTACTGATGGTAGTGTTGATGGAGTTTTAGGTAAAGTAATGAATCATAATATCAAATATTCATTATTTTTAGAAAGTGATAAAAAATTAGTTGCCAAAAAGAAATTCTTATTAACAACATCTAAGATGAATGGAAGTATTATAATTGATGAAGGGGCTTGCCAGGCTTTAATAAAAGATAATGCTTCTTTATTACCTGTTGGAGTAAAAGAAGTAATTGGTACATTTGATATTGGTGATGCTATTGAAATAAAAGATTTAAATAATAAAGTTATTGCTTTAGGAATTGTTAATTATAGTAATGATGATATTAATGAAATAAAAGGATTACATACTAATGAATTTAAAAGAAAATTAAGTAATAAATATTTATATGATACAATAGTACATAAAGATAATTTGGTTATTAAATAAAAGGAGAAAGATATATGAATTATTTATTAGAAATAGCTAAAAACGCACAAAAAGCAAGTGAAGAACTAATTAAAACTAATATTAATGATATTAATAATTGTTTATTGGATATTGCGGATGAAATGATTAATCAAAATACTCTTATTTTAGAAGCTAATGCCCAAGATGTTATTAAAGCAGTAGAAAAAAATACTTCTAAAGTATTAATTGATCGTTTAACATTAAATGAAGAAAGAATAGCTAACATTGCCCAACAACTAAAAGATGTTGTTAAATTAGATAGTCCTCTTAATAAAATAACATGGTCTAATACTAGTAAGAAAGGATTTAATATTAAAACAATTAGAGTTCCTTTAGGAGTTGTTCTTATTATTTATGAAGCAAGACCTAATGTAACTACTGAAGCAATGGCACTATGTTTAAAAACATGTAATGCTTCTATTTTAAGGGGTTCTTCTTCAACTATTAATACTAATCGTGTTTTATTAGAAATAATGAAAAAAGCTGGTGAAAAATATCATTTACCAGATAATTATGTCCAATTAGTTGATAGTGATAGTCATGATGATGTAAATGAATTAATTAAAATGAATGATTATATTGATGTTGTTATTCCTCGAGGAGGAGCTAATTTAATTAATAATGTGGTTAATAATAGCACAGTGCCAGTTATTGAAACTGGTGTA
This sequence comes from Bacilli bacterium, assembly GCA_031272545.1. Taxonomy (GTDB): domain Bacteria; phylum Bacillota_I; class Bacilli_A; order JAJDGJ01; family JAJDGJ01; genus JAISTP01. Next base: position 41,176 of record JAISTP010000014.1, on the reverse strand, counting down.
GGAAATAACTTTGCATATGTTGATAATAGTGCTGATATTGATAAGGCAGTTAATGTATTAGTTAATGCTAAAGCTCAAAGAGTAAGTGTATGTAATTCATTAGAGAAAATTCTTATTGATAAAAATATTAGTAAAGAATTCTTAAATAAATTAAATAAAGGATTAAAAGAAGCTCATGTTGAAGTAAGAGTTTCTAATGAATTAAAAGAATATTTTGATGAAAGTATTGCTTTAAAAGAAGAAGATTTAGATATTGAGTACTTAGATTATATTATTGGAATTAAACAAGTTAATAATCTTGATGAAGCTATTAGCATTATTAATCATCATTCTACAAAACATTCTAATTTAATATTAAGTAATGATTATGAAAAGATAAAACAATTTACTAATGAAATAGATGCTGCTTGTGTTTTTGTGAATACAAGTACTAGATTTGCAGATGGAGCTGAATTTGGCTTAGGAGCAGAAATAGGTATCTCTAATCAAAAACTACATGCTAGAGGCCCTATGGGCTTAGAAGCATTAACAAGTATTAAGCATATTATTGATGGAGAATATTCAATTAAATAGATAAAAAATAGAGATTATATCTCTATTTTTCTTCATGTTCAATATTTAAAATTGTTGGGTCTTTAAAGAACTTCTTAGTTACTTTAGGAACATTATAAATACCAATAACTTTATTTTTAGTGAATAAGAAACCATGAACTACCCCATCAATAACAATCATTGTTTCATCATCAGGATTAAAAGTTTTTAAAACATGTTTAGCTTCTGGTCTAAAATGACGATTCCAAAATTTTTGATGTGTTTTATAAAATAAACGAACTCGCTGCGGATTAATAAAACGATGGGAATTCATACGTGGTAATTTAACTTCTTTATATCTTCTTTCATAGAAGTCTTTTCTTTTCTTCATAATACTAGCTGTAACCATTTCTTTATGAGAATCACTAATAAAAATATTAACAGCTAATTTAAAAGGAAAATTAATATAATATTGATTTTCATTTAACAAAAAGTCTTTATAAAAAATATCTACTTTACGAGCATGTGTATAATAAGCAAACAAACAAATAGCAATAAAGATAAAGCTTGTATAAATAACACGTTCTTTATTAAGGGTTAAAAAATTACCTTCAAAAGTTAAAGAAGCAGGTTGAAAAAAGGCAATTAATGCAATAATAACACAAATAATACATAATACTAAAGGAATTATTGGATTATGATGAAAGCCAGGTAAGCCAATAAAATGCGCAAAATCCTTTTTAGTTTTAATAGTATCAAGTACTCGATCAGTACTAACTAATTGATAATCTTTCTTATTGATATTATCATGACAATTAGGACATTTTTGAGGAAGAGGTTCTTCCAAATGATAATCACAGTTATAACATTTCATTATTATATCGCTCCTTATTTTTGATAAACACTTTCCCAATCTTCTCTAAAGCGTCTTATTCCATCTTCAGTTAATGGATGTTTAAACATTGCTTTAATTACTTTAGTTGGAACAGTCGCAATATCAGCACCAGCTAAAGCCGCATTAGTAACATGCAAAGGATTACGAATACTAGCCGCAATTATTTTTGTTTTAATATCATGAATTGTAAAGACATCCGCAATATCTTCAATCAATTTTATTCCATCTTGATTAATATCATCAACACGTCCAATAAAGGGACTAACATAAGTAGCACCAGCTAGACTAGCCATTAAAGCTTGATTAACACTAAAAACTAGCGTTACATTAGTTTTAATACCTTTTTTACTTAAAATATGACATGCCTTTAACCCTTCTTCAGTCGCTGTTAATTTAATAACAATATTATCATGTATTTTAACTAACTCTTCTGCTTCTTTAATAATTTCTTCAGCTTTTTCACTAACTGGTTCAGCTGAGATAGGACCATCTACAATAGTAGTTATTTCTTTAACAACTTCTTTAAAATCTCTTTTTTCTTTCGCAATTAAACTAGGATTAGTTGTTACCCCACTTAAAATACCTAATTGGGCAATTTCCTTAATCTCCGCAATATTTGCAGTATCGATAAATAATTTCATTTAACATTCATTCCTTTCAACTTTTTAATTATACATTAAAAAAAAGATAAACTCCATAAATTAAAAAACTAAAACAAATGTTTTAGTTTACCAACTTTTACGACAAAAATGAAAACCAACAGTTTCAGGAGCAGTATGAGCTGTTATCGTTGGTGATAAAGGCATACTTTCTACTTCAATATCTTTAAATTCTTTAGTAATAAGACTTAAAGGTTCAAATAATAAATCTTGATTATTTGAATATATAGCATAAACTATTAAATTCTTATCACCTAATTTTTCTTTAACATCTTTGATTATTGATTTAATCATTTTAGGCATGGTACGACATACTTCAAATTTATCAAAGTTACCTGTTTTAGTTAAATAAATACTTATTTTTAATTTAATCATCGTAAAAACACCAGCAGCCATATTTGAAACACGACCACCTCTTTTTAAGCCATCTAATGTTTCAGGAATAAAAAATAATCTTTGATTATCTTTAGCTTTTTCAAAATAACTTATTATCTCAGCACTAGTCTTACCTTGTTTAATCATTTCATTACCTTTTTTCGCAAGTAATCTAGCCATTCCTAATCCTGTATTTAAATCAACTACTTTAATTCTTTCAGGATCTATTTCCTTGGCAATCATAACTCCACTAGCATAGGTTCCACTTAATGCACTTGGTAGTGGACAATAAATAATTTCATCATATTTTTCTAGTAACTTTTTAAATAATTCACTTGTTTCATGAATATTTGGTTGTGATGTTTTAATATGAACATTTTTTTTATATCTATCACAAAATTCAATAGGATCAATATCAATATAATCATGAAAGTGTTCATCTTTATCATTGATAATAAAAGGAGTAATCTCGATATCGTAGGCCTTCTTTTCAGCTTCATTTAAACCTATTGTGCTATCAAATACTAATCTTATACTCACAATAATCTCTCCTTTATCTTTTATGTAGTAATTTATCTAATTATATCATTTATACCAATACTTTAGTAGTGTATCTTTTTATAATTTATATATATTACTTTTTTACTTTTGATAATAACGATTTAATATCATTAGTTCTTTCAATTTCATTTAAATAATCATTATAAAGAGCTAATTGCTTTTCATAAGATGATTTTCTTTTAGGATGATATAATTTAAGATCTTTAATTTCATCAGGAAGATATTGAATTAAATGACGCATATCATAAGGGATACTCCAATATGCTTTTTTAGCATTACTATCAATAGGAGTTGCTTGTAAATAATCATTAATACTAAAAGATTTATTTTCTACAATACTAATAGCTTCATCTAAAGCTTCTTTAGCTTTATTAGATTTTGAAGATAGAGCTAAATCAATAGTCGCAAAAGCTAAAGGTATTCTAGCTTCAGGAAAACCAACCATTCTCGCTACTTGTAAAGCATTTAAAGTACGATTAACTGCTTCTGGATTAGCTAAACCAATATCTTCATATGCAATAACACTTAATCTTCTTTCAATTATTTCTAAATCTTCGGCACAAACTAAAATAGCTAAATATATTAAAGCCGCATTAACATCACTACCACGAATGCTTTTTTGTAAAGCAGATATAACATCATAATAATAAGAACTGTTCTTATCAATCGCAATATTACTTTTTATTGGTGCTAATAAATCTTCAATACTAATATTATCTTCATAATTAATACTAAGTAATTGCACTAAATTAATCGCATAACGAACATCTTTATTAGAATAATTAACAATAGCATTAACAACTTTATCTAAATCTTTATACATTAATAAAGGTGTTTGAGCTATTACTTTAGAAACAAATACTTTCATATCATCATCATTAATAGCTTTAAGTTCTAGTAAAATACAACGGGAACGAATAGCAGGATTAATACTATGATAAGGATTAGCATTAGTAAGTCCAATTAATGTAATTAAACCACTTTCAATATGAGGTAAAAGAATATCTTGTTTATCTTTATTTAACCGATGAATTTCATCAACTATTAAAATAAAATTATCAACCATTTTAGCTAACATAATCGCTTCTTCTAAGTCTTTTTTATTAGAATTAGTAGCATTAATTTCACGATAATCACTATTAAAATTACTAACAATTATTCTTGCTAGAGTTGTTTTACCAATACCTGCTGGCCCAAATAAAATCATTGACATTAATTCTTTTTTATCAATCATTTTTTTTATTATTCCATCTTCATTAACAAGATGAGACTGCCCAACAATATCATCTAAAGACTTAGGTCTAATCATATCAGCTAATAATTTACTCATAATACCCTTCCTTTGATAAAAAAGCTGCTAAAGCAGCTTTTATTATTTTAAACTATTTTTTATATTAGTAGCACCACTAACAAATGAAACAGCTTTTCCATTTTTTATATGAATTAAGGAAATACTATTACTTACTTTAATTTGACTAGGTGAACTAGGAAGTTTAGCTCCTTTATTATTCTTATTGATTGCCCAATTGTTAATAGCTTCATCAGTATTTACTACATAATAAGTTTTGCTAGTAATTAAGCTTAAATTATTTTGTATTTCTGAACTTGAACCAATTAAAACATAGTAATCTTTATCTTGACGAGTAAATACTTCACCAAGAACAATATATTCAGGAGAATAAGAGGCATCATCACTATAAATATCTTGTTTTAAAACAGTATCAGGTAAACTATAATTAGAAGATTTTTGATTAACAAAATAAGGTAATATTAAAGAAGCTACCATTATAATGATAATAACAACAATAATTACATAAACCCATGTTTTCTTAGTTGGGTTTTTAATTTCATCAATTAAATGCTCATGTTGAGCTTGTTTATATTGTTTATTATTTTTAATTCTACGCTTACTATATGGCGAGTAACCTCCACTATTTCTTTTAGCCATTATTCACTCGCCTCCTTTTGTGCTTTAGCATAATCACTAAACACTTTACTCATAGCTGCATCATATCTTGTTTTATTAACTGGATCACTGAATGTTATTTTAGCTTTTTGACGATATAAAGCGGCATAATAATCAACTAAATATTGATTATTATTAGTGGCTTGCGTATAAGCATATTCTTTTAAACGATCTTTACTTTGTTCAAAAGTAGCTCTTTCACCTTTGTCCATTTTCAATAACCATTCATAAGAACCATTATTTTCAATAGGTTCTTTATTAAATTCCATATATTTAAATGAATCTAATTTCTTTAAAGTTTCTGCATCAACACTATCACGAGAAACTGAAGTTTGTTTACCACTTTCACCATTTACTGGTGGATACTTAGCAATTAAATCAGTAAATACTTGTTCAACATTTTTATCAGTAGCACTAGCTAATTGTTTTTTTACATCTGCAATTGCTGTTTCTAATTTACTTTGATCACCATTAAAAGTATAAGAATTTAAACTAATAACATAATAACTAGTTAATTCACCAGCTTTTTTATTATATAAATCCTTTAACATTTTTTCAGTCACAACTGTTTTTTCATAAATATCTTCCGCATAAACTTGTCTTTGAATTGTAACTAAACTTCCTGTTTTCTTAAGTAAATCTAACCAACTATCAGCTCCATATTCACTTAAAGCATTAGCATCACTAGTTTTGATACTTTGTATTTGTTCATCAGCTTTTTCTTTAACTTCACTATTTTTTTCATAAGAATAATCTTTAGCAAATAATTTAGTATCAATTAAATTAAAAATAGCATTTGAATTATCCGTTTTTAAAGCACTATTATAAACATCAGTAGCTGTAGCATCTAATTTTGCCATACTACCTACAACATTATTTGCAGCATATATTTTTAAACTAATACCACCAATTAGAAGAATAGCAAAAGTTAAAATAATTAATTTATATCTTTTCATCATTCTACCTCCTAATATCCATATTGACTATATGCTTGACTTGGATCATAAGTTACAAAATAAGATTTAGTACTTAAATTACTAGTAGCATATTGTTTTGATAACATATTATCTGAAATACTTAAATCATTAGCACGACGATATAAGCTTAGAGCATATTGTTCGGTATAAGGATTATTACCTGTATACATATCATATAAAATACGAGCTACATCATTCTTAGCTTCATCACCAGTTGGTTTAGCTTTATTTACTTCTACATAAATAATTTCATAACCATATTTAGTATCGATTGGCTGCGTTGTATAAGTCTTATCTTTTAAGCTAAAAGCAGCTTTAATGATATTAGGATCTAATTTAGCTTTATTAGCTTCCATAATAGTATAAGTACCAATTTTTCCATCATTATTAGTTTTATCATCACTATAAGTTTTTACTGCATCACTAAATTTAGTACCACTATTTAATTTTTGAATAACTTCTTCAGCTTTTTTATTAGCATCTTGTTTAGCTTGATTAATAACACTATCATTACCACTATCACTTAATTTAACTTCTGGAGCTATTAAAATATGATAGATAGTTATCGTTCCTGAAAGACGATTATTCAACACATAATCTTTTTGTTCTTTAGTAAAAATTTTATCATAAGCTGTATCCATAGCAGCTAATTCTTGAAGGGCTTTCAACTTTATTCCAGCCTGTTCAATATATTCTTCTTTAGTTTTAACACCAGCTAAGTTATATAATTCAGTTACATTATTATCTTTAATTGCTTCTTGGTAATATTTCTCAATTAAAGCTGGTAAACGAGAATCTTTTTCGTATTGAGCATTCATCGCTTTGTAATCTAAAACATTTAAAATATCAGTATAACTTCCCGTATTAATTAATTCATCATATATTTCTTGATTGGTTATGGCTGTCCCATTAACATTAATTGCTTCTTTATCACCATTATCAATACTAGCGGCATTAATATTAACCGATAAAAAAACAATTATTAATAAAGATAAAAATTTATATTTCATTATCTTCCCTCCAACTTTTTGTATCTTAAACATTATACCATAAATTTTATTTTACTTAAGTCATAATTTATAGTTTTCTAATAAAATTCTTATTTATATATTTAATACCAATTCCATGTTCAAAAGCAATAGTTAAAATATCACCATCTATTGCTAGAATATTTCCTATTTTAAATTTAGGATGTTCAATATTTTCTCCTACTTGAAAATCACTACTAACTTCTTTATTTTCAATCACTTTTTCTTCACTATAATCAGGAACTAAATGATTATCGTAGGCATAAATACCTGCTTTATCTAATAAATCTTGTTCAATTTCTTTTAAGAAAATAGAACTTGAATGATTAGAATAATCATAACTTTGAATATGAGACAATAAGAATAATTGTTTTTTAGCTCTTGTAAAAGCTACATAAGCTAATCTTCTTTCTTCTTCTAATCCTTCTTTGCTAAAAGCGTATTTACTTGGAAAAATACCATCCACAAAAAATACGACAAAAACATATTTAAACTCTAATCCTTTGGCGTTATGCACACTTAAAAGATTTACTTTATAATCATCATTACCATCTTCATGAGTAGAATCTAAAGATATACTTTGAATAAAATCAGTAACATTCATTTCACTACTTTTCGCATAATTAATTAATTCTTGAATATTCTCTTTTCTAGAAATATATTCATCACTACCATATTTATATTCATTAATTACATCAAAATAAGCAAATAACTTTTCTAAAATAATTCCTGGATTAACATTATCTATTTCAATACTTAATAATTCATTTATCATAATATTTAGATTATTTTTTTGTACTTGAGTAAGTCCTATTTCATTTAAATGATCTTTTAAACAATCAAAATATAAAACATTTAAATTGTTAGAAGTATTAACAACTTTACTAATAGCTACTTCTCCTATTTTTCTTTTAGGAGTATTAATAATTCTTAATAATGAAAGATTATCTTTATTAACTAATAATTTTAAATAAGCTATCATATCTTTTATTTCTTTTCTTTCAAAGAATTTTTGACCACCAATAATTTGATAAGGAATATTATTATCAAGCAATTTACTTTCAAAAACTCTTGAAATATAGTTAGCACGATATAATATCGCAAAATCTTGATAGTTAACACCCTCTACTTCACTAATAATATTATTTATCTCATTAACCACAAAATCAGCTTCATTCTCATCAGTACGACCCACATAATTTAATACTTTAATATTTTTATCATCAATTGTTGGCTTTAACACTTTATCAATACGATTTTTATTATGAACAATTAAAGAATTAGCAACATCTAAAATATGTTTACTACTACGATAATTATATTCTAATTTAATTACTTCACTAGGATAAAAATCTTTTTCAAAATTTAAAATAAAATCAAGACACGCTCCACGCCAACTATAAATGTTTTGATCAGGATCTCCTACAACAAAGACATTTAATTCTTTACCCAAATACTTAATCAATTGATATTGAGCTTTATTAATATCTTGAAACTCATCAACATGAAGATAATGATAACGATAACGCCACTTATCTAAAATATCTTTATTACAAGCAAATAAACGGTTAACTAATAAAATTAAATCATCAAAATCAACGCTATCATTTTCTTTAAGATAAGCTTGATATCTTACATAAAATTCATCATATGCTTGACTAAGTTCATCATCATAATAAAAACCATAATCATTCTTCTTATTAGAAATATAGTTAATAATACTATTAGGTACAAAAACAGTACTGTCATAATTTAAAGTCTTATTTATTTCTTTTAATATTCTTTTTTGATCATCACCATCGACAATATTAAAGTTTTTACTATATCCTAATAAATTAATATCCTCTTTTAAAATACGCAAACAAAAACCATGAAAAGTCGCAATCATGCCATCAAATTTATCAATATTTAATAAATTTAATACTCTTTGTTTCATTTCATTGGCTGCTTTATTAGTGAAGGTAATAGCTAATATCTTCTTAGGATTAACTTGTTTTTCTTTAATTAAATAGACAATACGATTAGTTAATACTGAAGTTTTTCCAGAACCAGCTCCTGCAATAACTTTAATATATGGGGATATACTAATAATAGCTTGTCTTTGATTAGTATTAAAATTACTTAAATCCATTAACTATTAATAAACCTCCAACCAATTAATCCTTCACTTACATATATAATTACTAATACTATAATAAATAGTAGTACTATTAAGAATCTTTTTTTATTAAACAAAGCTAACACCTCTTATTTATTATACTATATATCTTTCATTATATGTGTTCAAAGAAAAAAATTATAGCATAAATTAAATAAATTAAGTATAATATACTAAGCTTGGAGGTTTAATTTAATGAATAAAAAACTAAGATTTATTTTAATAATTATCTTATCTTTAATATCAATAGCTACTTTAATAAACTTTATTTATTCATTTCCATCTATGAAATTAAGTACAATTAATAAATTTATTATTCTAGCTTTTATCTTATTTTGTTTTATCATCTTTATTAATTTCTTATTTAATAAATTCTTTAATAAATGGTGGCAAAAAACAATATCAATTATTGTAGGATTAGCTCTATTATTTGGCTTTTATCAAATAAATACCGTATTATTTTCTTATAATAATTTGTTATCTAAAATGAATAAGAATGCTGAAATTACTTATTCAACAAGTTTAATAGCTAAAAAAGATAGTGCTATTAATAGTGTTGATGATATAAATTCAAGTACTTCAATTGGAATACAAGATATAAATTCTTATGAAAATGGTGCATTTGCGAAAGAACAAATTGATAAATTAAATAAGACACAAGATATTAAGATATATACCGATATAAAAAAAGCTATTACTGCCTTAAATGATGATAAAGTAGATTTAATAGCGATAAAATCATTATCTGATGCAACTTTATTAAGTATTGATAAAAATGCTAAAGATGATTATAAGATTATTACAACATTTGAAGCTAAACAAAAAAATAGTGATGCTACAAAAACTATTACTGATAAGCCATTCACTATTTTAATATCAGGGATAGATTCAAGAAGTTCCGATGTCGATGAAGTAGCTAATGGTGATTCTAATATTATCGTAACGGTAAATACTAAAACCGGACGTATTACAACACTATCAACTCCTAGAGATAGTTATGTACCAATAACATGTTTAAATAATACAAGAGATAAATTAACGCATTCTGCAGCTTATGGTGGAACAGAGTGTTTAAAATCAACGTTAGAAAATATGTATGATATTGATATTGACTATACATTAAGAATTAACTTTGTTGGAGTTGTCGATATTATTAATAGTCTTGGCGGAATTGATATTAATGTTCCAGTAAATAATCTAAATGGTTCTGGAGTTAAAGTCTGTGAACAAGACTCACATGGAGATTATGATGCTGAATGTTGGATAGAAGGAAAAGTTAATCACATGGATGGTGAAACAGCTTTAGCCTTTGCTAGAAATAGACATAATCAGGATGGCGGTGATTTCTATCGAGGTCGTAACCAGCAGTTAGTAATCGAAGCAATCATTAAAAAAGTTACTTCTATTAACTCACTACAAACAGTAAATAAATTAATGAGTGCAGCTTCAAAGTATATGAGTACTGATTTATCAAAAAATGATATTACTACAATCTATGAATCAATTTTAAGTAATGGTATGAACTTACAAATTGAAAAATTATATATCTCAGGTAGTACAGGAATGATAGGTGCTCAATCAATGGTTTTTCCAAGTGAAACTGATATAGCCTATGCTACCTATCGTATGGATGTTAATTTAAATCTTGATAAACCACAATTACCTTCAAATTCATATTATGTCTTAGGAAGTACTCCTAGTAATGATGATGGTACTAATCCATTAAAAGAACAAAAAATGCCTTATGATTCAACAAAAGTTGAAACAATATCAAAAACAAGTAATTAAAAAACGTGATTAAATCACGTTTTTTTATTTATATTATTTTAATAACTAATAATAATTATTCAATTTCAATATGATGTTCAGTAGCTACTTTTCTTTTAGGAATAACTAATTTTAATATTCCATTATCTAATTTAGCACTTACTTTTTCATTTATCGCATCAGCTAAATAAAAAGTTCTTTTAACAGTTGTCGTAGAACGTTCTTGATATAGATAATTATCATTACTATCATTATTAACATTCTTAGTTGCGACAATTTCTAAATAATGATCTTTTAAAGAAGCACTAATATCTTCTTTATTAAAACCAGGCAATTCAGCTTCTACTTCATATTCATCTTCTTTATCTTTAATATCTACTTTAAATTGTGATAAATCACTACTAAACATATCATCAAAACGATCATCACTCATTAAATCAAATATATTATTAAAACGATTATTAAAACTTGGTAACATATTACTTCTCATAATTACCTCTTCCTTTCTACATTATCATTGTAGCACTAAATTTTTTATATTTGTGGTAATAATATGATGAAAAAATGATGATTTTATGACCATAATAAAAAAACACACCAATAGATGTGTTTTTTAATCTTGCGAAAAAATTATCTTTTACTGAATTGTGGAGCACGTCTTGCACCTTTAAGACCATATTTTTTACGTTCTTTAACACGTGCATCTCTTCTTAAGAAACCAGCTGCTTTTAAAGCAGTTCTATATTCAGAACTAGCTTCTAATAAAGCTCTAGCAATTCCTAAACGAATAGCTCCTGTTTGACCGGTAAATCCTCCACCATTAATATTAACATTAACATCAAATTTATCTCTGGTATTAGTTAATACTAAAGGTTGAATTAAATCACTAATTAAAGTTTCAAATGGAAGATATTCCTTAACATCACGACCATTAACAGTGATATTACCTGTACCAGGTACTAACATAACTCTAGCCACTGAACTTTTACGACGTCCAGTTCCACGATACATTACTTGTGCCATAATATCCTTCCTTTCTATCCTTTAATTTCTAATACTTCTGGTTTTTGTGCCATATGAGGATGTTCATTACCTGCATAAACAAATAATTTTTTACCCATTTGATCACCTAAAGTATTGTGTTGTAACATCCCTTTAATTGCTCTTTCAAGCATTTCAACAGGATATTTTTCTACCATAGTTTTAGCACTACGAACTCTCATACCACCAATGTGACGAGAATGATTATAGTACATTTTCTTTTCCATTTTGTCTCCAGTTAATTTAACTTTTTCAGCATTGACAACAATTACATAATCACCGCAATCTACATGTGGTGTATATGTTGGTTTGTGTTTACCTCTTAAGATAGTAGCAACTTGACTTGCTAGACGCCCTAATGTTACATCAGTAGCATCAACAACAAACCATTTGCGTTCAACTGTACTGGCATTAGCCATAGTTGTTTGACGCATTTCTCTTCCTCCTAATCATTTTGTAGATTTCCGGGGCTACAAAATGACACTTATGTGTCTTGTATATTATACATTAAAATGATATGCAATACAATAGAAAAAAATCTTATTTATTAAACATAATTATTAATTTCTAGCATAATAAAAAGCTCTTTAAAGAGCTTTATATTTAAATGGTGTCCTCGCACGGGTTCGAACCGTGGACCCACTGATTAAGAGTCAGTTGCTCTGCCAGCTGAGCTACGAAGACATATAAAAATTGTGCATTAATATTATAGTATAATTTAGTATTAAATTCAAGGACAAACTTTACTTATATTAGTAAATAAAAGACCTATTTATGCAATAGGTCTTTTATATAATTAATTTTATCATCAAGATCACTCTCTTGATAAATATAAATAAAATCTTTAAATTGATATTTATCGATGTCAGGACATCTAACTCTACAACCACAAATAACAATTAATAAATCATAAATTTTATTTTCATTATCTGAAACAATTTCAATGTCAACATCAAGAGCATTCTCAATTTTTTTGTAGGCAGCTACTCGATCATAGGTGCTTTGACAACCCCCACAATACTTTACTCCTACTAGCATAATTATTCCTTAATTCCAGCAATAATTTTTGCTAAAGAGATTTTGGCAGGCATATTAGCTTGACGTGAAATCATAATTCTTTGTGCTTGAGGAGAACCTGCACCATGTAATGATTCAGTACGATATCCTACAGCAGCAGTTCCTAAACACATATTTTCTATTAAACGTAAGATTCTTTGTCTATTTTCAGTTGAAACAGCATTAACACCTTTGAAATATTTAGTAGTCCATTCACCAATAGACATACCTGCTTTAGTATCAACTTTAGTTTTTGATACAAAATCAATTTCAGCAGGCATTGTAACCATTAATCCACCAGCAATATCTTCAGCTAAACGAGTAATTTCATAAGGGAATCTTGTAACATTTTGCTTACAAACATTTGCTAGCATATAATCAATTTCATAGTTACCTGATTTTGTTTGGGAACCTTGACATGAACATGCAATTCCACAACTATACATTGTTTCATTTAAGTGAACCATTTCAATAAGTTTATCTTTAACATGGCTCGCTTTAGCAGCACCATTATATTCAGCAGCTAATGCAGCAGCACCGATTAAGACATCTCCAACACCAGTTTTACATCCACCATAAGATTGACGATGATATCCAGCAAATCTTTCAACTAACATTCCAGCAAAATCATATTCACCAGCCATGAAAACGTATTCATTTGGAACAAATACATCATCAAAAACAACTAATGCTTCTTGACCACCAAATTGTTTATTACCAACATCAATAGAATTATTTCCATCTAACATTTTACGCCAATCACAACTTTGACGACCATAAATCATAAATAGTCCTTCTGCATCACTAGGAACTGCAAAAGCAACTGCATAATCTTTATCTTCTTCTTTCATTGCAATAGTAGGCATAATAATGTGCCAATGAGAATTAATAGAACCAGTTTGATGAGCTTTAGCTCCACGTACAACAATTCCATCTTCACGATATTCTACAATATGTAAGAATAAATCAGGGTCTGCTTGCGCATGTGGTGCTAATCCACGATCACCTTTTGGATCAGTCATTGCTCCATCAACAGTATAATCATTTTCTTGAACCATTTTTAAGAATTCAATAAATCTTTTATGATAGTCAGTTCCATGAGCTTCATCTATTTCATAAGTAGTTGAGTATACTGCATTAAATGCATCCATACCAACACATCTTTGGAAACATGAAGCAGTTTTTTGACCAAGTAATCTTTGCATTTTTACTTTTTTAATCAAATCATCAGTTGATTGATGTAAATGAGTAAAACGGTTTACTTTTTTACCTGGAAGAATGTTAGAATCTGCTAACATTAAATCTTGATATTCAGGCATTTGTGCTAAATCATAAGTCATAGCAACTGAATTAATTGATGGGCGGATAATTGGATGATCTACCCAATTATCTACCTTTTCACCAAACATATAAACTTTTGTATTAAGTTTTCTTAAACTTTCAATGTATTGTTCACCAGTCATTAAAGCCATAAATTTTCCTCCTGTATTATTATTTATTTTTGTGCTGCTAAAGATTTATATAAATCTAAACGATCAGCAGCATCTTTCTTAGCTTTGTCATATAATCTTTGTGCTTTGTCAGGGAATGCAATCTTTAATGATGCATATCTGTTTTCACCTAAGATAAAGTCTTCTAATTTACTTAAATCTGGTTCTTTAGAATCTAAAGTAAATGGATTTTTACCTTCAGCTTTTAGTGAAGGATTAAATCTATAAGTATGCCAGTAACCACATTCAACAGCTTCCTTAGCTTCAATTTGAGATTTACTCATTTGTTTCTTAATACCATGTTCAATACATGGAGAGTAAGCAATAATAATTGAAGGTCCTGGATAAGCTTCTGCTTCTCTAATAGCTTTTAAAGCTTGGTTCATGTCATAACCCATAGCAATTTGAGCAACATATACCTAACCATAAGACATAGCCATATAACCTAAATCTTTCTTCTTAGTTTCTTTACCACCAGCAGAGAATTTTGCAACAGCAGCAGTATTAGTAGATTTAGAAGATTGTCCACCAGTATTAGAATATACTTCAGTATCTAATACTAAAATATTAACATCTTCACCAGTAGCAATAACATGATCTAATCCACCATAACCAATGTCATATGCCCATCCATCTCCACCAAAGGCCCAGAATGATTTACGAGCTAAATAATCAGCATTGTCAATGATATATTTAGCAGCTTCACTAGCATCATTACTTGCTTTTAAAGCAGCAACTAAAGCTTTAGAAGTTTCATCACTTTTTGCAGAATCATTATAAGCAGCTAAATAAGCTTCACCTTCAGCTTTACATACACCTTTAGCAATTAAATCTTCAACATAAGCTTTAGAACGTCTTCTAACAGCTTCATAACCTAATTTAAATCCTAAAACATATTCAGCATTATCTTCGAATAGTGACATAGCCCAAGCAGGCCCACGTCCACATTTATCATCACAATAAGGAGTTGCTGGAGTAGAACCACCATAAGCAGAAGAACATCCAGAAGCATTACCAATATACATATGATCTCCAAATAATTGAGTAACTAATTTAATATATGGAGTTTCTCCACAACCAGCACATGCTCCAGAGAATTCAAAGTAAGGTTTGGCAAATTGAGAATTTTTAACAGTATTATGGTTAACTGCATCTTTCTTAATTTCTACATCTTCAACGGCAAATGTCCAATTATCAGCTTGATCTAATTGACTAGCCAATGGTTCCATAACAATTGCTTTTTCTTTAGCTGGGCAAGCATTAACACAAACACCACAACCTGTACAATCATATGGAGATACTTGAATACGATATTCATATTTATCTAATCCAGGTCCTATAGCTTTCTTAGTTGTAAAATCAGCAGGTGCTTTAGCTTTTTCAGCTTCGTCTAATAAAACTGGTCTAATAGCAGCATGAGGACAAACTAATGAACAAATATTACATTGGATACAATTATCAATGTTCCATTCAGGAACATCAGCAGCTGCTCCACGTTTTTCATATTTAGTTGTACCAGCATACCAAGTACCATCTTCAAGTTTATATTTCATAATTGTAGATACTGGAATGTTATCTCCTTCTTGACGGTTCATAACATTAACAACATCTTTAATGAAATCAGGTACATTTTCTTCAACAGGTTTAACTGTAATATTTTTCCATGCTTCAGGAATTTTAACTTCGTGTAATTCAGTAATTCCATAGTCAATAGATTCATTATTTAAATCAACAATTTTTTGACCTTTTTTAATGAAATAAGTTTTATAGATAGCTTCTTTCATTTCTTTAACAGCATCATCAATAGGAATAATGTCTGTTAATTTGAAGAATGAAGCTTGAAGAATAGTATTAATTCTATTTCCTAAACCAATCTTTTTAGCAATTGCTACAGCATCAATAATATATAAACGAGCATTTTTATCAGCTAAAGCTTTCTTCATAGAATCAGGTAAATTAGCATCTAATTCTTCATCTGACCAATTACAATTTAATAAGAAAATACCATTTTCTTTTAAATCTTTAACCATATCATATTTATAAACATAAGCTTGAGTATGACATGCAACAAAATCAGCTTTATTTACTAAATATGGTGATCTAATAGGTGCAGTACCAAATCTTAAATGAGATTGAGTTAAACCGCCAGATTTCTTAGAATCATAAACGAAATAAGCTTGAGCATTTAAATCAGTAGTTTCATTAATGATTTTTACGGTATTCTTATTAGCACCAACAGTACCATCAGAACCCATTCCCCAAATTTTACATCCTTTTTCACCAGCTGGTGTTGTATTAATTGGAGCAGGCAATTCTAATGAAGTATTATAAACATCATCCACAATACCAATAGTAAAGTTATCTTTAGGAGTAGCTTCTTTTAAGTTTTCAAATACAGCTAAGATTTGTTCTGGAGTTGTATCTTTTGAAGATAAACCATAACGTCCACCAACAATTTCCATATCGATACCTTCTTGTTTATAAACAGTACAAACATCTTGGTATAATGGTTCACCTAAACCATTAGGTTCTTTTAAACGATCTAATGTCGCAATCTTTTTAACTGTTTTAGGAACAGCAGCTAAGAAATGTTTTTTAGAGAATGGACGATAAAGTCTAACATCTAATAAAGCAACTTTTTCTCCCTTTTCTACTAAATAATCTACAACTTCTTTAGCAGTTTCAGCACCAGAGCCCATCATAATGATAAGTCTTTCTGCATCTTTTGCTCCATATAAATCAAATAGATTATATTCTCTACCAGTTAATTTCTTAATTTCACCCATATAGTGTTCTACAATTTCAGGAATTGCATTTACAGCTTTATTACAAGCTTCACGAGATTGGAAGAAAATATCAGGATTAACAGTAGTTCCTCTTGTTACTGGATGATCAGGATTTAATGCATTTTTTCTAAAAGCATCTAATTGATCATAATCAATTAATTTAGCTAATTCATCATAATCTAAAGCTTCAATAGTATTCATTTCATGAGATGTTCTAAATCCATCAAAGAAATGTAAAAATGGCATTCTAGCTTTAATAGCACTTAAATGAGCAACAGCTCCTAAATCCATAACTTCTTGTGGTGAACCAGAAGCTAAGAAAGCAAATCCAGTATTTCTACATCCAATAACATCTGAATGATCACCAAAAATTGATAATGCATGCGCACTTAAAGTACGTGCAGAAACATGGAAAACACCTGGAAGCATTTCTCCAGCAATTTTATACATATTAGGAATCATTAATAATAATCCTTGAGAGGCAGTGTAAGTAGTAGTTAGTGCCCCAGCTTGTAATGAACCGTGAACTGTACCAGCAGCTCCACCTTCAGATTGCATTTCAATAACTTCAACAGGTTGTCCAAAGATATTTTTCTTACCATTAGCAGCCCATTCATCAACTAATTCTGCCATAACAGATGAAGGTGTGATTGGGAAAATTCCTGCAACTTCAGTAAAAGCATAAGAAATATAAGAAGCAGCAGTATTACCATCCATCATTACTTTTTTTTGTTTCATAATAGTCCTTCTTTCAAAAATTTTTCAGAGAAATAAGTTTATTTGAAAACTAAGAACATATTACAACTAATATATAACCAATTTATAACTAATATAAATAAAATCGTACCCCATCAAACTAAAAAGCCACTATTAGATAGCTTTTTTACAGTTATGTATATATAGTTATAAATGTTCCCTTTTTCTCTCATTCATATACTAACATATAAATTTTTGTAAAACAAACTTTTTTAATAAAATTTTTTAATTTTCATTAATTATACTTATTTAACAATTCATAAATAATATAAATAATATAAAAATACTATAAAAATTAAAAAAATTGATTACCATTAAAAGAACTTTATTGACATTTATAAATGATAATAATATTATTAAGAAGAATTATTATTCAAATAGATAGTATTCTAAGAATATTTATAAATTGAAAGGAAGCATAATTATGGCAGAATTATCTAAAAAAGAAAGTGCAGTTGATGCTAAGGCTTATATGGCAGCCGCTAAAGAGCCAGCATTAGCCAAAAGAATGGACGATATTGTAGGTACAGCCTTTGACAATCGTATTTTATTTGAAAAAATACCTGATCCAGAAGTAATTAAATTCACTATTGGATCTCCAGCAGTTCAAGCAATCCCTCATGAAGATATTGCAAAAATTGCAACAGATTTATTAAACAATCCTGAAAATTGGTTAGAATGTTTAGGATATGGACCAGTTGAAGGAAAAAGAGAATTAAGAGAAAGTATCGCTAAAGAATTATTAGCTCCAAAAGGAGTTCATGTAACTGCAGATGATATTTTAATTACAGTAGGTGGTATTGGTGGATTAGGTATGACAGTACAAGCATGTATGAATGCTGGTGATGTTGTCTTAGTAGAAAATCCTACATTTATCCAAGCAGAATTAATTTTTGATTTATATGGTATCAAACAAGTTGGTGTTGATATGGATGAAAATGGAATTATCATTGAAGATTTAGAAGCTAAAATTAAGAAATATAATCCTAAAATGCTTTATACAATTCCAACATTCCAAAATCCATCAGGAAGAACTCTTTCAAGAGAAAGAAGAGAAAAAATTGCACAATTAGCTGAACAATATGATATGTTTGTTCTTGAAGATGATCCATATCGTGATATTAGATTCCATGGAACTGATATTACTCCTATTAAAGGATTTGATAAATCAGGAAATGTCATTTTAATTAATTCATTCTCAAAAACATTTGCTCCTGGTTTAAGATTAGGATATTGTGTTGCAGAACCTAGAATTCTTCAAAAAATTATTGATATTTCAATTGCAACTAACTCACATACACCAATGTTACAACAATGTATTTTAGCTGAATATTTTAGAAGAGGATTATTTGCTAATCAAGTAAAACGAATTGCTGATATTTATCGTCCTCGTTGCCAAGCATTAATGGATGGTATTGATAAATACTTCCCTGAAGGAACTAAAAGAACAACTCCTGAAGGTGGTTTGTTCTGTTGGGTAACTTTACCTGAAGGAATGGATACTGAAAAATTATTAATGGAAGCAAGAGAAACACCTGAATGTAAATGTGCTTATATCACAGGTGAAAAATCATTTGTTTACCAAGAAGGTGATAAACATATAACTAATTGTATGCGTTTAGCTTATGGTGCTATCGATGAAGCTACTATTGAAGCTGGATGTAAAAGATTAGGTGCATTTATGACTAAAAAATATGAAGAAATGAAAAATAACAAATAATTTTTAGTTATTACTAAAAAACACTAGTTAAAGATAACTAGTGTTTTTTATTTAAATCATAAATAACTAAGATTTGTTAAATAAATAAGTTATAAAAATAGCTAGTAAATAACCAATTAAATAAAAACCTGCATAAGTAAAAACAAAAACAATCTCAATATTATGGAAAACAAGATATTCACTTACTATTCCAAATAATAAACAATTGAGTACTAAACCAATAATACTATATTTTAATTTATTATTAATAGCTAATAATGTTCCACATATAATAGATGTAATTGGAAAAACAATGTAGTAACATACTAAGGCATAACCTATTTCATCTCCTTCTTTAAGATTTAAACCAACCAATTCACATAAAATAAAAACAATAATCATTAAAATAATTATCTTTTTAAATTTCTTATTCATTATCCCAACTCCTTAATAGATATATTTAATGTAAATTATAAATAACTATCTTAAAAAAATAGTAATTTAATTTAAATTTATATTTTAATATACTAAAAGAGTAAATTAACATAAAATTTATTTTTTATTAACTTAAAAAAGCATTAATATTAACTAAATAATAATGCTTTTTTCTTATATAATAATATCTTTATAAACTAGTAGTTGTACCATCCATATTATCTAGAATAGCTGCTTTAATATTTAAACTAAAAACAGTAAATTCATTTTCTCTACCATTATATAATTGTTTTACATTTGGATATTGTTCAAAAAACATATCTCTTGCTTCTATATTATTATCTTTTAATGAAGCTGTTGCTTTAACGCGTAACCACTTACCTACTTGATCAACAGCTGCAATCTCAATAACTGGATTAGCTTTTATTTGATTACAAACATTCTTTTTATTTGAAGTACAAATACAAACTTTATCATTATAAAAAATTACTGCACCAAATGGTCTAACATGAGGTTCTTTATCACTTGTTGCAACAAAGAAAACATTCTCTAATAGGTATTCATAAACCTTTCTATTTGTATCCATTGTTAATCCCCCTTTTTTTCAATACGATTATTCTTAATACCACTAAGTTTTTCAATTAATTTTATTTCACTAATTACCATTCCCTGATCTAAATTCTTACACATTTCATAAATAGTAATTAATGCTAAACTAACACCTGTAATAACTTCCATTTCAATATCAATGCTACCAACACTTTGTGCTTCACAAATACATTCAATATTATCATAGTTTTTCACAAAACTAATCTTACTACCTAATATTTGAACATTAACAGCCATTGGAATTAAATTAGCTGCATTCTTTACAGCCATCATACCAGCTGCTTGCGCTATACTTAAAACATTACCTTTATCAATATTATTATCATAAATATTTTTAATTACTTCTGGTCTTATTTTAATAATCCCATGAGCTTTAGCATATCTTAATTCATCTTCTTTATCATTAATATTTAATCTCTCATCATTCATATTTTTATCACTCCCTATATGTATTATAACACCATGCATATAAAAAAGATTGTCATTAATTTGAACAATCTTTTTATCTAAGTTAAATAAATTATTTCTTAAAATTTAAAATAATTTTAAAAATTAGAAAACATAATATACAATAAACTAAAGCATTATCAAATACATAATTTACTATAATTAAACCTATATTACCTAAATTACCTATAAATACATAACCATAATTACCAAGTAATAAAAAAATAATAAAAGCAAACAATAAACTAATAAACTTCTTAGAACTTACTTTTTTCTTAAATAAATCATCATTTAATAATAAACCAATTAAACAAATTATTAAATTATATAAAATAGATAGTATACTTCTTGTACTGTTAATAATACAAATACCATCCATAATATTTAAAAGACAATTATTAATAAAGGAAAATATTATTATAAGTAGAGCTATTAATATTATTCTAATAATATTTAATTTTAATCTGATATTTTGAATGTCCATGATGAACTCCCATGTTTTAATGTAACTTTCATGTATCCTCCAGCACTAAAAGAATTAGGCATAGAGTAGTTATAATTAGTTGCATGATATATAAATTTAGATGTGTTGTAGTTGAAAGTATTTGATGTTGGTTTATTGTTGCAACTTTGAAAATAAGAATAGCCTATTGAATTACCATTTAAGTAAGCACCATTCATTGCTGCATATACAACTCTATTAGATAATTTAATACTTGAATCTTGAACATACCAATTTCCACTAATATTAATTATTTTTTAGAAGTAATATTTCTACCATTAATTTTTTTGGTTGTTTGAGAATATGATATACTATATCTTTCTCTTACACTAATTGAATTATAACATGCAGTAGTACTTAATATTGATAAATTTTTGGGATACAGCTGATAAATCTTTTCAGTTGTTATTTTTATAGTATTTGTCCTACTATTACTATCTATAATTATGTTTTCAATTTTTTCCCTATAATTCCCTAATGAATTT
Source organism: Bacilli bacterium (assembly GCA_031272545.1). Taxonomy (GTDB): domain Bacteria; phylum Bacillota_I; class Bacilli_A; order JAJDGJ01; family JAJDGJ01; genus JAISTP01. The sequence continues at coordinate 18,953 of JAISTP010000014.1, read as the reverse complement.
GTTTTATAATAATTATTGAAATTATAATCATTCAAATATTCTTTGTATTTTATATCATTCTTATATTTTGCCATTTTTCTACCCCTTGCAATAAATATAAAAATAATTTATTTAACTAATTGTAACATTTAAAATAAATCTAACAATAATCATTATTATATTAAAGTAAATTATAAAAAATAATATTTACAAATAAAATTACTATTATCATTAGTAAATAAAAAAAACTAAGTTATTAATCATTAGTAAATAACTTAGTTTATTAAAAAATTTAAATAATTTATTATTTCTTATAATTTATAAAAGCATTTGCTTGTTGATTAGCTACTAAAGTAATTTCAGAAATTTGACATCTTCTGGGTTGATTAATTGCAAACCATACTGCCTCTGCAACATCATCACCAATTAAAGGTTCTAATCCTTTATAAACATTATCAGCTTTTTCTTGATCACCTTTAAAACGAACAACACTGAAATTAGTTTCAACTAATCCTGGTTTAATATTAGTAACTTTAACATCAGTAGCTACCAAATCACAACGCATACCTTCAGCCATTTTTTCAACAGCAGCTTTCGTTGCACAATAAATAGCTCCACTACCATAACCAGCATCACCAGCAATACTACCAATATGAACAATATGACCTCTATTATTAGCTTTCATATCTTTCATAATTAAACTAGATAATAATGCACCAGCTTTAATATTAGTATCAATCATTGTTATGATATCATTAGCATCATATTCATCTAATGGTGCCATTCCTAAAGCTAAACCAGCATTATTAACAAAGACATCTATTGTAATATTATTGTCTTTAATATCTTGATAAAACTTCTTCATCGCTTCATAATTATTTAATTCAAGTGGAGCACAATAAACAATACTATCTTTTAATTCATCTTTTAATTTAGTAAGTTTATTAATATTTCTTCCAGTAATAATAAGTTTCATTCCCTTACTTGCTAATAATTTAGCAGTAGCTTCCCCTATTCCAGAAGTAGCTCCAGTAACTAATGCTGTTTGATAATCCATAATTAAACCTCGATTAAATACTTTGAGCAGCAGTTACGATGCACATTTCATAAACATCACGTGTTGAACATCCACGGCTTAAATCATTAATAGGTGCATTTAATCCTTGTAAGATTGGTCCTAAGGCATTAAATTTCCCTAATCTTTGAACCATTTTATAACCAATATTACCTGATTGAATTTCAGGAAAAACAAAGACATTAGCATGACCAGCTACTTTTGATCCTGGTGATTTTAATTGACCAACTTCAGGTACAAAGGCTGCATCAAATTGTAATTCACCATCATATTCAAAGTCAACATTCATTTCATCAACTTTTTTAACAGCTTCTACTACTTTTGTGACTGCATCACCTTTACCACTACCTTTTGTCGAATAAGATAAGAAAGCAACACGAGGATCAATACCAAACATACGAGCAGTCTTAGCTAATTCACAACCAAGTTCAGCTAATTCATCACTAGTTGGATCAATCGCAATAGCACAATCACCACAAACATATTTTTCACTTTCATCATCTTTATAAAGAACTAAACCACTTGAAACTGATTTACTACCTGGTTTTGTTTTAACTAATTGAAGAGCAGGTCTAACTGTATCAGCAGTTGAATAAGTAGCTCCACCAACCAAACCATTAGCCATACCCATCTTAACCATTAATGTTCCAAAATAATTAGTTTGTTTTAATAATTTAGCACATTCTTCAGCAGTTTGTTTTCCTTTTCTTAATTCAACCATTGTACTAACCATTTCATCAAACTTATCATAAGTAGCAACATCAATCATTTCAGCACCAGAAATATCCCAACCTTTTTCTTTTGCTAAATCTTCAATAACTTTAACATCACCAATTAAAACTGGCACTACTAAATCTTCAGCTAATAACTTACTAGCTGCTTCAAGAACACGAGGATCATGTCCTTCAGTTAAAACTATTTTTAATTTTTTACCTTTAATTTCTTTAATCATTGGATCTAATAACATATTATCTAACTCCTTTTCCGTCCATAAATATTATACTATTATCCTTCTTTTAATAAAAGATTTATCATTTAATAATCATATATAATTAATCTAACTCTTTTTTCTTCGATAAAGATAAATACTTATAGTTATTATTACTCCAATTATTGAGATAATTAAGCCCACATTTTTTCCAGCCATTTTATATTCAATAATAATATTATGCTTACCTTTATTTAATTTAGCTCCTAAATAAAATTCATTAACTTTTTCAGTAGCAATAATTTTATTATTATCTTTTATAATAAAATTATTATCATAAAAAATAGTAGTACCTAAGTAACCATCTTCTTTTAAATCAAGACTAACTTGATAATTATCATTATATTTAATTTTAATATCTTCTGGGGTAATAAATTTAACTTGTTTACTATTAATATCCTGATATGAAATAAATTTTATTTTAAAATTGCTATAGTCATTTAATTTATTATTAATTGCTAGTTTCATTTTCTTCATCTTCTTAGTAACATCTAAATACATATTAATATCTCTTACTTCTTTTTCACCATAATGATTAATTGGACGAACACCAGTAACATCATTATTAGCTCTAATAATAGCATTAGCGATATTTTCATTTTTTACAAAACTAGTAATTAAAAAGATACCATTTCCTTGATATTTTTCAGGCACTTCAAAATAATATTCTAAAACATTATTTTTGTTTTTAAATTTATTAATATCAATATCTGCTACATCAATTAAATTAAATCTAGTACTACTTGAATGATATTTATCATTATTAATCATAAATTTAGTCGCCATATTAAAAATTCGCTCATCTTTATTGATCTCATTTATATCAATGTTACTAATTTCACTATCATAAATGCCATAAATAAATGGTCTAGTAATAATATTATTATTTTTAATGCTCATTATAGATTTAGTAAGTGAATTACTCATAATATTATTATTGATTAATCTATTACCAGCTGTGTGTCTTTCTAAAATTAAATAATCATTATAAAAAGATAGAAAATTATTATTAACTAATGAAGTATAAACTAAAGGATTATATTCATTAATAGCATTAACTACATTAGTTTTATTAACTTGACGATACAATTCATTAATTGTTTTATTATTAACAAAATCCTTTTTTTTCTTTGTAAGTACAGTTTGACTAAATACTTTTTTATTAATAAAGGCAGTATTGTGATAAATGTTTAACATACTTATTAAAATACAAAGCAATAAGGTAATTAAATTATAATTTAATTTTTTATTAAAAGGTAAATCAATAATCAATAATATATAGATTATTTGTAAAATTATAAATACTATAATACTAAAAATATGCTCCTTTATTGTACCAAAAGCAATTGAATGAGAAATAAAATACTTAATACTATCTTTACTTACTATAAAAAATAATAAAATTATCAAAGTTGAAACTAATAAAGAAATTGATAATTGTAATTTATTGCTTTGTTCTAATAATATTCCTAAAACAAGCATAATAATCGGCATAAAAGCCATAAATATTTTAGGATCAACATATAAAAAGCAGTTATATAATAAATTTAAAGGTTCAAAAATAAAAGATAATAAAATAAAAATAACAAAATATCTCAATAGTTTATTATTAAAATTTAATAAACAACCAATGATAACAAAAATAGTAATAATACCCAGTCCTAAATTATTAGATGAATAAGTCGTTGCATTAATCCAAAAATTATAATATAAATTAATTTCAGTAATAATACCAGTTCTTGCTCCATCTTTAATTAACATTAACTGTGGTAAGATAAAAAACATTGATAAAAGAATAATGATAAAATAAGTAACTATTAACTTAAAAAACTTTACTTTAATTTCTTGATGTGAAATATCAATATAGTACCTAGCGATAATAAGAAAAAATATTACTTGTATAAAACCAGTTACCACCATATAAAAGAAATTCAAATTTAAAATCATCAAACAAGTAAATATTAATAACCCGTATTTATCTTTATTAATAACTCTTTCAATAGCAAGTAAAGAAAGAATAAAATAAGGTATAACATATAAAAACATTGTATGTACCGAAAACTCATAACATGCTATTGGACTAAAAGCTACTAATAAAGAAAGACTTAAACAGATAAGTTTATTATTGACAAATTTACAAATTAATATTCTAAAAAAAGTAAATGATAAAACTATTGTTAAAAAAACATTAAACTGTAAAACATAAATAGTAGAAACATGTGGAAATAAATAAGATAAAATAATATAAGGATTAATTAAACCATAGTAATATAATGTAGCTGCATTTATGGTGCTACCATAATTAAAAATAACGTCAGGCAATAGATTATGAGTTTTAGAAAAAGAATTTCTTAAATAGTCAATAAAAACAGTATGTTGAAGAGCAAAATCACCTCCAGAACGGCCAAAAGTATAATGAGTTAAATTCATAATGATAAATAATAAACTCAAAATCAAAGTAAATATTATTACCTCTAAGAAAATCTCATTTTTTAATAACTTCTTCATAAATTTCTCCTTTTTTATTTATTTTTTTTAAAAATTAAACGATTAATTAAATAAGTAATCGGAATAATTAAAATCATTACTACTAAAGATGCAATTGATTTACTTAATAAACCTATTTCAACTATTAAAGTAGTTCCAACACTACTAAGTAAAAGATTAGGCAAGAAAGTTAAAGGAAAAGCAATAAATGTTTTTAAAGTAGGTTTACGTTTAAAAGTATAGATACTGGTTAAGAAATAAGAAACAAAAGCACTATAAATGAATCCTAAAACATGAGCTAATAAATAAGGTAAGAAATTAAGTAATAATAAATAAGCAAAATAATAATTAATGGTATTAAAAGCACCAACAATCATAAAGCGAAAAAATGATTTATTAAAAATCTTTACTTCATTTACTATGATTAAACCTAAAATAAAGATACCAATAATACTTAAAGATAATCCCACTTTAAAATAAGGAATATGATATGAAATGATAATCTTATGTTCTTTTTGACTAAGTTTAGCTCCTAAAAAATACTTATTTACTTTTTTAATATTAAGTTGCTTATTATTATCATAAATAGTAAATCCATCATCATAAAATAATGAAGTAGCTAAATAACCATCTTTTTTCATATTAATAGTAAATGAATAAGAATGATTAAATTTATTATTAATATTAGTAGGATAATATACTTTAAATTGATTATTAACAATATCTTGATAATCAATAAACTTAATATCTAAACCTTGATAGATATTATCTTGTTTATTAAATTCAAACTTTAAATTTTTTTCACTACCATCATTATCTATAATTATTAAAGCTTTATTTACTTCTGACTCATTATAAGCTTTATTAAAAGGTTTTATTACTGTTCTATGATTATTAACTTTCATATAACCTTTATCTATTTTATTATTAATAACTTTAGATCGAATAATAAAGATACCTTTTCTTTGATATTGTGATGGAATTGAATAATTAAATTTATATCCTTTTTTCACATTAATTCTTTTATTACTTTGATATATTTGTTTCATCTCAATATCTTGATACTTAAATTCTTTATTAGTATCATCACTAAAAAATCCTTCATTTAAAGCAATAATACGTTTAAAAGAATCTAATTTATCTAAATATTTAATATTATAGACATTATCATTACTAACACCATAAATAAAAGAATGTGAAGGATAATATTCATTAATTTTATTATTACTATATTGATTTTTTACTCCTAAAAAATTAGTCATTAAATAATTATCAATTACATTTTCACTAACTACTCTTTGAAATGAAGTTTTTTCTAAATCAAGATAATGATTATAAAAATTCACAAAATTATTATTTTCAGTAGAACTATAGAAAGTAGGTGAGAAAATATCAATATCATTAATAAAGTTATTAGTAAGATTAGTATAATAAAAATCATTACTGTTCTCTAATTGTTTTAAAATACTATTTTTAATATTATTTGGTAATACTTGTTTTTGATATTCTTTAATACTTAAAAAATGACAACTATAAATAATAGTAAAAATAATTACTAAAAAAAAATTAATAATAATTAAATTTCTTTTTTTAATAAGCTTTTTACTTAATAATAAAACTAATAAAGTTAATTGAAATAAAACATATATCACTAAGAAATTAATATTAAATTTAGTCATAAAATTTGATGCTACATTTACTTCATTTAAACTATATACTTTAATAATACTAATAATTGTAAAGATAATAGCTAATATTAAAGCAATCTTTTTACATTTAAGCCTATCATCATTTAATTGTAAAGCTAAGATGAAAAATATTAAAGGAACCATATAAATAAATACTTTGACATTAACATAAGCAAATAAATTAAGTAAATAAATTAATGGTTGTAATACCAAGACAATAATTATTGATAAAGCAATAACTAAATTAAACTTATTTTTATAATTAAATAAAGCTAATATTAAAGTAAATATTCCTAGTATCCCTAATCCCATACTATAAGTATCAACACTAATACTTAAAATACTTCTAAAGTATAATAACCCAATTTCTTTGATACTATTAATACTTCGATCACTATTTAATAAGACATTGACTTGAGGAATAAAAATAAACATTCCTATTAAAATACCTATTAAGTAAGAAAAAATTAATTTACGATAAAGTACTAACTTTTCATTAAAAGAAAATTTATAATAAAAATGAATATTACTAATAAAGAAAATTAATTGCATGAAACCTATTATTAAAGCAAAGAAAAAATTAGTATAAAAAATTAAAGCTACTAAAATAATAAAATGCCACATTGTTTTATTATTTATTAAATAATGAATACTTATTAAAGAAAAAATCATTAAAGGATAATAATATATAAACATTGGATGCCATGCTAGATGAGTAATTAAACAAGGTGATAAAGCAGTTAAAGTACTTATAATTAAGATAATCATTCTTTTAATATGATATTTTCTAAGTAAAATATTCATACCTAAAAAAGTACTAATTAAAAGAATAATATCCATAATACTAAACCATCCTAAAGTATTAATAAAGGGGAATAGATAAGATAATAAAATTAAAGGATTATACATACCATGATAGTATAGATTCGCAAAGTTTTGCCCACCACCATAATTCATACTAATTTGCGGAAATAAATCATGAGTTTGCCAAAAGTTATTTCTTAAATAATCGACAAAGCGAATATGTTGCGCTTGAAAATCACCACCATTACGACCAATAGTAATATCCATTAATCTTAAAATAAATAAAAATAAAATAATGAATAATAAAAATAATAATGTTTCAATTATGACTTGTTTATGTCGTTTTAAAAAATACTCCATAAATTAATCTTCCTCATGTTGATAGATATGATCAATAATATAATTAGGTCTATCTTTACATTCTTGATATACAAGACCAATATAGTATCCTAAAATACCTAAAATACATAAAACAAAAGCAAACATAAATAACATAATTACAATAATAGAAGCGTAACCAGGAACAGCTACTCCTTTTATCATGGTTTTAATAATAATATAAATCATATAAATTAAGGCCACAACAGATACAAAAAAACCAGCTCTTAGTCCAAGAATTAATGGAAAATTAGAATGAACAGCTAAAGATTTAAAAGCATAATTAAATAAACGACTTAAACCACTAAAATCACTAGTCCCTTCTTTTCTTTCTTCAATATTAATAGGTATTATTTGATATTTATAACCAACATAACCAGTTAATCCTTTAAAAAAGCGAACTCTTTCACGCATTGAACAAATAACATCAATTACTTCACGATCCATAATTTGAAAATCTAAAGCATCATTTAATATTTTATCATTACTCATTTTATTATAAACATCATAATATTTAGCCGCTAATTTACTTTTAAAACCTTCACTTCTTTTTGTTTTATACGTTAATACTAACTTATTACCATCATGCCATAACTTAATTAAATCATTAATATAATGAATAGGCATTTGTAAATCTGCATCAATAATAATAGCTGCATCACCTTCACAATAATCCATACCTGCTAAAATAGCTGCTTCTTTTCCAAAATTACGAGAAAAATCAAGAGCTTTAACTCTTGAATCATTTTTTATAACTTTATTAATAACTTCAATAGTTTTATCCACTGAGCCATCATTCACAAAGATTATCTCAAGTTCATCTTTAACATTATTTAAATCACTATTTATTTTTTCAATAAAAGGAAAAATATTTTTTTCCTCATTATGACAAGGAACAATAATACTTATCTTCTTCATAAAATTTCTATTTAACTCCAATCCAACATTTAACTAATAAATTATAACAAGTCATATACTTACTAACAATTGTAAATTTTTATTATGATTGCAATCATTTATTAGTCTAATTAAAATAATAATTTTTTCTCTTTTAAACTATAAATTTTATATCATAATAAATATATAGAATCAATATAATAAGAGAAATTGCCAAAAACTAGCCAAACTTTGTCTGCTTTTTGTCTAAATAAAAAACTTAAGCCAAGCTTAAGTTTTTAATATAAATTATTAATTATTTAAAAGAATAAACCACCTGTTGTATATAAAGCAAATGTTAAAATAGCAACCATATTTACTACTTTAATTAAAGCATTTAAACCAGGACCAGAAGTATCTTTAGTTGGATCACCAACAGTATCACCAACAACAGCCGCTTTATGAGCTTCACTACCTTTACCACCATAGTTTCCTTCTTCAATTAATTTTTTCGCATTATCCCATGCTCCACCAGCATTGTTTAAAGTCATAGCAAGCATTAATCCAACAACGATAATACCTATTAATGTTCCTCCTAAGGCTACTGAACCAAAAATCAAACCAACTAAAACAGGTACGATAACAGCCATAGCTCCAGGAATAATCATTTCTTTTAAAGCTGCACTAGTAACAATAGAAACACATCTACCATATTCCGGTTTAGTTTCACCATTTAAAATACCTAATTCTTTAATTTGTCTTCTAACTTCTAAAATAACACTTGAAGCAGCACGTGAAACAGCACGCATAGTTAATGAAGTAAAAGCAAATGGTAAGACAGCTCCAATTAATAAACCAACTAAAACAAGAGGATTATCAATACTGAATTGAGCATCAACTTTATCACGATATTCCGCAAATAAAGCTAAGGCACCTAAGGCTGCTGAACCAATAGCATAACCTTTAGTTACAGCTTTAGTAGTATTACCAACAGCATCTAATTCATCAGTAATAACTCTAACTTCTTTAGGTTGATTAGACATTTCCGCAATACCACCAGCATTATCAGTAATAGGACCATAACTATCTAGAGCTACAATAACACCTGTTGTGGAAAGCATAGCTACTGCGGCAATCGCAATTGCATATAAACCATTTAGAGAATTGTTCCATCCATCACCTAAACTATAAGAAACTAAAATTCCAATAACGATAATAATAACTGGTAAAATAGTTGATTCAAAACCAAAAGATAAACCACTAATTACATTTGTACCTGCTCCGGTTTGACTAGCTTTCGCTATTTCTTTAACCGGACGATATTTAGTAGAAGTATAATATTCAGTAAAGACAACCATTAATAAAGTAATAGCAATACCTACTAAAGTAATAAAGAAGTAATTAATATTATTTAAACCAACTAAAGCAATAATTAAGAATAAAATAATTGAAATAATTGAAGCGGCAATAACTCCTTTATATAAAGCTTTCATAATTTTATTATCACTACCAAGTCTAACAAAGAAAATCGCAACAATACTTGCAATGATAGCTGCACTACCTAAAATTAATGGGAAAGCAACATATTGATCTCCAATTGTTGCCCCAATCATCATTGAAGCTAATAAAGTAACCGCATAAGTTTCAAATAAATCAGCTCCCATACCAGCACAATCACCAACATTATCACCAACATTGTCCGCAATAGTAGCTGGATTACGAGGATCATCTTCATCTAAATCAGATTCAACTTTACCAACAATATCAGCACCAACATCAGCTGCCTTAGTAAATATTCCTCCACCAATTCTGGCAAATAAAGAAATTAAACTAGCTCCAAAACCAAAGCCAACTACATAATGAATATCATTAAAAATAATATACATTAAAGAAACACCAAGCAATGATAAACCAACAACGGCTAGACCAGTAACAGCTCCTCCTCTAAAAGCAACATTTAAAGCATTTTTTAAAGAATTTTTGGCTGCTGCTGCTGTTCTTACATTAGCTCTAACTGAAACATTCATTCCAATATATCCAGCCGATGCTGAAAGTAAAGCTCCAATAATAAAAGTTAAAGCAATTTGCCAACCTAAAACAAAGGCAATAATAATGGCTAAAACAATACCAACAATACCAATAACAGTATATTGTTTATTTAAATAAGCCATAGCACCTTCTTGTACAGCTGCAGAAATATCTTGCATACTCTTGTCTCCAACATCTTTTTTCAAAACATCATAAGCAAAAAAAGATGCTGCAATAATAGATAATATACCTGCAATCGGTGCTAAAAAAATTAAGTTTGTTAATTCCATATAGATCTCCCTATCTTATTAAATTAATTGTAACTATATTATTTTAGGACTAAAAAAAAGCTTAGACAACACTGTATAAACTTATTTAACTAAATAATTACAACTAATAAAGATAATAAAAATTAATATAAACAAAAAAATAACACTATTAATAATTAATAATGTTATTCGTAAACTTAGTTATCTGCTAAAAGTAATTTTCTAACTTCTGTTATAAAGTATAAAGAACCAGTAATAATGAACATATCATCTTCATTCATCATTTTCTTCTTATCTTTAATATATTGAGCAAAATTTCTAGTAACCATTAAATTAAAGTTTTTATTGATATCTTTAGCTTTTTTAACGCGATAAAAATCAAATTCACTAATAACTACTTCACTATGAGAATCAATTAACATTTGTACCATTTTATCTGTTGGTTTATCTTTTAAAGCCGCAAACATAATTGTCTTATGATAATTATTAAATTTACTAAGCGTACCTACTAATTCCTTAACTCCTTCTTCATTATGAGCCCCATCTAAAACAATAAAAGGATTATAACTTATTATTTCAAAACGACCTGGCCATACTACATTTAAAAGAGTACATCTAATAACATCTTCTTTAATATTAAAATTATACTTAATATTTAAAATATTTATTACTTCCAAAACAACACTTACATTTTTAATTTGATAATTAGCTAAAGATTTTAATTCAATATTTTGATAATTTAAATAAGTAAAAATAATCGGATTTAAAGATTTAACTTCTGCTTTTTTAGTTTCAATTACTTGAGCATTTAATTTATTAGCTTCATCTTTAATTACTTTAAGACAATTAATATCTTCTTCACCAGTAACAATAATACCATTTTCTTTAATAATACCAGCTTTAGTAAGAGCTATCTCTTCTTTAGTATCTCCTAGATAAGCTTGATGATCAAGACCAATATTAGTAATAACACTTACTAAAGGATTAATAATATTAGTACCATCATATCTTCCACCCATACCAACTTCCATAACACAAATATCAACACTATTCTTACAAAAATAATCTAAAGCCATTAAAACATCAATTTCAAACATAGTAACTTCAGTTTCTTCAATAATATTATAATATTCATTTACAAAAGCAATGATATCATCATCACTAATAAATTCATTATTGATACGAATACGATCATTATGTCCTTCAATACTAGGACTAGAAAACATACCTGTTTTATAACCACTATTAATTAAAATATTACTTAAATAAAAAGTTACACTACCTTTACCATTAGTCCCACCAATATGAAGATATTTTAACTTTTCATAAGGAATATTACATAACTCTAAAAACTTTTTAACTCTTAATAAGCCTAATTGAAAATTAGTCTTGTGTTCAATATAATCAAGTACATCATTAATATTATTAAATTTCATTTTTAAACCTTCTATCTTTTTATCATCTTCATTATTATACTAGAATAACTTAATACCTGCTAGATATAAACAAAAACCATCATCTAAATGATGATGGAAATAAAAGAAAGGAGGTTAATAAAATGAAAAACTTAACCTTAGAAGAAAACATTATCTATATTACTTCTTTTTTTTATTTTATAAAACAAATATAATTTTTCTTCCTAATATTATTCTACTCTAAAACATTACATTAATTATGTATAATATTTTATTTTTATTCAGTATGCCAATCAATAATTTGCTTATGTTGTTTTACTAATAATTCATTTATTTTACTAAAATAATTATTATTTTTAAATAAATGATAAGAAAATGGTGAAGGATGAGCCCCTTCAATAACATAACTATTGATAATATATTGTTTATATTTTTTCGCATCATTACCCCATAATACAAAAATTAGATCTTTTTTATCTAAATATTTTATTAATGGAATAATTAATTTCTCCCATCCTAATTTATTATGAGAATTAGCTAATCCTGCTTTCACACTCAATTTAGTATTAAGTAACATAATTCCTTGTTTAGCCCATTTACTTAAATCAGGATTAGTATTAATAATATTCAAATCATTATTTATCTCTTTAAAAATATTATTTAAACTAGGAGGTATTTTATCTTGCTTACAAGAAAAAGCTAAACCATCAGCTACTCCTTTACTATGATAAGGATCTTGCCCAAGAATAACTACTTTAATACTATTTTCAGGATAAGAAAAAACCCTTAAAATATCTTGTACATCAGGATAACAAGTATTACTTAGATATTCATTTTCTAATTTCATAATAAAAGTAGTATCATTTAAGATACTATTATTAATAAAATCTAACCAACTAGCATCAATATTATTAAATAAACTTTCTTTAAAATTCATATTATTGTTTACTAGCCCATCTTAATACCCCAAATGCAATAACATAAATTATCGCAAGTGAAGGTACTAAAGGTAAATTAAATATCCATACAACAACATTACCTATAATAACAAAAAGTAATGTTATTAATAAAACTATCCTTTTTTTCTTAACATCCATGATAAACCTCCTTATTTATGATATGGTTCATTATTTATAATACGAAAAGTACGATAAATTTGTTCTACAAGAATCAATCTCATTAATTGATGAGGAAAAGTCAATTTAGAAAAAGACCATCTTAAATTAGCCTGTTCTTTAATTTGTTTAGCCAATCCATGAGATGAACCAATGACAAATGAAATAGTTGAAAAACCATTTACATTAGCTTTCTTTATGATATCACTAAATTGATAATTATCAAAACTTTTACCATCAATATCTAAAACTATAATATAATCATCTTTATTTAAAAACTTATTTATTCTTAAAGCTTCTTCTTCTAAAGCAATATTTATTTCTTTAGTATTAGGATTATCCATTAATTTATATTCATTTATTTCTATAATTTCAACTTTACTATAAGCTTGTAATCTTTTTAAATATTCATTAATTCCATTAACTAAATATTTTTCTTTAATCTTACCAAGACAAATTATTTTAATCTTCATGGCCACATTCACATACTTTCATATAACCAGTATATTTAATATCAAAATCTATTTTCTTATCTAATACTTTAAAAACCTCTTTTATTTCCTTTTCAATATGCTTTTTATCATTAGCTTCTTCACTAATATGAGCAATCATTACTTCTTTTAATTTACTATTAGCTTTACTTAAAATTAAAGCAGCATCTTGATTAGAAAGATGTCCCTTACTAGATAATATTCTTCTTTTTACTTCTAAAGGACGATCAGTTTTTTCTAACATAACAGGATCATGATTAAATTCTAAATATAAATAATCAGCTTCTTCAACATAAGGATAATATTCTTCTTTTAAATAACCAGTATCACTTATATGAGTATAAACTTGATTATGATATTTAATTTGAAATCCAAAACATTCTTCATCATGAGATAATTTAAAAGGTTTAATAATAACTCCATCAATGATATTATCTTCATTAATTTTTAAAGATAAATCATCTTTACGATTACTATAAATATTAAAATCATTTAAATATTTAGCATCTTTAAAATGATCATTATGAAAATGAGAAATCAAAATCATATTAATATCACTTAAAGAAATATCTAAATCATCTAAACATTGTTTAATATATTTTCTAGTATTACCAACATCGATTAAGATATTAACATTATCACATTTTACTAAAGTAGTATTACCTTTAGAACCACTACTAAAATTATATATCTTCATTAAATCATTCTTTTCTATTATTCATATTCCTTTACTAAATTAGTAAATCTATTGTTTTCTTTTTCAAAATGTAAGAATACTGTGCCAGTACTACCATTACGATGCTTACCGATAATTAATTCTACTTCTCCAGCATGAGGATTAGGTAAGGCTTCTTTATCATCATTAGTTTCATGATTATAATAATCTTCTCGATAAAGAAATGCAACAATATCAGCATCTTGTTCAATAGCTCCTGATTCTCTTAAATCTGACATTAAAGGACGTTTATCTCCACGTTGTTCAACACTACGAGATAATTGTGATAAGGCAATGACTGGAACATTTAATTCACGAGCCAATAATTTCAATGAACGAGAAATATCAGAAACTTCAACTTGTCTAGATTCTCTTTTATTATCACTACCAGCTATTAATTGTAAATAATCAATAACAATTAAACCAATACCATTTTCTTCACGATCAAGTTTACGACATTTACTAGCAATCTCACTAACTCTAATACCTGAAGTATCATCAATATAAATCTTTCTTTGAGCTAAACGATGTTGAGCTACACGATAAGCCTCAAATTCTAAATCATCTTTAAATTTACCATTTTTTAAAGAATCACCATTAATTCCACCTTCAGCACTCAACATTCTTTTAACTAATTGTTCTGCACCCATTTCAAGCGAAAAAATAGCAACAGGCACTTTATTTAATTTGGCGACATTATTCGCAATATTTAAAGCAAAAGCTGTTTTCCCAACTGAAGGACGAGCGGCTAAAATAATTAAATCACCCTTTTGAAAACCACTAGTAATTCGATCAAGATAATCATATCCTGTTTGAACCCCAGTTAATTCAACATTACTATTACTTAAAGCAATTATTTCATCATGAACTTCATTTACAATTTGACGAGAAGTTTTAAAATCAGTAGTTTTACGATTACGAATAATATCAAGAATATCTTTTTCCGCTTTTGCTAATAAATCATCAGTAGTTTCTATTTGTTCATAAGCTTCACTAGCAATTTGTTCACTAGTATTTATCAAATTTCTAAGTAAAGACTTATCTAAAACAATATCAATATAATAATTAGTATTAGCACTACTAACTACCGCTTGTGATATTTTAGAAAGATAATCAACCCCACCAACATTTTCCAATTGTTTTTTTTCAACTAAAAAAGTAGTAAGCGTTGAAATATTAATACTCATTCTTTCATCTACAATCTCACTTATCGCTTCAAATATAATTTGATGATTAGGTAAATAAAAATCTTCTTTATTAAGTTTTGCTAACATTTCATCAATAGCATTACGTGATAAAATAGCGGCTCCTAATACCATTTGTTCTGCTTCTTCATTAAAAGGTAACGCTCTCATTATGCTGCTTTTATTACTACATCAACAGTAGCAATAACTCCTTTAAATAATTCGATATCTACTTTAGTTGTTCCTAAATTATTAATTGTTTCATTACTACGAAACATCTTTTTATCTACTTTAATATTAAATTCACTATTAATTTTTTCAATTATTTGTTTATGAGATATAGATTTAAAAACTTTCCCATCTTTACCAACATTTAAAGTGAAATTAAGCTTATTCTTTTCTAAAGTAACCTTATCTTTTTTAGCTTGTGCTTCTTTTCTTTTATCTTCATCTATTTTAGCTTGTTGCGCTTGCTTAAGATTAGACATACTCTTTTTATTAGCATCTATAGCTTTATTTTCTCTAATTAAATGAAGAGCATACCCACTTGCTACTTCAATAACATCATCTTTTTTCCCTTTCCCTCTTACATCTTCTAATAAAATAATTTTCATATTAATTAGCCTCCTCTTCCTTGATTGCTTTAATTAAATCTTGTTCTACAAGATTAATATCTTTACTAACTTGAGCAGCAGCCATTGAATAATGACCACCACCTCCTAATTTTTCCATAATTCTTTGAACATTAATATCACCATTACCACGTGCTGATACTCCAATACGACCATCTTCAAGAGGAGCTAAAGCAAACGAAGCAATAATATCTTTCATTTCTAATAATTCTAATGCTAATTGAGCTAAAAGTGATCTTGTAATAGCTTCTTTACTATATTTAACAATAGCAATCTTCTCATCTAAAATATAAGAAAAATCATGAATAATAGCGACTTTCTTTTCATAAGTATCACGTGATACTTGTAATATTTCTTTTGCTAGTAATGGTGAAGCTTGTTGTTGTTTTAAAAACATAGCAGCTTCAAAAGTACGAACCCCAGTTCTTAAAGTAAAGAATGAAGTATCAACCATCATTCCAGCTAACATTAAAGTAGCTTCATCACTATCAATTTTAAAACTCTTATTTTGAAAGTTTAATAATTCTGTAACAAGTTCTACAGTACTACTAGCATAAGGTTCAATATAAGATAATAAAGGAGTTTCTTTAAAATCTCTATTACGGCGATGATGATCTACAAAAACAACTCGAGTAATAGTATCATATAAATAACTAGATTCAAATAAATCACTACTTGAAGTATCAACTATTACTAATAAAGTATTATCATCTATTTTATTTTCTAAATCTTTATCACTATATAAAGGAAAATTCTTATCTAATTCTAAATTATGATAAGCACTTTTTGTATTTGTTTCTAAAGAATCTTCACTTCCACAAATAAAGAAATCTCTCTCATTAATTAAGACAAATTTACTAATTCCAATACATGCTCCTAAAGCATCCATGTCAGCATTCTTATGAGTCATAATAATAACATTACTACTATCTTCAATTAAATCCTGTAAACTAGCCGCAATCCTTTTAACATTAACACGATTTCTTTTTGATGTTGTTTCTGAACCATGACCAAAAAATTCATATTCACGATCTCTTACTTTTAAAGCAATTTGATCCCCACCTCTAGCTAAAGCAATATCTAAAGCTAATCCTGCAGCTTTCTCAGAATCTTTTAATAATTCAAATTTAGAAGCAACACCTACTGATAAAGTAAGACGATTAAACTCATCATCACTAATATTTTTAATTGCTTTAGAATCTTTATTAAAAATATCAATCAATTTATCAAGTTCATCTTGTTTAAAAACAAAGATATATGAATCATCTTTATATTTTCTTAAAATACCATCAATTTCATTTAAAGAATCCACAATTAAATGATGAGCATCACTAACCATAGCTTGAAAAACACTTTCATCAATACTAGCACTAATATCATCAACATTATCAATTTTAATAAAGGCAACACAACCCTTACTATCTTTATATTTTTGTAGCATTTTAGCATAACGTGATACATCTTTTAAAATAATTGACTCATTTTCTTCAATAATTTCATAAAAATGATGATCATACTCTAAATACTTAGGACGAGCTGATTTAACTTTATTAAAATATCCATTAAATACTCTCTTATAATTCTTATTTAATAAATTTCCAAAACGTTTAGTAAAATGCTCATTAACCCAAGTTATACTATTATTACTATCATAAGTAAAGATAACTAATTGTTCCATTTCTAAAGCATTTGCTACTGAATGAGGTAAGATACTCTTAGTATGATGTAAATCTTTAATAATAAGCTTAATATTTTTAATCATTAAGTATGCAAAAACAATATTAACTAATACAAGTATTCCTAAAATAATCTCCATATAAAAGCCAATAAATCCAAAAAAGATTATGAGTAAATTAATACAAATAAAAGCTATAATTGTTGTTTCTAAATTATTTAATTTATTAAACATTAAATCACCTTACTATTACTTAATATTTAGTTAAACTATTATACCACAATTACTATTATTATAAGCATACAAGCTACAAAATATATTTATAAATTAAGAAAAGGTCTAGGATTAATCCTAGACCATACTCTTAATAAGTATTATTTATCTTTTACTGGTTCTACTTTAATATCAACCGTATTAGATTTTTCATTTATCTTAGTATTATCTTTAGTAGCACAACCAACTAGTAATATACTACAAAGGATAAATAATACAATTTTGTTCTTCATTAACATTCCTCATTTCTACGATATACTGCTGCAATTCCAATAATTCCACATATACCAGCTATAGTACCAATAGTTGCAATATAAGCATCATTAGAACCAGTTACTGGAAGTTTAGGAATAACTTGAACAATGAAATCAGAATATAGAACTTGATGTACATCCTTTTCATAAATCAAGTACTCATCAGTATTACTTGCAGATAATGCTACACTCTTCTTAACTACATCAGTATCAAGATAAGCAATATTGACTAAGTCTTCATTAAGAACACTACCATTTGCTTTAGCAGTAATAGTAATTACAACTTTATCACCTTTAGCAACTTTATCATCTTTAAAAGTCATAACACCATTACTATAAGATATGCTACCATCAGTTGCTTTAGCACTTTCATAAGTTAATCCTTTTGGCATAGTATCTTGAACAACTATATTCTTAATATCAAATTCTTTAGGATTAATAATAATATCAAATAAGATAGTATCACCAACACGAGCTACTTTACCAGATTTACCTTTAATTTCACCTGTCTTTTCTCCTAAGAAATGACCATAATCAACTTTGTTCTTATTTTGATTACTTGTATTAATTGTATCATTAATATCTTGTCCTGTATCAGGATCTTTAGCACTTAAATTAGCAACATTA
>JAISTP010000047.1 GCA_031272545.1 Bacilli bacterium | reverse complement strand
AAACAATTCAATAACAATTATATATTTTTATTATAATAAAGATATCTTATAGTTAAGAAGATTTCTAAAAAATAAAATAATAATACTATAATAGTATCTTTTAAAAATGAGCAATACTTGGCTAATTTAACTACTAAATTCCACAAATTGATAATTTTTTAATTAATAATAATTTATAATTAAATAAAATATTTTTTAAATAAAAGAAAAAAAACTTCAATTAAGAAGTTTTTTTATCTTAAAAATTGAGGTAGTTACCAAGAACCACCACCACCGCCACCAAATCCTCCTCCAGAGAAGCCACCGCCTCCACCAGAGAATGATCCACCACCAGAACTAGATGAACCAAATGATTTATTAAAACTACTATTAACTTTACTAGACATATTATTTAACATGCCACTCCATAATAAATAACTAGTCATAGCATTCATATTTTGTATTTCAAATTCTGCAGGTATATCAAAATTAATATCTTCAAATTGTTTAATCCATTTATCACTAACCCCTAATACAAAAGCATAAGGTAAGATATCAAAGAAAATCTTTGGATTTTCTTGGACTAACATTTCAATACGAGATTTTTCACTAACTTCAATAAATTTCTTTAATCCTAATATTCTACCTAAAATACTATTATAATAATCAGTTCTTTTAGCCATTAATGCGGTTAAAGCAACACTAATTAAAGAAATTAACAAACCAAGAATAACAAACATAACATTAATACTAAAAATATTACATATAATTACTAAAGCAATTGCAGTTAAACTTAATAAAGCTATAGTAATACCAGCAATAACTAGTCGATTAACCATCGTTTTATTAGCTTTATCTTGAAAATTTGCATAAGTTAATCCTGCTAAAATTAAATAAATAACTAATGATATAAGACCAATAATTAAACTAGCTAATAATGATTTAGTTAAGAAGAAACCAATTAACATAAAGGCTATTGGGGTAATCAAAAATGATAATAAACCAAAAACTAATTGTGAACTAAAAGCTTTACGATCATAAATTTCTTTTTCACCTTTAAAAATATTACGATAATCACTAGATACTCCCATATATACTTCACTAAAACTAACAGGTAAAGCATTAACATTAACTTCATCTTTATATTTAAATAATGCTGTAAACAATGATTTTTCAATTTCAATTTCACTAGAATCTAAGTCTTTTAATTTAGTAACCGTAATTTTTTTACGAGCAGTTTGCGTTATTTTTAAGTAACCTTTACTAGCCCAATAAACAAATAAAGAGCCAATTTCTTGTTTATCAACTCTACGATTAAATAAATAGCCTACTGCCGCACTACTTAAACCATCAGGAGCATTAAATTCAATTACAGGAACAATATGATTATCTTTTCCAACTTGAATAAAACGAATAAAAGCAAAGATAACAACAACAATACTAGCAATAAAGTAAAGTAAACCACCAAAAGTAGTTACATTTCCTGGAAAAATAAAATAATCACTAGGTAACTTTAAATAAATTGTTAAAGCAGTACCTGGATAAATAGTATCATTATAAGATCCTTTAATAGTATTACCACTAATAACATAATCAACTTTTTCATTATTGCCTTCAGGCTCATAAAAATAAGGCACATCACTAAATGAAGCAGGCATATTTATTTCAAAAGTAGTTTTTAAAACATCAACGTTCCAACCATCACCAACAATGTTAAAATATAACATTTCTAAATCATTATAATTTAAAGCTGTACTATGAATATCATATTCTAAAGAATATTTAACAGTTCCACTAACTAATTTATTAGCATCACCAATTTTTACAATTTCCCCTTTTAATTGCGAATCAATATCATAAGGATAATCTTTGACTTTAATATCAGATACATTCCAAAAATAACCTTTTTTAACACCATCAAATTTCATCATATAAAACTCAGGTATTGTAACATAGATACCATGTTTTTGATAAGTACCAAAATTATAATTAATATCTTGGCTTACATGAATAATACCATCTCTTTTTACATCTAATTTAACATTCATAGATGTAATACATTCACCACGACATTCTTGTAAGGCATTAATATTATTATTTAAAGTAAATACTAGTACTATCCCCAATAAAAAAGGAAAAACTAGTTTTCCTATTCTTTTCACTAAAACTCCACCTTTACATTCTTTCTTTCTTCTTCACTATCAACTTCATACATTTTTTCAACAGTAAATTTAAATAAACTAGCTACAATGTTAGAAGGAACTTGCTGAATCTTATTATTATATTGTAATACTGAACCATTATAATACTTACGAGCATTCGCAATATCAACTTCAACAGTTTCTAATTGATTTTGTAATTCTAAGAAATTTTGATTAGCTTTTAGATCAGGATATTGTTCAGCTAAAGCAAATAACTTACCAAGAGTTTGAGTTAACTCACCTTGTTTAGCTAATTCCTCATCAGCACTAGTTGCACTCATTGCACTATTACGTGCTTTAATAACATTTTCTAAAGTACTCTTTTCATGTTTAGCATAACCTTTAACAGTCTCAACAACATTAGGAATTAAATCATATCTTTTCTTTAAATAAACATCCATTGTTGAAAATGCTTCTTGAACCCTATTTCTTAAATTAATTAAACTATTATATGTACCTACAAACCAACCAATAATAATTAATAGTAGTACAACGACTATAATTAGAACTATCATAATTAAAACCTCCTCTTTTTTCACTAGTATTAGTATAACAATAATTACTTAACAATACAATTAATAAAAATAATAAAAAATAAATAATATTAAATATGAAAAATAGTAAATTTATGAACTATTACATTGAAAATCTAATAACCTAATTTTTTAAAATAAATTAAATATAAAAACTATATTAAGTAATCTCATATTATTTAAATAATAAAGATATAATTTATAATAATATTACATTAATAACATATAATTTATCTAAAATAAAGTAATTAAAAAATTTTTAAACAATAATAAAAAAGTCCCAAAGGGGTTAGGACTTTTAGCTAGGCACCAATATTGTATGTATATGCTAATATCTAACTAACAATAGTAATAAAAGAAGGGTAAAGATGTTATATTCATAATGAATAATAACTTATTGTTTTATTTATAAAATGAACATTAAATTCATCATTACATACTTATAATTGTAGAAGGTCATACCTAGCAATTTCTACATACTAATTATATAATAGAATTATTACTTATGTAAAGTATAATTTTCAATTATCAAATTTACACTATGTTATAAATTTTAATATTTAGAATAAAATTATCATATAAAATAAATCTTAAAATCAATAAAAAATAAATTAAATAATTATTTTATCGTGAATTTTTTAAAGTTAATAAAAAAGTACTAACATAAAAGTTAGTACCTTTATATATTATTCTACAGTAACAGATTTTGCTAAATTTCTAGGTTTATCAATATCATAACCTTTAGCAAGAGCTGCATAGTAAGCAATTAATTGTGTAACTACAACCATCGCTAATGGAGCTAATAATTCATGAGTATCACTTACAATAAAGTTATCATCATCATTAGCAACATGTTCCATTGAAATGATAGTTGTCATAGCTTCTCTAGCTCTAACTTCTTGAATAGCACTTCTGGTATTTAAAGCAATATGTTTTTGTGAAATAATTGCTAGAACAGGAGTTTCATCTTCAATTAAAGCAATGGTACCATGTTTTAATTCTCCTGAAGCAAACCCTTCAGTTTGAATATAAGAAATTTCTTTTAATTTTAAAGCCGCTTCTAAAGCAACATAATAATCTAAATTACGACCAATATAGAAAGCATTACGAGAATAAACAATACGATCAGTTACAATTTTTCTTATTTGATCTTTACGAGAAATAATATCTTCAATTGAAGTAGCTACTTTACTTAATTCAAGATTTAAATCTAGTTTATTGCTTGCAAGCTCATTAGCAATTAAAGCTAATAATGTAACTTGAGCTACATAAGCTTTAGTAGAAGCTACCGCTATTTCAGGACCAGCATGTAATAATAAAGTATAATCTGCTTCTCTAGATAAGGTTGAACCAGCAACATTAGTAATGGTTAAAGATTTATAACCATGTTTTTTAACTAATTGTAAGGCAACACGCGAATCAGCTGTTTCACCAGATTGCGTAATGAAAATAAATAATGGTTTTTTACTAATTAAAGGTAAATGATAACCAAATTCACTACCAATATGAACTTCTACAGGAATACTAGCTAATTCTTCAATTAAATATTTACCAACATAACCAGCATGCATACTTGTTCCTGAAGCAACAATATATAAACGATCAGCATTCTTAATTTCACTAAGAATTTGTGAATCAATTTTTGTTTTTCCATTATCTAAATATTCTTTAAGTAATGTTCTAATTACTGTTGGTTGTTCATTAATCTCTTTTAACATATAATGATCATAAGTTCCTAAACTAATATCATTAGCATTAACATTAGAAGTAAATGAATCTCTTTTAATTGCATTACCATCTTGATCATAAATTTCAATATTTTTATCTGATACAACTAAAAATTCTAAATCATTAATTTCAATAAATTTATTAGTTTCTTTAATCATTGCCATCGCATCAGAACCAATCATATTAAAACCTTCACCAACACCAGCTAACATTGGTGTTTTATTTTTAGCACAATATAAAGTATCTGAACTATCAGCACATAAAATACCTAAAGCATATGAACCATGAACACGTTTCATCATATTAATGATAGCTTGTTTCATATCTTTAGTTTTCTTATATTCATCTTCTAATAAGTTAGCTACTACTTCAGTATCAGTTTCTGAACTAAAAGTATAACCTTTTTTTAATAATTCATTTTTTATTTCTAAATAATTTTCAATAACACCATTATGAACTAATGTTATTAAACGATTTGTTGAAGTATGAGGATGAGAATTTTCTTTTGCTGGCTTACCATGTGTAGCCCAACGAGTATGTCCCATTCCAATATGAGCTGGTTGAACATCTTTAACAAGTTGTTCTAAAGCATTAATTCTTCCAACTTCACGATAAACTTCAATCTTTCCTTCATTAACAAATGCAATACCACTTGAATCATAACCACGATATTCCAAAGTTTTTAAACCATTTATAATAATATCTTTAGCATTTTTTATTCCAGTATATCCTACTATTCCACACATATTATTTTTCACCTACTTATAAATTTTAAACTGTAACTATTTTAACATTAAATCTATGTTTTACATATGTTTATTTTATTAACTTAACAAAATATATATTAATCTCTTATTTTTTTATGTTTTTATTATATTAATTACTTTTTTATTATTAATAAGCATACTTAAAATAATTATTTTTAATAGCTTTAACTATAATAAAAGATATTATAATAGCACTAATTAATACTGCAAGGTATAAAGTCCAAGAATTATATGATAAATTTAAATAATCCATATATGTTTTCGCAAAAATACGATGAACTAAATATATTACAGTAGACATATTTCTCAAATAAATTGCATATTTAATTTTATATTTAAAATTTAAACCTAATAATAAAAATAAAGTACAAGTAATTGGTAATGAAATATATTGATCACTTATTTTAACTAAATTATTATTAAAAGCATTAACTAATTCAAAGTGATTTATTATTATAAATAATAAAGTAAAAAATAGACAAACTAGAATAGGAATTTTCTCTATATAATTTTTTAAACTAGCTAAAAAACAAGCTAAACCCATATAACATATTCCACATAATGGAGAAAGAGCAGGATCTTTTATTTTTATAATAGAACTTGCCCACTCACTACTTGAAGTCCAACTTCCATATAAAGAAAAAGAAATAATTAAGCCAAATAATGGCAACAAGATAATAAAGATAATAAGAGGTTTAATTCTTAAACTATAAAGCAATGTAATAAATAAAGCACCTATTATGGAAGCAATTAAATACCAAGTAATACTAAATCCATAATAACCTTTACCGATAATCGTAAAAATAATAAATCTAACTATTTTATGAAACCAAGAAACATTATTAAGCCATGCTGGATCATGAAACATAATCGGAAGCCAAACAATAAACCAAAAAAGTAATAAATAGAAAATACGTAATGAATATTTTTTTAGTAATATAAAATTATTCTTCGTATCACCCCATTGATATTTTCTAAATAAAAAATAACCAGAAGCAATAAAAAAGAAAGGTACCCCATAACGAGCAATTTGTACCATATAAATATGATCTGCTTTATTAGCATCAAAACAATGAAGAAAAACAACAGAACATGCTGCTAAAAACTTAAAAACATCAATTAAATCAAAAGTTTTTTTACTTATTAAATTCTTCTTAGATAATTGCAATTTAATATCATCCTTTATAATAATGTTTAACAATTAATACTTATTATTAATTAATAATTAATAATTAAAATATATTTCAACATTGTAACATATTATAAACTAAATTAATATTTTTACAAGTATCTAAAAAGAAAAATAGATTATTAAAATCTATCTTTTTAAATAAAATTGATATGCACTATTTATTATTAGTTCTATATCATCATATTGCGGATTCCAATGTAATACTTTTTTAGCTTTATCATTTGATGCTATTAATAAAGCTGGATCTCCTGCTCTTCGTGCTTCAATTTTTAAGGGAATAGCATGACTTGTTACTTTACGAGCCGCTTCAATCATTTCCATAACACTAAAGCCATGACCATAACCTAAATTAAAATAATTTGATTTATTAGTTTCAAATAAATAATCAACAGCTAATTTATGAGCCATACATAAATCTTCCACATGAATATAATCTCTGATACAAGTTCCATCATTAGTATCATAATCATCACCAAAAACACCTAAGTATTCTCTTTGATTTAAAGCAACTTGTAAAATGATAGGAATTAAATGAGTTTCAGGGTTATGTAATTCACCTAAAGTACTATCAAAGCTTGCTCCAGCAACATTAAAGTAACGTAAGGTAACATACTTAATACCATAAGCTTCATCAAACCATTTAATCATTTTTTCCATTGCAAGTTTAGTTTCTCCATAAGGATTTGTCGGATTAGTAAGTGCATCTTCATCGATAGGCATCTTAGTTTGTTCACCATATACCGCTGCTGTACTAGAAAATACAATCTTATTAACATTACAATCTTTCATACAATTCAATAAATTAAGCATACCTACAACATTATTATCATAATATTCACTAGGTTGCGACATACTAACACCAACTAGTGATAAAGCCGCAAAATGCATCACTACATCAATATTTTCATTTTTTAAAATACTACATACTAAATCATAATCTCTAATATCACCTTTAATAAATTTAGCTTTATGATCAACCATTTCTTGATAACCAGTATTTAAATTATCTAAAACAATAACATTATTATGATAATCTAACATCATTTTTACTTGATGAGAACCTATATAACCAGCACCACCAATTATTAATATATTCATCTTTTATTCCTCTTTCAAATAAATTATTTCTTCTTTTTATAATAGATAC
The DNA here is from genome assembly GCA_031272545.1 of Bacilli bacterium. Taxonomy (GTDB): domain Bacteria; phylum Bacillota_I; class Bacilli_A; order JAJDGJ01; family JAJDGJ01; genus JAISTP01. The sequence goes on along the minus strand of JAISTP010000047.1, from coordinate 9,628 downwards.
TATCTTTGTAAGTTTTATTATTCTTATAATTATTATTATTTTTTTTATTTACTTTTTTATTTTTATCCATACGCCATTGATAATAATGAATAATGATATAAATACCAAAAATAACAGCTATAACATTCCAGCTTAAAATATCATTAATATCTTTTCTTAAAATACCAAAGATAATAAAAACTAAAGCTATTAATCCTAAGATAATATCAATTATTAAATACTTATTCTTTTTCATTTTATTTGTCCTTTATTATTGTTTTACATTTTGGATAATCAATACAACATTTAAACTTACCATATCGTCCTTGTCTAATAACAACTTGTTTACCACAGGTTGGGCATGTTTCATTTTCGACAATAACATCTGGTTCAGGTTTAATATAACGACATTTAGGGAAATTAGAACATCCAATAAACTCTTGTTTAGTTTTTGCTGAATATCTTTTTACTAATGGAGCCCCACATTTGGGACATTTTTCATCTAAAATTATTGGTTCTGCTTTTGGTTCTTTCTTAATATATTTACATTCTGGATAATTAGAACAAGCTTCAAATTGACCATATCTTCCTTGACGATAAACCATTGGACTACCACATACTGGACAAGTTTCACCAGTTGGCTTAGGAGCTATCTTTTCCATATTCTTCTTAGCATTTTCTAGTAAAGGCTCAAACTTATTATAGAAATTAGTTAAAACATCAAGAGCTTTAATTTTATCATGAGCTATTTCATCAAGTTCATGTTCCATATTAGCTGTATATTTAACATTAATAATATCAGAAAAGAACTTAGTCAACTCTTCATTAGTTAATTTACCTTGCTCAGTAGGAATAAACTTCTTTTCTACATAATCAACATACTTTCTTGTTTTTAAAGTATCAATAATTGAAGCATAAGTACTAGGACGTCCAATTTCTAATTCTTCTAAATCTTTAATTAAACTACTTTCAGTATAAGCACTAGGACCTTTGGTAAAGTGTTGTAAAGCATCAATTTTATTACTTACTAAACTATTCTTACCATCCAAACTAGGTAATTCAACATCATTACTTTTTTCAAATTTCCCATAAAGTTTTTTATAACCATCAAATACTTGAATACTACCACTAGCACTAAATTGATAATCATTATTAAGTAATATTAAAGTAGTACTATTCTTTTTTGCTGGTTTCATTAATGAAGCTAAAGTACGAGCATAAATTAATTCATATAGTTTAAATTGATCATTAGTTAAATGTTTCTTTATGCTAGCAGGAGTTAAATCTAAATTAGAAGGTCTAATCCCTTCATGAGCATCTTGCACATTTTCTTTTTTCTTACTTGTCATATAAGTTCCAACATATTCTTTACCATAATTACTTTCAATATAATTATAAGCATTACTAACAAAATCATTATTTAATCTAGTAGAATCAGTACGCATATAAGTAATTAAACCAACTGTTTCACTACCAATATCAACACCCTCATATAAAGTTTGTGCAACACGCATTGTTTTTTTAGAATTAAAATTTAATTTAGAATAAGCTTCTTGCTGAAGCGTCGAAGTAATAAAAGTAAGTCTAGGTTTAATATTAGTTGTTTTAGTTTTGATATCATCAATAATAAATTCACTATTTAAATTACTAATAATTTCATCAGCTTCATCTTTAGACTTAATATCAATCTTCTTTTTCTTATATTTATCTAAATTAGCTTTAAATTCTTTTTTATCTTCTTTAAAACTAGCTTCAATAGTATAGTATTCTTCTGGTATGAAAGCATCAATTTCTTTTTGACGATCACAAATTAATTTTAAAGCAACTGATTGAACACGACCAGCTGATTTTGATTTAATCTTACTTTTTAATAAAGTGCTTAATTTAAAACCAATAATACGATCAAGCATTCTTCTAGTTTCTTGAGATCTAACTAAATCTTCATCAATATGAGTAGGATTATTAATCGCCTTAGTAATGGCATCTTTAGTAATCTCATTAAAGATTATTCTTTTAGTTTGAGCTAAATCTAAATCAAGAACTTGAGCTAAATGCCATGAAATAGCTTCTCCTTCTCTATCAGGGTCAGTTGCTAAAAAAACTTCTTTATCTTTACTAGCTTTTTTTAACTCATTAATTGTTTTCTTCTTATCTTTATTTTCAATATATTTAGGAATAAAACCATTTTCTATATCAATCCCTAAACCACCCTTACCACTAGTGGCTAAATCTCTAATATGTCCTTTACTAGACAAGACTTGATAATCACTTCCTAAATATTTTTCAATAGTCTTTGATTTACTTGGTGATTCGACAATCACAAGTTTACTTGCCATAAACATACCTCCTTTTTGCGTAATCAATTATTACATTAGAATCTTACATTTGTCAACTAAATCTTAATTTGAACAATAAATATTAATATTATTCATCCTCAAAATTAAATTTAATTTGTGATGAACACATGCTTTTAACAGGCTCAAAAGATTCACGATGAATATCTTTTATAAAACCAAATTCTTTTAAAGCTAATATATGTTTTTTAGTTCCATAACCTTTATTATTTTTAAAATCATACATTGGATAAGATAAATGTAAGAAATCCATTAGCTTATCTCGATAAACTTTTGCTACAATACTAGCACTAGCTATCGCATAAGAAGTTGCATCTCCTTTAATAATACTAATATTATTAACACTATTTAATTTCATGGCATCACTTAAAACAAGAACATTCTTATCAATAATATTATTTGCTATTTCATTCATAGCATCTCTAGTAGCTTGATAAATATTTTTCTTATCTATAGTTTCCACATCAACTTCTAAAATAAAATATTCATAAACATGTTCTTTTATTAACTTATCTAACTCTTCTCTTTTTTTACTACTAAGCTTTTTACTATCCATAATACCATCTATTTCATAATCATATTTCATAATAACTCCACAAACTACTAAAGGACCAGCTAAACTACCACGACCAACTTCATCAATACCACAAATAAAATCATAGTCTTTTAAATAATATAAATCATAATTAAATAAATCACTCATTATTTGATTCCTCTATTCTTTTAATATTCATTTCTAATAAAGCAATTAATTTATCATCACTAATATCATTAATATTTAAATAATATCCTTTAAATAAACTATTATTTAATCTTGTAGTCATAACTTTCATTTCTAATAGTGCTTTAGAACCACTAACTACACCACCTACTACAGGAATGAATCTTATTAATGATTTAGACATATTAGCTTTACTTAATAACTTAAGATTAAGATATTTATCAATTAAAATAATTATCTTCTCATCACATAATTGATTATTTAATACAATATTTTTTATTAAATAAGTTCCCTCTTTAAAATGATACATTATTACTAACATTATCATTATCTTTTGATAATTTAACTCACTTATTTGATAATCATTACTAATTAATTCATCATCATGATATAGATAATATAATTCTTGAATAATTTTTAAAGTAAAACTAAAAGACTTAATTAAATCAGCAGATAAAGTACTAGGTAAAGAAATAACACCACCTAAATCAGATATAAAAGCATGAGCACTATTTTTTAAAGAAATATTATCTAATAATTTAATCGCATATTTCTTTAATTCTTTTTTATCTAAATAAGATGCTGGTATTTTTGTATTATTAAAATCTCTTAATAAAAACTCTTCTCTATTAACTCTAACATTATTTAATTTAATACTAAATAAAAGATAATCTTTTATTTTAATATCTTCATTAGCTATATTTTCATCAAGATAAGTATTTAATTTATTAATTGATTTCTTTACTACATTATCTTTTTTATTATTTTTCATTATCATAACCTATTCTTTATTAATATCTAAATCAAAACTAATTCTAGTAATACTATTATTTTTTATCTCTTTTAAAATAATATCATATACTTTATCATAATCAATCTCTTTATTTCTTAATAAACATCCTCTGCTTAATCCTATCTTATCTAACACTCTAACAATACTATTTACATCACCATTATCCATATTATCAATATCATATCTCTTATAAAATTCTTGTTTATAATTACTATTTAAAAATCTTAAAGCATAAAAAGCTAAATCTTCTTTATGTAATATCTCACTCTTAATAGCTCCAGTTAATGCTAAATTAATAGCTACTTCTTTATCATCAAGTTTAGGCCATAATAAACCAGGACTATCTAATAATTCAAAATCATTACCTATCTTAATCCATTGTAAAGCTTTCGTAACACCAGCTTTATTAGCAACCTTAGTTGCTTTTCTTTTAGCCATTTTATTAATAAAAGTTGATTTACCTACATTAGGAATACCAATAACTAAAGCTCTAATAGCTCTTTCTTTTTTCCCTTTAGCTCTTTCTTTTTCAATCTTATCTTTTAAACTTAATTTAGCTTTACTAATAATCTCATTCATTTGTTTAAAATCATTAAGATTACTTTCAATAACAATATAACCTTTACTTTCATAATAAGCTTGCCATTGTTTAGTAATTAAAGAATCAGCTAAATCAATTTTAGTCATAATTAAAATACGTTGCTTATTTTTAGTAAGCTTACTAATCATTGGATTCTTACTAGAATAGGGAATACGAGCATCTACTAACTCAATAACTAAATCACAAACTTTTAATTTATCTTCAATTAATCTTCTTCCTTTAGCCATATGACCAGGAAACCAATTGATATTATCCATAATGACCTCCTTACAAATGTATAATTATACTTTTTTAAAAAATAAAGTAAATATCTTAAAAAAGTAGTAATTTACATTACTACTATTAATTCATTATCTTAATATTACTTAATGGCCAATAAATAAAACCATCAACTGCTTTAATCTTAGAAATATTTACAGGACCAATTATACGAGAATCTTTTGATACATCACGATTATCTCCTAAGACATAATATTCATCACTAGCTAGTTTAATACTAGGCTCATCAGCCATTTCACTACCTGGCATACGATGCGGATCGGCAATTGCTTTATTATTAACATAAACTTGATTATTTTTAACTTCTACTGTATCACCAGGAAGACCAATAATTCTTTTAACAATATATTCATTTTCACCTTGCCAATCATAATCAATAACGACTACATCATCATAATTAGGTTTATTAAAGCCCATATAACGAACCATAATACCACGATTACCATCTTGATAAGTAGGTAACATACTAGTTCCGGAAACACGAACTGACATTAAGACATAGTTAAAAATTAAGAACATAACAATAACAAGACAAGCTAATTCAATAATCTCTTTAATAAAACTTTTCTTCTTATTATCACTCTTATTATCTAATATTTCATCAATATTATTTTTCATTAAATCACCCTTTTATATATCAATATTAACATAAATAAATAACATTCTGTCTTTTCCATTAATATCTTTTAATATTTCATATTTGGTATTTGGAAAATACTTTTTAACTAAGCTACTTAAATATTCTTTTTGATCATAACCAATTTCAAAAGCCAACAAAGCACGATCTTTAATTACTAAATAAGCATTTTTTAAAATAATATCATAAAAATCAATTCCTTTTTCCCCACCAAATAAAGCAATATTAGGCTCAAAATCTTTAACACTAGCTTCAATTATTTGATTATTAGGAATATAAGGAGGATTAGAAACTAAAACATCTACTTTGATATTATTATCTATTAAAGGTTGTAACATATCTCCTTGGATAAAAGAAACATTAGCCTTAAATAAATCATTATTAATTTTCGCAACTTCTAAAGCATCACTAGAAATATCAGTTGCAATAACATTAGTCTTACTTTCATCTAAATCTAAAGTAATACCAATAGCTCCCGAACCACATCCAACATCGACAACATCAATTTTATCATAATCACTAAAATAATCATCAAAATGATAAAGAATATTTTCAACTAATTCTTCTGTTTCATATCGAGGTATTAAAACTTTTTCATTAACAATGAAATCACGCCCCATAAACATTTCATAACCAAGAATATATTGTAAAGGAGTATTTGTTAAATATAAAGCTAAATCTTTATTAAATAAAGCAATAATATCTTCATTAACTTCATCATCTAATTTCATATATAATTCATAGTTTTCAATATTAAGATGCTTTTTAATTAATTCATAAGCAGCTCTTTCTTCCTTATTAGCTTTAACTAATTTATCAATACTAATTTTTAATAAATCTTTAACTTTCATTATTCACCTAATAACTTTTCTTTTTGTTCAGCCGCAATCAAAGCATCAAATATTTCATCTAATTTACCATCCATAACACGATCTAATGATTGTAAAGTTAAACCAATACGATGATCAGTTACTCTATTTTGTGGATAATTATAAGTTCTTATTTTTTCTGAACGATCACCACTACCAATTGTCTTCTTACGAATAGCACCCTCTTCAGCTTCTTTTTGACGCATAACATTCTCATAGATTTTAGCGCGAATAACACGTAAAGCTTGTGCTTTATTTTCATGTTGGCTACGACCATCTTGACAAGTTACAACTGTTCCTGTAGGTATATGAGTAATACGAACTGCACTATCAGTAGTATTAACTGATTGTCCACCAGCCCCACTAGAACGATAAACATCAATTTTTAAATCATTATCATTAATTTCCACATCGACATCTTCAGCTTCTGGCATACTTAAAACAGTAGCTGTCGAAGTATGAACACGTCCTTGTGATTCAGTTTTAGGAACTCTTTGAACACGATGAGCTCCTGATTCAAACTTCATTTTAGAATAAACTAAATCACCTTTTAATAAAAATGATATTAAAGAAAAACCACCAGCTTCACTTTCTTGAACTTCCATTGTTTCAATTTTCCAACCTTGTGATTCCGCATATTTAACATACATACGATATAAATCACCAGCAAAGATATTAGCTTCATCGCCACCAGCAGCTCCTCTAATTTCCACAATAACATTCTTTTCATCATTAGGATCTTTAGGAATTAATAAAATTTCAATTTCATCTAATAATTTAGGCATCGCTTCATTTATTTCATCAATTTCTAATTGAGCCATCTCTTGAATCTCTTTATCATCTTCTTTAATTAATTCCTTTGAAGCTTCTAAATCATCTAACATTTTTAATAATCTTTCATATGCTTTAACAATAGGCTCTAAATCACTAGCTTCTTTATTTAATTTAGTCATTTCTTTAATATTAGAAAGAACTTTCTCATCCATTAATAAATTATTTATTTCATCATATCTTAATTTAACAACTACTAAACGTTGTAAAATCTGATCCATACAATCACTCCTAACCTATTTATTATACAATAAAATAAAAAACTTGTCTTGATAAGACAAGATATTTATTATAGAGCTATATTATTTATTCCAACGATATCCATAACCATAAATTGTAGATAATGAAAGTAAATTTAATTTCTTTCTTAAATTTCTAATATGAACATCAATAACTCTAACATCCATACAATCAGGTTCTTTAATCCAAACTTTTCTAATGATATCTTCTCTAGATATTGTCGTTCCTTTATTATTAAGTAATAATAATAAAATCTCAAATTCTTTACGAGATAATTTAACATCAATCCCATCTTTTTGTACAAGATTCTCTTTAGGTAAAACAACTAAATTCTCTTGAAGATCATGTAATTTATTTGTTAATCTAATTTCATCACTATTCTCTAATACTTTTTTTATTCTCAATAAAAAGACATTATTAGAGAAAGGCTTTTTTATATAAAAAGCAACATCTAAATTAATAGATTCTAATTCATATTCTTCATTATCAGAATCAGCCGTAATAATAATTGGAATAATTTTATCAGTACGCTTAATTAATTTAATTAATTGAATACCATTAATATCATCCATCAATAAAGCAGTAATTAATAAGTCATAGTTATTTTTCATTATCGCTTCATAAGCATCAAGACTATTACTAAAACAATCAACTTCATAACTATTTTCTTTTAAAACATTACATAAATTATCAAGAACTTCTAGATCTTTATCAACTAAACAAATTCTATCCATAATTATACCCCCAACATTATTTAAATTAAGATATTTAAGAAATTTAGAAAATAAATAAATTACTAGAACATTATTAAATAATATGCTTATTCTTTATTATTATTTAATGTTCAATTATTAATTTTATATACAACTTATTATACTAATAATTAACTAATATTCTAGTATTATCATAAGGTTTATTTATTATTTTAATAAAATAACTATAATAAAATATTTTAAAGTTTTTTTAATATTCAATATCGTAAATTATTAATTATTTATAATAATTATCTTTAGTAATTAAAATATTTATTTGATTTTAAATAGTTTTAAACTTTTTTTTATATATTTACCTATTAAATAAAAAACTCTACAATAATAATATTGTAGAGCCTCTAATCTTTGCACTTAAGTATTAACTATTAAAAATGTCATAAATAGATCATTATCTTTTTATAAAAAATAATAAATAAACAAATATTAAATTAAATTATCTTTCAAAAAAAGTCTCTATACAGAGACTTAATTATTAAATGGCGGAGTAGGAGGGATTCGAACCCTCGCGACAGTTTCCCGCCCTATACCCTTAGCAGGGGCACCTCTTCGGCCAACTTGAGTACTACTCCATATTAATGGCGCCTGAGATAGGGTTCGAACCTATGACCGATCGGTTAACAGCCGATTGCTCTACCACTGAGCTACTCAGGCACTTGTGCTATTAAATAATAGCACATTACAAATCATTTTTCAATAACTTATTTGAGACAATCTATTATTGTTTTTGAGAATCTTTAAAAAAGATACGACTAAAGATACTAACAATAACACCAATTATCGCAATCTTGATAATATTAAATGGAAAATATAATGAAACAATACTCCATAAATAACCTGGCTGATTAATAACATCAAAACTAACACCACTATATAAAGGTACAGTTATACGATAATTTAATAAAGTTAAAGCAATTGCATAAATAAATGCACAAATTATAAATGTTAGAACAATAGCAGTATTCATTTTCATTAATTTAGAAAGTAAATTATAGAATAAATAATAAATGATAGCTAGAAAACAAGAAGAAAACAATAAAATTGATACTCCTACTATTTCTGAACCATTTGCGCCAAAAAGATAGAATAATAAAGCTTTAATAATAGAAACCATCAAACCAAATCTTAAACCGCAAATCATAACAGTTATAATAACAATCGTTTCTGAAAAATCAAAACGCAAATAAGGTACGATAAAAGGTATCTCAATAAAATTCAATAAGAAAGCAATACAAGCCATAATAGCCGCAAAAACAAGCTTTTGAGTAGGACCTTTATCCTTTAATGTAAGTAAATTCATTTTAAATCCTCTTTCCATAAAAAAATCGTGAATCTTCATCACGATAAAAAAAGATAAACTTATTACCTTCTTTCATCCAGACTATACTGTCGGCCAAGGAATCTAACCTTGTCTGCTTGCGCTCGTGGGCTTTACCACCGGTAAGGAATTTCACCTATCCCTGAAGATAATATAATACTAGCACAATAATTTTTTTGATACAAGCGATAAAGCTTATACTATCAAGATAATTTTAAAGAATATGGTTTTAACCA
>JAISTP010000041.1 GCA_031272545.1 Bacilli bacterium | reverse complement strand
ATCTGCCTTACAAGCAGAGGGTCGGCGGTTCGAGCCCGTCAACGACCACCATGCCGGCTTAGCTCAATTGGTAGAGCAACTGACTTGTAATCAGTAGGTTGGGGGTTCAAGTCCTCTAGACGGCACCATTACAACTGTCATGCTAGCTCAGTTGGTAGAGAATCTGACTTTTAATCAGGGGGTCACAGGTTCGAATCCTGTGCAGGACACCATTTGCGGATGTGGCGGAACTGGCAGACGCACTAGACTTAGGATCTAGCGCTTCGGCGTGCAGGTTCGATTCCTGTCATCCGCACCATAGATAATAAAAGTCCCTATTTAAAGGGACTTTTTTATATTTTAAGAATTAATAAAACGTATTATATTATTAATCATCAAATCAATATCTTTATTTTCATCATTATTAATAACTTTAAAATGAAATCTTTGTAAAAAATATACTAATAATTGACCAAATGATAATCTAATAAAACTATCTGTATCTATATTTTTATCTTCTAAAAGATTATTAAGATAACTTTTTAAAATTTGATAACGGTCTTTTAATTTCTCTATTATTGTTTCCATCATATCTTTATCATGAAGTACTTCGTTAAAAATTATAATAATAATCTCTTTATTCATTTTTAAGAAATAATAACGATCATATATAGCATATGAAATTAAATCATTTATATTAGAAAGTTCATTACTAACTCTAGTAATAAATTCATCACTATAACTCGGTAATAAATTATTTATTATTGGTTCTATAATAGCTAATTTTAATTCTTTTTTTGATTTAAAATATTTAAAAATAAGGCCTTCACTTACATTAGCTTCTCTGGCAATTTGAGAGGTAGAGGTACTATCATAACCATTTTGAGAAAAAAGTATAATAGCACTTTTTAATATGTTTTTTTTACTATCATTAATCTCTTGTTCATCTAACCATACATAATAATCTTTATAAACAATATTTTCCATAATATTAAACCTTTCGATAACGTTTTAAACCAATAATATTTAATAAAGTAAGAATTACTAAAAAGATTAGTAAAATACCTAGTTGCGGTAATATTTTAATAATGCCATCACCATACATAACAATATTATTCATAGCAGTACTAACATAACTTAGAGGTAAAATATATGAGATGTATTTTATCCATTGAGCCATAGCATCTAAAGGTATAATTCCTGAAAAGAATACTTGGGGAACAATTATTATTGGAATAAATTGCATCATTTGAAATTCAGATTTCGCAAAAGTTGACATTAATATTCCAAAAGCTAATGCCACTAATGCAAGAATAACATTAATTAAAATAACTAAACCTATTGAACCAGTAACCTCTATTTTGAGTACATTTATCGTAAATAAGACAATTATTAAGGTTTGAATGATAGCCATTATTCCATAACTTAACATATACCCATAAACAATATCAGAACGTTTAACAGGTGTTGCTAGAAGTCTTTCTAATGTTCCTGATGTTCTTTCTTTTAATAATGCCATTCCTGAAATTAAAAAAACAAAGAAGAATACAAAGAATCCCATTAAAGTAGGAAGCATCTTATCAAAGAAACTAGTATCACTATTACCATAATGATAATGATTTTCAATCGTAGAACTAGATGAGATACTTGGTAAAGTTAAATTGGTATTACTTTGTGTTGGAAGATTAGCTTGTAATATTTTAATCTTTTCTTCTAATTATTTAATAACACTTTTTAAATCATTAATCGTATTAGAGATTAATGCTTGATTTAAAACAGCTTTAGTCATTGCTGTTTTACTAGAATCAGTATTAGCATGAGTTACATCATAGACATTATCTTTAAAATCAATTGTTGCATCTACTTTTCTTTTTGATAATGCTTGTAAAGCTTCATTTTGATTATCGTAAATAATTACTTCTACATTATCCATATTTTTTAAATTATTATTAACATTATTAGAAACATTTACGGTTGCTAACTTAATAGTGGTTGTTGAATTAGTTTTAAATACAAAATACATTAATGTTATTACTAATAAAGGTGCAATTAACATTAAAGCAAGTGTTCTTTTATCACGAAAAAGCTCTGTTAATACTCTTTTGGCTATTGCTAATATTCTCATTAGTTATTCCCTCCTTCTGCTTTTAAAAACACGTCTTCTATACTATCTACTTGATATTGCTTCATTAGATTATATGGTGTATTATCCGCAATTAATTGACCACCTAATAATAAGAGAACTCGATCAGTCCATTCAGCTTCATCCATAACATGGGTAGTAAGAAGAATAGTTGTACCTTTCTCTTTTTGTTTATGAAGTTCTTGCCAAATTTGACGACGTAAACTAGGATCAATACCAACAGTAGGTTCATCTAAAATAAGCAATTCAGGATTACCAAGTAATGCAATAGCTAAAGATAAACGACGTTTCATACCACCAGAATAATTACTTACTCTTTTATTTAAATCATTTTCTAAATCAACTACTCTAGCAACATGATTAATCGTATCATTAATTAATTTTTTTTTAATTCCTTTCATTTGCCCAAAGAAATATAAATTCTCATATCCATTTAATTGTTCATATAAAGCATCTGTTTGAGCCATGTAACCAATACGAGATAATAACTTACGATTAGGCATTGTCGTATTTAGAATAGTTGAAGTTCCATCATCAACTTTCTCCATACCTAACATTAATTTTATAGCTGTTGATTTACCAGCACCACTAGGCCCAATTAATCCAACTATTTCTTTTTTATTAATATTAAAAGAGATATTTTTTAAGACGACTTGATTGTCAAATGATTTAAAAATATTTGTTAAAGATATTACTTTTTCATTCATAATATGACCTCCTCTTTACTAGTAAGTAATTACTCACTTACTAGTAAAATTATAAAAAATAATGATAAATAAATCAATCATTATTAGTTAAAAATAACATAATATTAACTTATTTATCATTAGTTAGAGCTGGTAGAAGAATTGAATCAATAAATTCTATTATAAAATTTTCATCAACATTATCTTGAAGAATGATAGCATGATATCTTAAAACTTCAAATAATAATAACTTAGTTAAATCATTAATTGGCTTTGTTATTTCTTTTCGTAACATTGCTTTTTCGATAATTTGTGACATAATAGCTAAATTGTTAGTTTTTAACTCTTCATCTAACATTTTTTGAGTACCATTATTTTGACTTAATTCATATAAAAACGCACCAAGAAACTTTTTTGGATATGCTAAGGAATTTGCCAGAAAATGTCGACCTAATTCAATAAGATCACTTCGTAAATTACCATTATCAAATTCTTGTTCCATAATAGATTTTCTATTTTTTAATACTTGCCAACGACTAGCATCAATCAATAAATCAAATGGTGTTGCCCAATTATTATAAAGAACACTACGACTAGTTTTAGCTAATCGTGCTACATTATTAAAAGTAACATCTTTATAAGTACCTTCATCAAGTAGTTTTAAAGTAGCTTCATAAATTGCTTCTTTTAGTACTTGTCCTCTTCTTCTTACACTTGGCATTTGATTCAACTCCTTTATTAAGATACAAAATTAATCCAAATGTATTTTAACATATGCACAAAAAAAATATCAACAAGTATATAAATGTACATTTAAAGTACAAAATGTATTTTATATTGAATATTAATGATTTTAGTTCTATACTATTAACATAATTTTAAGATACAATATGTATTTAAAGGAGTGGTTATAATGAAAAAACAAGAAGAAAATGCTATACCTAAAAATATCTTATATTTAGCTTATGCTTTAGCATTCTCAGCTATTGCCCCAATGTTAGATACAACTATGGTTAATATTGCTATTAATAAACTAGGAAGTGATTTTAATACTAGTTTAGATACTATCCAATGGGCCATTACTGGATATGTTTTAGCTTTAGCTATTGCTGTTCCTATTTCAGGATGGCTAATCAATCGTTTTAATGGAAAAATAATTATGATGGTTGCTAGTTTATCATTTATGATTGCTAGTATCTTATCAGGCATTGCTTGGAATATTACTTCATTTATTGTCTTTAGATTAATTCAAGGTGCTACTAGTGGTATTATTGTGCCAATTATGATGACATTGTTAATGAAAAGCGCTAATAAAAATATGATTGGTCGTTTGGCTGCAACAGTTGGAACACCTACTATTTTAGGTCCAATACTAGGGCCAGTAATTGGTGGTTTGATAGTTCAATATTTATCATGGCGTTGGATTTTCTTTGTTAATATTCCCTTTGTTTTAATATCATTATGGATGTTAAAGAAATTTCTTCCTAATTTTGAACCGATGAATTCTAATGCTAAGATTGATTGGCTTGGAATCATAATTTTAAGTTTAATGAGTGCAAGTATTATTTATGGAATAGTTAAAGCTAGTACTTACGCATCATTTAATAATATTAATACATATATCTTTGTTGGTATTGGAATCTTTTTATTAATTATCTACGTTATTTATAATCACTACAAAGATAATAAAGTAATTGTTCCTCTAACATTATTTAAACATCGTAATTTTTCTGGAGCTACCATTGGCATGTTTTTAGCTGGTATTGCGACTAATGGACCAATGTTATTATTACCATTATATTTTCAAAATATTAAAAATTTTAGTGTTGTTCAAGCAGCATTAATTCTTATCCCTCAAGGGATCGGGATGTTTATTGCACGACCATTTATTGGAAGAATTATGGATCAAATTGGTTCTAAAAAAGTGGTAATGGTTAGTTTAATTATTAGTTTAATTGGTTCGATACCTTTCATCTTCTTTGATGCTACATCTAATTTAATATTTATTAGCATTGTCCTTTTCATCAGAGGTATTGGTGTTGGTGGTATTTTCTTACCTTTAATGGGAGATGCCTATGTTGGACTTGATAAGACATTAATAAATGAAGCTAGTATAGCCACAAGAATAATTCAAAATATTGGTTCTAGTTTTGGAACAGCTACTCTAGCAACCATTGTTTCTGCTATTGCGACTAGTGAATTTAAAATAACATCAAATCAAGTAACATCACTACTTGATGGTTATCATATTGGTTTTCTTGTATCAGTACTTGTAATCGTAGTAATGTTTATTCCAGCATTATTTTTAAGTAATAAAACAAAGAGTACTACTTAGTAAATTATTTATATTCTTTTAATATTGCAGCAGCAACCATTTTAGTATATTGAATAGATCCTGTATTATTAGGATGAACATTATCATCATAAAACCATGATGTTTTATTTTTACTAGTTTGATACCAATCAATAATATGAAGATTACTATATTGACGTTCTTTTTTCTTAAGTAATTTATTAACACTACTTTCCCAATCTCTTGTTGGGACATGAACACTTAACCAATAAACTTCATGATTACTACCTATTGCTTTCATAAATTCATCAAATTGAGCCGATGTAAAAGGACCATTAGTTCCTAAACTAATAATAATATTTTTACTTAAACCATATTTATTCTTCATGGCAATTAAAGCATCTACAGAATCATATTCTTGACGTCCTACTTTCGCATCCATTATTAAATTAGGAAATAATTCTCTTAGATTAGTTTGATTTGCTAACATAACACTATCCCCAAAAGCACTTAAAGGCATCTTTCTAGCTTCTTTTAATTGCTTATCAGTTAATGAATATCTTTTACCTAATTTAGTTTTAGAATAAACAATAGGTTTTCTTTCAAAAATAGCATCATTCATTTTTAAAGCATTTTTCTCATTAGCTTCAATTTTATTTTCCATCTCTTTTAAATTAGATGAAATTTGTTGGGATGGAGCCAAGATAATACTAGTTAAAGCTAAGGCAATAATTACAACATATAAATAACCCTTTACCCTTATAAAACTAAATATTGGTTTACTAAAATAATTTCTTAAATCATTAATAAGATTTTGATAATTATATTTTTGAAATTTTCTTTCAATAAAAGTATAACTAAGTTCACTAATAAGTATTATTAAAATAATTTGAATAATAATTAAATAAATATTGTTATGTGAAATAAGATTGAATTTATCATCAAAGAATATCATTATTGGAAATTGCCATAAGTATATACTATAACTTCTTTTACCTAGATAAGTGAATAAAGGATTACCAATTACTTTATATAATAATAAATGAGGATTTAATAACGAAGCCATTAATATCGCAATAATAATACTAAATAAATACATCCCACCATAGAAAACAAAAGACATCTTTGAATTTAAAAAGATAAAAACTAATATCATTAATATTAAACAAATTAAACCAATAATTTCTAAGACAATATTACTTTTTTTATAACGTACGTGTTGAAACTTTTTACTAGGACATACAAAAGCTAAAGCACATCCAATAAATAAGCTAAATACACGAGTATCAGTTCCATAATATATTCTTGTAGGATCCAAATTAGGATGATATAAAATAATCATTATCAACATTGATATTAAAGATAAAACAACTAATACTTTCGCAATATTCATTCTTCTTTTACCAAGTTTAATTAATAATAAGAAAAGAAATGGCCACAATAAATAAAATTGTCCCTCAACCGCTAATGACCATAAATGAGTAAAAGGTGATTCATAAGCAAACTTATTAAAATAACTGCCACCATTAATAATTTGCCACCAATTATTAGTATATGTTAAAGAACTTATAACTATTTCTTTTAAATTATTCATTACATTATGATCAAAAAACATAATATAAATACTAGTAAAAATAAACAAAGCTATAATTGCAGGATATAATCTTTTTATTCTTCTTAGATAGAATCCAATTATATTAATAGTACCTTTTTTTAAATATTCTTGACATAAAATATCTGTTATTAAATATCCAGACAAAACAAAAAAGACACTTACCCCTAAATAACCACCTTGTACTTTAGTAGGAAATAAATGATATAAAACTACTCCAATTACTGATAAAGCTCTTAAACCATCTAAGCTTTTAATATAAAAATGTTTAGAAGTACTTGCTTCTAATTTTTCTCTCTTAATACTTTTCATTATTAATTATTTCTCCATCTCTAAATATTCTTCATTAACATTTATTATACTATAAAAAATATTAACAAATATATCAAATAATTATTTTTATTAATAATAGATAAGAAAATATACTAATTAACTTATATCTTCTTATTTAACTATTTAATTTTTTATTAATTTTATTTAAGTTACCAATCATAATTCTAAAACTAATTTTAACAATTTGAATATCAAAACTAGAAATACCATCAAATAATGAATGATTAGTATCATTAGTTACTTTATTTGCTTTTTGACAAACTTCACTTCCTTTTTCAGTTAAAAATAATAAATTATTTCTTTTATCTTCTAAATCTACTCTTTTTTCAATAAATCCTCTATTAACTAACTTATTAACATTTTGAGCAATAAGTGTTTTACTACGATAAGTTTCATGAGCAATAAACTCTTGATTTATTTTCTCATTCTCTTCAATTAATAATAAAATAAATACATCAAAAACTTTTAATTTATATTTTTTTAAAAATTTTTCATAATAATCTTCTAATAAATTACATAGTTTAAATATATCTCTACTTATATCATTTTGCATTATTAGTAACCCCCTTATATATAAGTAAAAATTAATATATTCATAAATATGATATAATTTTCACTTATATTTTATTGTATAATATTAGTAGATTATAATCAAGAAAGAAGTATTAAAATGAAGAATATTGAAAAAGAAATTAGTGATGTAAAAACATATCTTTTAGATTTAAGAAAGTTCTTTCACCAACACGCTGAAATAAGTGGTATGGAGGAAGTCACAAGTAAAAGAATTAGACAAGAATTAGCTAAAATGAATATTGAATATGAAATAGTAAATGATTATTCTATTATTGCTTTTATTAATCGTGATAAAGATAAAAAATGTATTGCTTTTCGTAATGGTATCGATGCTTTAAGCATTGAAGATAATAGTGATTATCCTTATAAATCATTAAATAAAAATGTCTCTCATGCTATTGGTAATGATATTTGTACAGCTGCTAATCTAAGTATATTAAAGATACTTAAAAAATATGAAAAGAGTTTAAATGGAACTGTTATCTTTATTTTTGAAAGCAAAGGTTTAGGTTCAGAAGGGCCTAATGAAATAATTAATTCTAATATCTTAAAAAATATTGATTATCTTTATTATATTGTTAATTTACCACAAATTAAAATAGGTCAATATACTTTAGGTAGTGGTTTAAAATTAGTAGGCTCAAATACTTTATTATTTAAATGGCAAGGTTGTGAAAATAATAACTTTGATACCTTTGAAAATAATGATTCAGTACTAGCAAGTGCATCATTTGCTTTAAACATTCGTAATATGTTAGCACGTAATTTAAATCAAGCAGAAATATATAATATTGTTATAACTAGATTTAATTCTGGTGGTTACTATAATATCATTCCCAATTATTGTGAATTATCTTTAAATTTAAGATATGCTAATTTAGATGTTAAAAAGAAAATGCATAAAATAATAAAAGATTATGTTCATGTATTAGAAAATCAATATGAAGTTAAAGTTGAAGTAACTAGTATTGCGGATGTCCCTCCTTTATATAATGATGAAGAAGCTATTGCTTTAGCAAGAAAAAGTGCTTTAAAATTAGTTAATAAAGCTGCAATATCTAATTTTTCACCAATTACTTCATCTGATCCCTTTAGTTTTTATGCTAGAAAATATAAAGTTGCTGGTATAGCTTATGGTAGTGGCGAACAAGATAAAAAACAACATATGTATTATACAGATAAATTTAATCCTAGTGAGAAATCATTTGATTATCTTTTAAAATTAGTTTTAACAATCATTACTGATTATTTAGCTTAATAATAATAAAAGCACATCTAAGATGTGCTTTTAATTATTAAATTTTATTTCTACTTGCTAAAACTTTGAAACTAAAACTACTAAATAATAAGACATTGATAAATAATAAAGCAATATTCATATCTTCATTACCAGATTTATTAATAGTAGTTTTTTGCCATTGAGCATATACTGTTATATTCTTAGCTGGCATTTTAAGATTAGTAATCGGTTTATTCCCTTCTTTATCTAAACTATAACCTACTAAAGTATAATCTTCTCTAGTAGAAGTTAATAATTCTTTTTCTCTTAAATTATCTTCAATATCATCACCAAAAGGAATTTCTGTTAAAATTAAATCTTCTTCTTTTTCAGCTTCAATATTAGGATCTACGATAACTTCATATTCATTAGGTTCCCATATCGCTACATAAGTTATATCTTCAGTAACTTGGTCTTCAATTTCTGGAGTCCATCCAACAAAATGATAACCATCTTCACCTTCTAGTGCAGGTGGTTCTGGTGTATTTTCTAAATATGGAATATCATAAATAACATCATCTGATACTCCATGATCACCACTATCAAAAGTTACTTTATAATTGTTTTTAACAAACTTAGCTATATAAACTTTAGAACTTGTTATTTTCTCAGGAAAAGCTTGATCCCACTTATCAAATGAATAACCATAATTAGCTATTGGTTCAGGAACTACAATATTAGACCATAATTCATTCATTTTAATATCACTTAGTATTACTTCATCTACTTGATTACCATCATTTAAAAAATAACCTCGATTAGTTGATTCACCAACAATATTCTCTATTTTAAAAGTTACATCAACTTTTATTTCTTCCCATACAGCTACATAAGTTATATCTTCAGTAACTTGATCTTCAATTTCTGGAGTCCATCCAATAAAACGATAACCATCTTCACCTTCTGGTATAGGTGGTTCTGGTGTATTGTCTAAATATGGAATTTCATAAACAACATCTTCTGATACTCCATGATCACCACTATCAAAAGTTACTTTATAATTGTTTTTAACAAACTTAGCTATATAAACTTTGGAACTTGTTATTTTATTTGGAAATTCTTGATCCCACTTATCAAAAGAATAACCATAATTAGCTATTGGTTCAGGAACTGCAATATTAGACCATAATTCATTCATTTTAATATCACTAAGTATTACTTCATCTACTTGATTACCATCATTTAAAAAGTAACCTCGATTACTTGTTTCTTCTACAATATTTTCTATTTTAAAAGTTATATCAACAGTTCTTACTTGCCATATTGCATAAAAATTAATCTCTTCTTCACCAGTTTTATAAGCAGATTCTAAAGTATAATAGCCATCAGTGCCACTAGCAATTTCATTATCATTAATCTTATTAATATAATCTTGAGCTTGTAATGAAGTAGCTTTTTCTTCACTTTCTGCCCATCCAATTAATTCATAATCTTGACTTGAATAAATATGACCAGCTAAAGTGATATCACTATTTATTGGATACCATAAAGTTACATCATCATGTGGTGTGGCACTTTCAATTACTGGATGATAAATTCCTTCTAATGATTGTGATTTTTCCGCATATACAGCACGATATAAAACATCACCATCCATTAAATGAAGATTATAAGGATAACTTAGAACCCCTGTGCCTTCTTCAAATTGATAAACTGATATCCATCCAATGAAAACTTTTCCTTCAGGTGGAATTACATAACCATAACCAGGTAAAACCCTTGATTTACTATTAGCCGCATAAATATTATCATCTATAGGTGCTACACCGCTACCTTCACCGACATCATATTTTACTGTAAACCCATCTTTTTTCCATGAAGCATATAAATTAATATCATCTGTTAGTTGTTGATTATCAAAACCAAAAGCAACAGGATATTGATCTAAAACTAACCAATTCCATCCCAGAAATTGTCCTTTACCATCATATGTATGACCAATAATATAATAATTAGGATCAGCTAAAGTTTCGCCATTACCAACATATTTATCATGATCTTCACCTAAATATTCACCATTTACTTCATCATAGAATTTTACTCTAACATCTTTACTAGACCACTTTGCAAATAACATTAAATTATTATTAGGCATTTGATTATCATTATTAAAATCAAACTTTACAGCACTTACATTAGTTGTTGGATCTTGTAAATACCATCCTAAGAATTCATGATTTTCCCATACAGGATTACTTGGTTCAAACAAACTTAAATCTTGTTCATATTTCACATTACTAATCGATGTAATACTACCTGGAGCACTACCTAAATTAAAAGATAAAGTATAAGTTAAACGATCATAATAAAGATTTAATTGATGGGGATTTTCAAATGTACCTGGATTAGTACCAGTTGCATTATTTCCATTAGTCCCAACACTTGTAAAACCATCTATTGGTTTTTGATAGGCATTAGTATAAGAACCAAATCGATATTTTAATTCACTATAACGTAAATCTTTAACATATTTCTTACCACGATAAGTAACTGCATTTGGATCATTTTCATCTAAAGTCTCTAACATATAATTAAAGCTAGTTACAGTATTATTATTACTATATTCAGCAGCTACCACAAAGGAAGTATCTCCATTAGTAGGTAATAATCTATCTGTTAAAGTAGGTCTTTTAGAAATCCAAGCTGTGTTATCTAGTAAATTAGTTTGTGGAACAAATTGTACAAAGTAACTAGGAGTAGTACTACGATCTAATATTCTATAATGACTATCAAGATTTAAAGCTGGAAAAATATCACTAATATCCATTCCTACTTTCGCATGAATTACATATTCACTATTATGATATTCATAATACCCACTTGTCGTAGTTGTGTCTATTCTTGCGGTATCAGCAATGGCTCCACCATTGATATCAAAAATAATATCGTAAGTTTTTCGCTTAAAATAAACATTTACAATAGAACTTCCATCACCTTTAATTGTAGGTGAAACAACTTTATAATAAGATGTATAACTATTATTATTACTATAAAAGCCTGGGAAAGTCTTTAATTGATTTAAAGCGTTTAATTTAGTATCATCCAATTCAACTTTATCACCTGCTTTTACTCTTAAAACAGTATTATTGATATTAACAATAGTTGAATCATAATATTCATAATTATTAATATCATCACCAGGATCTCCATTTAAATTGCCTTTTTCTAACCAATAAACAACATGATAATTTACATGGTTAGATTCCCATACTGCATATAATATAGTCATTTCATCAATGATAGTATTAAAATCAAAAGGTTCACCATCACTAGTTAGTGACCAATATTTAAAAGTATAACCAGCTCTTGTAGGATTAGTTGGAACACTAATTTTACTACCTTTATTAATGAATTGTGGATTAACAAAATCTCCACCATTACTATTAAATAAAACTAAATAAGCATCCGCAAAATAAGGAATTAATATTAAATCAGAATTCGCTCTAACATGATTGAAATCAAATGGAATACTTGAATCTTCCCCCTCTATATACCAATAAAGTAATTTCTTGCCATTAGGTACAGGTATGTTCTCAACAATATCTTCATCAGGTCCTTCTACAATACCATTAGGAGCAACTTCTCTTGTTTGAACTACCATATTACCACCCAAATCACCATTTTTATATGAGATTAAATAATTTTCTGAAAACACAGCATATAAAGTCATATCATCACTTACTGTATCTATGTCAAACCCCCAAAAGTCATTTCTTAGATATGGTTCTGTTCTAAATGCAGGATCATATATTGACCAACCTCTAAAACTAACTTTACCATTTGGAATGTTAGGTGGTTGAGGTTCAGTCAATTTAGAACCAGTATCAACAGTTTGTACTGGAGCATAAGGATTCATATTATCTCCACTAATTGTGTAAGGTGTATCAGTATCATACATAAATGTTACTTTAACCTTTTCTTCAGCATTAATATTATTTGAAACTAAACATATTAAGCCAAAACATAACATAATTAATAATTTTTTCATTTATTACCTCCTCACACAACAACAGTTTTTATACACACTTGTATATAAAATGCAGTGTGAGTGTCTATTTTAGCATTATTTTTTTTTATAGTCAAATAAAATACTCATATATGTTTAATTTTTCATATAATAACTATATAACATAATAATTAAATTCTTATTTATCAATAATAAAAAAATAATAAATTATAAAAATAGTTAATTTATTTTGATAAAAATATCTCTTTTTTTATTTTAAAAATAAAAAAGAGACCACTATTTATTGTAATCTCTATGTCAATATTTTTTACGAACTAATTTTTTCTTTTAAAATCATTTAATTATTTATACTTTTTAAAAAGGTTCGTGATTAGCTATTTGGAGCGGGTGAAGAGAATCGAACTCTCACAGTCAGCTTGGAAGGCTGAAGTTCTACCATTAAACTACACCCGCATATTAAAGCTATATCGCCCTAACGCTTTTATATTATATAAAATGTTAGAAAGAATGTCAAGACTATTTTTTGTATATAAGTATTTTATAATATTATGAATGATATAATAAAAATATATTATGAAGAAAGAAGGAAATAAAATTATGGCAAGTATCAAGCCAATAAGAGATCCTAAAAAAGATCATCTATTAACACCGGAAAATTGTGCAATAGTAATTATTGATTATCAACCAACTCAAATTCATTCAGTAAATTCTATTAACACATCTAAATTAATCAAAAACATTTGTTTAGTCGCAAAAGCAGGACATGCTTATAATATTCCTATTATTTTAAGTACTGTAAATGTTGCTACTACCAGAAATCAAGAAACTATTCCTCCATTAAAAGAAATACTTAAAGATGAAATATCTTATGATCGTACTTCTATTAATGCTTGGGAAGATAAAGAATTTGTCGAAGCAATAAAAAAGACTAAAAAGAAAAAATTAATTATGTGTGCTTTATGGACTGAAGCTTGTTTAGCTTTTCCAACATTAGATGCTTTACAAGAAGGATATGAAGTTTACCCAGTTGTCGATGCTATTGGTGGTACATCTAAGTTAGCTCATCAAACAGCCCTTGAAAGAGTCCAACAAGCTGGAGCTCAATTAATAACTATTCCGCAGATGATTTGTGAATTACAAAGAGATTGGAATCGTAATGAAACTGTTGATGAATTCTTATCATTAATGTTTGAAGATGGTGCATTTGTTGGATTATAAAAAGAAAAACACTTATTAAATAAGTGTTCAGACCGTTGACGAATATAGGTTAACGGTCTTTTTTATACTCAACAGTTACTATTAGTAAATAGTTTTGTAAATAGGTGCACTAAAATCGAAAAGTTTACTACAATAATCAAAAAGTTTACTAAATATACAAATAGTAGGCCCATTTTCCTTATTTTCTTGCTCTATTGCATATTCTATTGCCTTTAATCTGCATATCTTTTTTAGATTTTGGGCAGCACAAAGAAGGAAATTATAATTC
>JAISTP010000029.1 GCA_031272545.1 Bacilli bacterium | reverse complement strand
CCTCATATTGGTGGAGCTGCAGCTGGTTTATTAATTGGTATTATTTTATGTATCGTTATTTTATTAGGAAATAAAAAAGAACTTGATGAACCTCTAATTTGTGGAACTTTAGATGATGCACAATAATTCTATCTATAAAATAGTTATAAATTTAATTATTTAACTAATAAACTGTTTATTTATTATTTATTTTATTAATATCATTGAATTATTAATTAAATAACTTTAAAATATTATATGTAGTAAATTTATAATTATATAATATAGGGGTGATAAATATGGCTTTAGCAACAATGAATTTTTATGCTAAATCATTACGTAGATTTACAACTTTTAATATCATTATTCCAAGTGATAAAATATATTTAAACCAACAAGATGAACCTTTAAAAGAAAAACCGTATAAAACTTTATATCTTTTACATGGTTTATTAAATGGTCATACTATTTGGGATTCATATTCTAATATTCAAGCACTTGCTAATGATTATAATCTATGTGTGGTAATGCCAGCTGGAGAAAATAAATTCTATGTTGATTCAGAAGTGAATGATGAATATCATTGTAAATTAATTGGTGAAGAATTAGTTAAGTTTACTAGACAAACTTTTAATTTATCTGATAAAAGAGAAGATACCTTTATTGGTGGTTATTCAATGGGTGGATATGGAGCATTAATTGTAGCCTTTAATTATCCAGAAACATTTAGTAAAGTTATTGGTTTATCTAGTGGTGTTAATAAAGAAATGATTTTAACTGCTGATGATACACAAAAAGCCTTTTTCACTAGAAAACAATATGAAAATATTTTTGGAGTTGAAAAATTAGAAGATATTAATAATTCAAAATGGGATTATAATTATATGGCCAAAAAAATAATTGATGATAATAAACCTTTACCAGATATTTTTCTAGCTTGTGGCAAACAAGATTTTTTAAACAATTATAATGTTAAGTTTAAAAATTATTTACTTGAATTAGGTTATGATGTGACTTGGCTAGAAGGTGAAGGAGAACATAATTGGGATTATTGGAATCCAGCAATTAAAAAAGCGATTGAATGGTTAAATATACCTTTGGATACTAAAAGTGTTCGAGGTGGAAAATTAGTATTATAGAAAGAGTGAGTGTATGAAAAGTAAAGTTGTAGATAAAAGTATTGTTAAAGAGGTAATTAAAGATGGGATGCATGTTTTAGCTTCTGGTTTTTTAGGTGGAGGAACACCTAAAGTAATTGTGGATGAAATTATAAATAATAATATTAAAGATTTAACAGTTTATACCATTGATGCTTCTTTTCCTGATAATGGTATTGGACCATTAGTTGCTAGTGGAAATATTAAAACATTAGTTGTCTCTCATATTGGAAAAGATCCAGTAGCTCAAGATAAAATGAAAGATGGTAGTATGGAAGTTAAATTATTACCAATGGGTACTTTAGTTGAAGCAATAAGAGCTGGCGGTTGTGGCTTAGGTGGAATTTTAACACCTACTGGTGTTGGAACTGAAGTCGCAAAAGGTAGACAAATTATTAATATTAAAGGTAAAGATTATATATTAGAAGAAGCTATTAAAGGTGATGTTGCGATAGTTCAAGCTTATCAAGCAGATCATTTTGGGAATTGTGTATTAAGAGGTACTAGAATTAATTCTAATGAAGTAATGGCTTTAAGTGGTGAAAAAGTTATTGTTGCTGCTGAAGAAATTGTTGATCATTTAGATCCTAATCTTATTAAAATACCAGGTGTACTTGTAGATTATGTAATACAGGAGGAAATGTAAATGGATGCAAAAGAAAAAATAGCT
This sequence comes from Bacilli bacterium, assembly GCA_031272545.1. Classification (GTDB taxonomy): domain Bacteria; phylum Bacillota_I; class Bacilli_A; order JAJDGJ01; family JAJDGJ01; genus JAISTP01. Next base: position 49,148 of record JAISTP010000029.1, on the reverse strand, counting down.
CGTCGTGTAGCTTTAGAAATGAAAGATGGTGAACTAGTTAATTTAGGAATTGGTTTACCAACTATGGTTGCTAATTACATTCCTGATGGTATTGAAGTAGTATTACAATCAGAAAATGGAATGACTGGATTAATTGGTTTAGAAGGTAAAGAAGCCGATCCTTATATTACTGATGCTGGAGGAACAAGTGCTGATATTACTGATTATGGTGCTTTCTTTGATTCAGCATTATCATTTGCTTTAATCAGAGGTGGGCATGTTGGTGCTACTGTTTTAGGAAGCTTAGAAGTTGATCAAGAAGGAAATATGGCTAATTATATGATTCCAGGTAAATTAATTCCTGGTATGGGTGGTGCCATGGACTTAGTAACTGGTGCTAAAAAAGTAATTGTAGCTATGACTCATACAGCTAAAGGAGCTATTAAAATATTAAAAAAATGTAAGTTACCTTTAACTGGTATGAAATGTGTTGATATGATAGTTACTGAATTAGCTGTCTTTGAAGTAAAAGATAATTACTTATTATTAACTGAAGTTGCTTCAGAAAGTAGTGTTGAAGAAGTATTATCATTAACTGAAGCTGAAGTAAAAGTAGCTGATAATGTTAAAACTTTTTAACAAAATTTAAATTATATTTATTATACAGCACTTTTTCCTAGGAAAAAGTGCTTTTGTATGCCTATTATTCCTAGGAATAATAGGCAAAAGTGATAAATGATGTTATTAATAATGGTGGTTATCATGGAAAGAAAGATAACTAAAAAATTAATTGAATGGGAAAAAAGTGCTAATAGAAAACCTTTGATAATTGAAGATGCAAGACAAGTAGGTAAAAAATGGATTTTAGAGAATGCTTTAGGGAAATTATATGATAATGTTATTAAATTAAATTTTGGAAAAGATGATTTTTTAAAGAAAATATTTGATAATGATTATGATACTAATAGGATAATCTTTGAAATTGAAACTTATTTTAATACTAAAATAATAAAGAATAATACCTTATTAATTTTTGATGAAATTCAAGAAGCACCTAGAGCTTTAACATCATTAAAATATTTTAACGAAGATAATAATGATTATCATATTGCATGTGCTGGTTCTTTGCTTGGAATTAAATTATCTAAAACTGGCTTTCCTGTAGGTAAAGTAAATACCATTAATATGTATCCTATGGATTTTGAAGAGTTTTTAATGGTATTAAAGGAGGATAATTATTTAAATTTACTTAATGCATTAAAATTAGATTTAATTAATAAATTTGCGAGTAAATTTATAGAATTATTAAAATTATATTACATTATTGGTGGTATGCCTGAAGTAGTTTATAATTTTAGCATTAATAAAAATATTAGTATGGCTAATGCAATACAAGATGAAATATTAAGTAATTATAAAACTGATATTAATAAACATTCAACAGATGATTAATCTATTAAAAATTTAGCAACTTTAGATTCTATTCCATTACAACTTGCTAAAGAAAATAATATTTTTAAATATAGTAATATTAGTACTGGAGCTAATTCAAAAAAATATTAAAATTCATTAACATGGCTAGAAAAATATGGATTGATTTATAAACTATACAATGTAAAGAATATCAGTGTTCCTTTATTAAGTGAAAAAAAAGAAAGTATTTTTAAAGTTTATTTTAATGATATTGGTCTACTATCAAGAATGTATAAAGTTGAATATGAGTCAATAAAAGAAGATGGTAATCTTTTATCTAATTATAAAGGAGCTTTAGCTGAACAATTTGTTTTTCAACAATTAAATTGTTTAGATTCTATTGATCTATATTATTGGAGTACAGTAAAAAATACAGCAGAATTAGATTTTATTGTTGATTATAATAATACTATTATTCCTATAGAAGTAAAATCAGGATTAAATGTAAAAGCTAAAAGTTTAGCATCATATATTAATAAATATAATCCTAGTATATGCATTAAGTGTTCATTATTAAATTTTAATATAAAGGATAATATTTTTTCAATACCGCTTTATGCGATTAACCAATTTATTAAGGTAATAAGTAAATAAAAACCAAGTTCTTAGTTTTATACTAAATACTTGGTTTTTAAATATTCTAATAATATTTTAGAATAATCCTAGTTTTTTATCACTAGTACTAATATAAATATTCTTTGTTTGAGAATAAGCATCAATCATTGATTTATATGTTTCACGACCAATACCTGATTTTTTATAACCACCAAATGGTGTTCCAGCTGGTAATTGATTATAAGTATTTACCCATACACGTCCTGACTCTAAAGCACGACTTACTTTAATAGCTGTATTTAAATCTTTGGTCCATACACCGGCAGCTAAACCATATTGTGAATCATTAGCCATTTTAATTACATCTTCAGCATCTTTAAATTTAATGACAACAGCAACTGGTCCAAATATTTCTTCTTGAGCTACACGCATCTTATTATCAACATCTGTTATTAATGTTGGTGCAATATAAACACCTTTATCTAAATCATTTTTAGTTAAACGATATCCACCAGTAGCAATAGTTGCGCCTTCTTTTTTTGCAATATCAATATAATTTAAGATTATTTCTGCTTGTCCTTCATTAACTTGTGCGCCCATTTGAGTATCTTCTTTCCATGGAAAATCTACTTTAATCTTTTCAAAAGCACTTATTAATTCTTTAACAAAACTATCATAAATTCCTTCTTGGACAAATATTCTAGATCCAGCACAACATACTTGTCCTTGATTGAATAAGATTCCAAGTTGTGCACCTTCAATTGCTTTTTCAATATTACAATCATTAAAGAAGATATTGGCTGATTTACCACCTAATTCCAATGTTGATGGAATTAAACGATCAGCTGCCGCTTTTGCGACACGATATCCTACCTCAGTTGAACCAGTAAAAGCTAATTTAGCAAGTCCTTCATGATGTAACATATATTCACCTGATTTACTTCCTTTACCTGTAACTACATTAACTACTCCTTTTGGTAATACTTGATCCATTAATTTCGCAAGTTCAAGAATACTTAATGATGTTGAAGATGATGGATGAATTACTATTGTATTTCCCATAGCAAGCGCTGGAGCTAATTTCCAAGCAGCCATTAACAATGGAAAGTTCCATGGAATAATTTGTCCAACAACACCAATTGGTTCTCTTAAAACAATACTTAAAGTATCTTCATCGAATACTTGAGCAGCTCCTTCTTCACTTCTAATAACTCCAGCAAAATAACGAAAATGATCAGCACTAAGTGGTACATCTATACTCATTGTTTCTCTAATTGGTTTACCATTGTCTAATGTTTCAACTAATGCTAAGTGTTCTTTGTTTTCATCAATTAAATTTGCAATCTTTAATAATAAAGTGCTTCTTTCTTCAATACTTGTTTTACGCCATTCTTTTAAAGCAACATTAGCTGCTTCAATTGCCATATCAACATCTTTATTTGTTGCATCAATTATTGTAGCTAGATGTTCACCATTGGCTGGACTAATAGCATCTAAGGTTTTACCTTCGCTTCCTTTAGTCCATTCTCCATTAATATACATTAAATATTCATCTTGAATGTTAGCTTTTTCTTTCATAAGCCATTCTCCTTTCATATCTATTACTTATAACTTAATCATACTATTAAGTTTGTATAAAGTAATATGATATGCTCAATAGTTAAATAATAAACACAATTAAAAAACTTCTTATTTAAATAAGAAGTTTTTTATTAACCATTCCATGTTTTAATAATATAATTTTTAATATTTTGACCATAGAATTCTTTAAATATTCTAATAAAAATAATAGCTGGTATTACTAAGACAATACCAAGAAAACCAAACAAGCCACTAAAGACAATCATTGCTGGTAAAACAACAATAGGACTTATTTTAACGGTATTCTTATATACTAAAGGATTTATGATATTACCATCAATATTAGGCATGATAATAACTAAAGCTAAAATGATAAAGAATAATGTTTTAGAAACAAAGATTGCGGTAAATAAGGCAATTAAATTAACAATGATACCACCAAAATATGGTATTAAATTAGAGAAGGCACATAAAGCGGCTAAGCTAAGCCAATCAGGATGTCCAGCTATTTTATAAATTAAACCATATTCAACACAGGTAATAGCACAAATAATAGCTAACGCTTTAAGATATTTTAATAATGCTTGATTTAATTTTTTAAAGAAAGCATATCTTTTAGTACCAATAACTAATCTAGTTTTTAAATTACTAATGATATTTTCATGATCAAAGATAATATAAAGATACATGATAATTACAAAGACTGCTGAGATAATAAAGCTGGTTGATTTATTAATTATTGTTTGTGTTATATTAGATAAATAATCTAATGAAGCTTGACCTATCTTATCTAAATAAGGCATTATGTAATCGATAACTTTATTTAAATTTGGATTTTCTTGAATCCATTGGATTCCACCTTTAGTAGTAGAAACTAAATCGGTAACATGCATTACTTGTGGATAAACTAATCTAACCATTAAATAAACTATTACAGCAATTAAGCCAAATAATAAAATAATAGTAATTAATGAAGCAATTTTACTAGGTATTTTTTTACTTTTTAAAAATTTTATAACAGGATAAGATACATAAGCTAATCCAAATGCCACAAAAATATTAACTATTATATTAACAATAATATTAAAATAAGGTTTTATTGTAGGAAAAATAAGAATACATAAAATTAATATTAATAAAAAAAGTAATATTTTAATCATTTTTACAGTTGTACTCATTACTTCACATCCTTTTCTTGATAATTATAACATTTAGTAATGATTTTATAAACAATATTAAAATGTTTAATTAATATACTTTATTTTTAATATTGTAATAAGATAATTCTTGTATTATAATTGTTGCATTAGAGTAGATAACTTAATTAAGTATTAATATGGGATGTTGATTAATACTGCATCTTAAGTTATTGCATCCGCTAATTATTTTTATTTAGTGGTCTCTATAATTATAGGAGGCTTTTTTTATGAATTTAAGTTTAATTATTTCAAGTATTATTGTTATTTTAGTTATTTTAGCTTTGTTTTTCTATGCATTTAAAAATGATAAATCTAAAATTAGTGTTCAAGATATTGCTTTAGTAGCTTTATTTGTGGTAATAATTGCGATATTGAATAAGTTTATTGCTTTAAAATTTCCACCTTCTCAGCCAATGTTTGTAATATCTTTTGCTTCAGCTGTTTCTATTAGTTTAGGTTTATTAATTAATCCTAAGTTGTGTCTATTAGCAGGATTAGTAACTGATATTTTAGGAATGTTAATCGCAAGTGCTTCAGGTGATAATTCTATGCCATATGTTGGTTTTACCTTAACCGCAATGTTATCAATTTTTATTCCTTGTATTCTTTATCGTTGGACTAAACAATTTAATAAAACATTAATTAATATGATTATTATTTCAGTTTTACTAGCTATTATTGTATTTTCAGGAATATATTTATTTAATGTTGATGTAATCTCAATTGATCAAAATAAAACACAATTAAATGATGGTATTAGATATATGATTTTAATTAGTTTAATTATTATTGCGATTATAATTTGTATCATTAATTTTATAATGCAAAAGAAATTAGTTTTATCTTCACAATATAAAATATCTATTCCTCAATTATCATTAATTGTATTAAGTGTTGAAGTTATATGTCATATTATATTAACTTCACTATGGGTTAATTTAATGTATGGAGTACCTATGTATATTGGCATGATTACCAGAATGATTAAAGCAATAATCATGTTGCCTTTAAATATTATTGTTATTTCATTAATCATTAGATATATTCCTAAACAATTTAAACAACATTTAATGAATGATGTTGCTAATGAAAATGAAATAATAAATAGTAATGAATAATTAAAAAAAATCTTTCTAATGAAAGATTTTTTATATGATATTCAAATGTTCTAAGAGTATTTTTATACCAATAATAATTAAGATGATTCCTCCTAATATTTCAGCTTTAGTTTTTAATTTATAACTTAACTTATGACCTATTCTTGAACCAATAAATGATAAGATAAAAGTTATAATACCAATAGTTAATATACTACCAATTAATGGTATATTTAAAATACTAAATGATAGTCCTACAGCAAAAGCATCGATACTAGTTGCAATTGCTAAAAGTATTAATGTTTTTGTTTGTAAAGGATTATTTATTACTTCACAACTATTATGTTTAATAGCTTCATAAATCATCTTAATTCCAATGAATGCTAATAGACCAAAAGCAATCCAATGATCAAATTGACTAATCAACGATGCAAAATGACTACCTAAAAAATATCCAATTAATGGCATAAAGCCTTGGAAGAAACCAAAATAAAGACCAATGATTAAACTATTTTTTATCTTAATATCTTTTAAAGATAAACCTAAACAGATTGATACAGTAAAAGCATCCATTGCTAGAGCAATGGCTATTAATAAAATGGTAATTATCATAATAAAATAAAAATAAGAGAAATCTCTTATTTTAAATATTGTTGTGTTTTACTAGCTAGTTCTTCTTTAGTTACAGTACCAACAATTTGTCCTTTGTAAACACCATCTTTAAAGAATAAAGTAGTTGGTGTACCACCAATAGTATACTTATTAGCTAAATCATTAAGAATATCACTTTCATAATCATCTGTTACTTTATCAATGTAAATACGATAAAAAGGTATATCAGTATTTTCTTTAGCATATCCTTCATAGATTGGCGCAAAAGCAATACAATGAGAACATGTCGTACTAGCAAATTCTACCACAAATGTTTCTTTATTATCCATTCTTTCTGATATAGAACTTGGTTTAATTTCCTTTACTTCACCCTTACTACTACAACCAACAAAGACAAATGCTATCGCTACACAAGTTAATAAAGTTAATATTTTTTTCATTATTTCCACTCCTAACGGATAGATTATAGCATAAAAAAAGTATTTATACTATGGTATTCATTTATCTTTAATTATCTTTATGATAAAATAAATAAGAGGTGGTTATCGATGAACTTAGACTTTAAAATAATTATTGGAATTATCGTTTTAATTTTAATAATTTTTGTTATAGCTTTACTAGCAACAGTATCGATTAAAAAGAAAAATAGATTAACTAAATTAGATAATTTACAAAATAGAGTTGATACTCTTAAAGCTTTACCAGTTCAATATCTATTAAATAAAGTTAATTTAATGCCTAAATCAGACGATGTTAAAGAAAAATTTGAAGGATGGGTTCATACTTATCATCAACTTACAAAAGAAGATGGCGAAGATATTAAGAAAAATATTAGTGATATCGAATCTTTAATATATGCTCGTAAATATAAGGAAAGTAATATTAAATTAAATAATCTAACCAATAAGATTGTCGCTTATGAAAGTAAATATAATAATTTATTAGATGAATTAACTGTAGCAACCCAAATAGATGTAAAAAATAGAGAAGAGTTAACTAATCAAAAAGAATTATTTCGTAATTATAAAAAAATGTATACGACTAATACCGAAAGTTATGCTCCATTCAATGATGCTGTAGAACGTTATTTTGATAATATTAAAGATTCATTTGCGAATATTGATGTTTTATTAAATGAATCACAAGTTGATAAAGCTAAACTAAAAGCTGCTAGTTTAGAAGGAGAATTATTAAAAATAAAAGATATACTTAATAACTTACCAATATTATTAGAAGAATTAAGAATTGAATTACCTAAAATATTTGAAGAAGTCGAACAACGTTATAAAGAAGTACTTGCGAAAAAATATCATATATCACATTTAGATATTCCTAATCGATTAAAAGAAGTTAATAGTGTTATTAATAATGCTTTAACAAAAAATAATGAAGTTATTTTAGATAATATTCATGATTCAATTAAAGATGCAAATAGTGAGTTAAATAAAATAGAGAAAGAACTTGATGAAGAAGTTAGAGCTAATGAAAAATTAGAATTATCTTTAAAAGAATTAAGTGAAAAGTGTGCTGATGCAGATAAGATATGTAAAGAAGCTAATAGTGAATTTCAAAAAGTTAATTTAAAATATTATATTTTAGATAATGAAGAAGCTAATTTAAATATGGAAACTAATCTTTTATTAAATTGTATTATGCGTAAAAATAATATCATAGCGAAATTTGAAAATGATCGTTTTATCGCTAGTGAATTAAATAATCAAATAAGTGTTTTATTACCACGTGTTGATGGTTTAAAAATTGCTTTAAATGCTTATCTTAATCATTTAGAAGAACTTCAAATAGATGAGAAAAGATTACTAGATCAACATGATAATATGGTCTATATTATTAAAGATTGTGAAGCAAGATTACGTTTAATGAATTTACCTATTTTATCACAAGCTTATTATAACAGTATTGAACAATGTAAAGATGGTGTAGGACAAGTAGATGAACTATTAAAAGCTACCCCATTAGATATTAATAAAACTAAAATTGTTTGTAGTGAAGCAACAGATAATGTTTATAAATTATATGATAATTCACGTAATTTATTAAAAACAGCTCAAATGGCTGAAAATACTATTACTTTTGCGAATAGATATCGTTCTTCATATCCAGAAATAGAAACTATGTTATCACGAAGTGAAGTCTTCTTTGGCAATGGTGAATATACTAAAGCATTAAGTACGGCGATTGAAGCAGTTGAATTCTTGCATCCAGAAGTTAAACAAGAATTACTTGAATATCGTAGTAAAGAATTAAAGAGTAGCTCCTATCGATAATAGGAGCTTATTTTTAGGAGGAATAAAATGATTTATTTAGATAATGCCGCAACGACAAAATTAAATGATGAAGTTAAAAAAACAATAACTAAATTATATGATACTTATTATATGAATGCTGATAGTCCTTATCTTCCCGCAGTAAAAATAAATAATTTACAAGAAGAAGCTCGTATAAAAATAGCTGAATTATTAAATGTAAAAGATAATGAATTAATCTTTACTTCATGTGGTAGTGAAGCTAATAATATGGCGATAAAAGGAATAGCTTTTAAATATTTAAATAAAGGTAAATATCATATTATAACTTCTATAATTGAACATAGTTCAGTCTATGAAAGTATGAAACAATTAGAACAATTAGGTTTTGAAGTAACTTATTTAAAACCTAATAAATATGGTGAAATAAGTAATGAAGATATTCTAAATAATATTAAAGATAATACTATCTTAATAAGTGTTATGAAAATAAATTCAGAAATAGGTTCAATTAATAAAGTAGAAGATATTTATCAGGATATTAAACTAAAAAATAATAATATAATTGTTCATATTGATTATGTTCAAGCATTTGGTAAATATGATTTAAATCTAACTAATTGTGATTTAGGATCTTTTTCAGCTCATAAAATAAATGGTGTTAAAGGTAGTGCCTTATTATATAAGAAAAGCAATGTTACTTTATTACCATTAATTTCAGGTGGCCAACAAGAATTTCATTTACGCGCCGGAACATCTAATTATTTTTATAATATTGCACTTGTGAAAACATTAAGATTGTTTATTGAAAAAAGAAGAGAACTTGAAAAGAATAATTTTATAAAAGAAAGATTTAATTATTTAGTTAAGTTACTACAAAGTGATTCTTGTATTCACATTAATTCCAATATTGAAAAAAACTCTTGTTATGTTATTAATTTTTCAATACCAAATTATAAACCAGAGGTAATTTTAAACGCTTTAGAAGCTAAAGAAATATATATTAGTACTAAGAGTGCATGTAGTACTAATGTAAAAAGAAGTAGAGTAATTGATTCATTACCTATTAGTGATGATTTAAAAGACAGTGCTTTTAGAGTAAGCTTATCTTTAGATACTACCATAGATGAGATTGATATCTTTTATCAAGAATTAATTAAGATATTAGATAATGTAGTAGTAAATGGTTAATTTATTAAAATATATTTTAATAAATTATTAAATCTATCTATTTACTAAAACAAACTTTAGTAAAGTTAAATTATTGCAGTTTATTAAAATTTATTTTAGTAAATAGTTAATTAGTTAAAATGTATTTTAAATTTAATTATTAAAAATTATTTTTGTAATTCTTAAGAAATTGTGTATATTGAAGTAGATAAATTATAAGCAAGGGATGATATTTATGAAGCCATTTATTAAATGGGCGGGTGGTAAAAGACAATTGGTACCTATATTAAAAGAAAATATGCCAAAACATTATAATCAATATTATGAACCTTTTATTGGTGGTGGAGCATTATTTTTTGAAATTGCTCCTAACAAAGCACATATAAATGATTATAATAAAGATTTAGTTACTACATATATAGAAATAAGAGATAATTTAGATGAATTAATAAATTTGTTAAAAAAATATAAAGAAAATAATAACAAAGAATTTTATTTAAAAATTAGAGAACAAGATAGAACCAGTTTTTATAATCAAATTAGCGATACTAAAAAAGCCGCTAGACTTTTATATATGCTTAGGGTTTGTTGGAATGGTTTATATAGAGTTAATTCAAAAAACCAATTTAATGTTCCTTATGGTACTTATAAGAACCCTAAAATTGTGGATAAAGAATTACTAAGTGAAATAAGTATGTATTTAAATAATAACGATATTAAGATAACAAATCTTGATTTTGAAGAAGCAGTAAAAAATGCTAAGAAAGGTGATTTTGTTTATTTTGATCCACCTTATATGCCAATATCTGAAACTAGTGCTTTTACTTCATATACAAAAAAAGGCTTTGATTATGATGAACAACTCAGATTAAGAGATTTATTTAAAGAATTGGATAGTAAAGGAGTTAATGTGATGTTATCAAATTCTTTAACTAAAGAAATTTTAGACTTATATAAAGATTATGAAAAAACAACAATAATAGTAGATGTTAATAGATTAATAAGCTCAAAAAAATCTTCTCGTGGTGTTGTACAAGAAGTTATCATAAAAAATTATTGATTAAAGGTAGGAGTGATATAAGTGAGTAACAAATATTGTTATTGTGATGATTATGTAAAAGTATATTTAGATGATTGTTTTACAAAATTAAAGGAATTAGCTGAAGAAAGCGTCGATATGATTTTTGCAGATCCTCCATATTTTTTGAGTAATGGAGGAATATCTAATTCAGGAGGTAAAGTTGTTTGCGTTGATAAAGGTAATTGGGATAAAATAGGTTCCTTAGAAGAAAAACATCTTTTTAATAGAACTTGGATAAAATTAGCTAAAAAAGTTTTAAAACAAAATGGTACTATTTGGATAACTGGTACTTTTCATAATATATACTCTATTGGTATGGCTTTAGAACAAGAGGGTTTTAAAATATTAAATAATATTACTTGGCAAAAGACTAATCCAGCACCTAATATTTCATGTCGATATTTTACTCATTCAACTGAAACTATTATTTGGGCTAGAAAAAATAATAAGAATGCAAAACATTATTATAATTATGATTTAATGAAAAAATTAAATAATAACAAGCAAATGAAAGATGTTTGGACAGGTTCTTTAACTAATAAAAATGAAAAAAAATATGGCAAACATCCTACGCAAAAACCTGAATATATTTTAGAAAAAATTATTCTTGCTTCTACAAAAGAAAATGATGTTATATTAGATCCTTTTTTAGGTAGTGGAACAACTGCTGTTGTAGCAAAAAGACTTAAAAGAAAATGTATTGGAATAGAAAATAAACAAGAATATATAGAAATTGTAAAAAAGAGATTAAAAGATGTATAATTTAAATATTTAAAAAATATATTTATAAGAAAGGTGTTGGATTAATTGAATAGAGATTTTAATAAATGGCTAAATACAATGAAAGATAGTATTGCTGATTGGAAATACTATACTAATTTTGAAGGAGTATATGAAAAAGTAGATAAAATAAAAATAAGTTTGAATATTATTAATAGTTTAATAGGAAGCAAAAATATTAAAGATGATTTCTTATATTTACTTAAAGAATATCCAGAAATATTAAAGGTCATTCCAATTTTAATTGCAAAAAGGGTAGATGAAATTGTTAAAATAAAAGATTTTGAAGATGAATATTATTTTGATTTTAAGATGAAAAATTATACTAATGAAGAATATGCAATATTTATGGAAAAAACAGGATTATTTGATTTATTATCTAATCATTTAATAGCAAGTGTCTATGATTATGTAACAGGTGTAGAAGTTGGAATGGATACTAATGCTCGTAAAAATAGAACTGGACAAATTATGGAAAATATCGTTCAAAAATATTTTGAAGATTGTGGTTTTAAATTAAATGAATCTCTATTTAAAGAAATGAGAAATCATGAAATAGAAAAAGAATTTAATTTAGATTTATCTAATGTTACTAATAATGGTGAAACTGTAAAAAGATTTGATTTTGTCGCAAAAAAAAATAATAAAATTTATTTGATTGAAGTTAATTTTTATTCTGGTGGCGGTTCTAAATTAAATGAAACAGCTCGTTCTTATAAAATGATTGCAACTGAAACTAAAGAAATTGATAATGTTGAATTTATTTGGATTACTGATGGAATCGGATGGAAAACAGCTAAAAATAATCTAAAAGAAACATTTGAAATAATGGAACATATTTATAATTTAAATGATTTAAAAAATGGAGTCTTAAATAAATTAAATAATAATCTTTAATAAACATAATTCACTCTCATTTTAAGTAATTATTTTGAAACAAAACATAAAACATAACTATTTATAGTATAATATAGTAGTTATGTTTTTAGTTAGGAGTTAAATATGCAAGATGTAATTTTAATAAGATACGGTGAATTAAATACTAAAGGAAAAAATAGAAAGTTATTTATTGATCGTTTAGAAGGAAATATTAAAAAGAAATTATCTCATTATCAAAATATTGATATTAGATCTCATCGTGATCGTATGTATCTTAATTTCAAAGATTATGATGTTAATGAAATAATGAATGAATTAAAAGATGTTTTTGGTATTCAATCATTTTCTTTAGCTAAGAAAGTAAGTAAAGAATATCAAGTAATTGAAGATGCTATTATGGAAATAATAGATTTTAGTAAGTATCAAACATTTAAAGTTATTACTAAACGTGGTGATAAATCTTATCCAATGATTAGTGATGAAATTAATCGTAAAATTGCTAGCAGAATATTAAAAGAAACTGATTTAAAAGTAGATGTTCATCATTATCAATTAGGAATTAATATTGATATTAGACAAGATGCAAGTGCTTATATCTTTTTTGAAAAAATAAATGGTGCTGGTGGTTATCCAGTAGGTATTAGCGGTAAAGGTTTATTGATGTTAAGTGGTGGCATAGATTCACCAGTAGCTGGTTATTTAGCTATGAAAAGGGGCGTAAAAGTAGAATGTATTCATTTTGCTTCACCACCATATACTTCCGCAAAAGCTTTAAATAAAGTATTACAATTAGCTAGTAAGTATTTAGCATATACTGATGAAGTTGTACTATATAATGTTTCTTTTACACAGATGCAATTAGCTATTAATAAATATTGTGATGCATCTTATTCAATGACTATTTTAAGAAGAATGATGTATCGGATTGCCCAAGGTATTATTAAAGAAAAAAATATCGAAGTTATTATTAATGGTGAAAGTATTGCTCAAGTCGCAAGTCAAACTTTACAAAGTATGGTGGTAATTAATGAAGTTACTAATGTACCAATCATTAGACCTTGTGCTTGTTTAGATAAGTTAGAAATAATTGATCTTGCTAAAAAGATTAATACTTATGAATTAAGTATCTTACCATATGAAGATTGTTGTACAATATTCTTACCAAGTAATCCTGTAACTCATCCCCATTTAGATAAAGTAATTAAAAATGAAAAGCGTTTTGATTATGATAAAGAAGTACAAGAATGTATTAATAAAGTAGAAACAATAATTATTAATAAAAATACAATTAATGATATTTTAAACATCGATGATGATTTGTTTTAAAATTCATATAATTAAGGTATAATGTATAAGCTTTAATATTAATAAGAAAAAGAGTGATGTTAAATAATGGAAGTTATTAAAATAGATGGTCAACATAAATTAAATGGTAAAGTTAAAATTCATGGTGCTAAAAATGCAACTGTAGCTTTAATACCAGCTTTATGTCTTGCTGATGAAGAAGTAATTTTACAAGGAGTTCCTAATATTAGTGATGTTCAAGTATTAGCTGAAATTCTTGAATTTTTAGATGTTGAAGTAACTTTAAAAGGTGATGAATTTATTGCTAATCCTAAGAATATGAAAAACAAAGAATTACCTAATTCTTTAGCTTCTAAATTAAGAGCTTCATATTATTTTATGGGTTCTTTATTAGGTAAATTTAATGAAGTTAAAATGAAGATGCCTGGTGGATGTTATCTAGGCCCTAGACCAATTAATTTACATATTAAAGGTTTTGAATCATTAGGTGTTGAAAGAATAGATGATTATGATGGTTATCATTTAAAAACTGATTCTTTAGTTGGTAGTCATATTTATTTAGATTTTGCTTCAGTAGGAGCAACTATTAATATCATTCTTGCGGCTACGAAAGCTCAAGGCATTACTGTTATTGAAAATGCAGCTAAAGAACCAGAAATTATTGATGTATGTAACTTACTTAATAAAATGGGCGCTAAGATTAAAGGTGCCGGTACTGATGAAATAACTATTACAGGAGTAGATTATCTACATTCATGTATTCATGAAATAATACCTGATCGTATTGAAGCAGGAACATATTTAATCATAGCAGCGGCAGTTGGTGAAAATGTTGTTATTGATAATATTATTCCTCAACATTTAGACTCTCTAACTTCTAAATTAAAAGAAATGGGTGTTAATTTAGAAATATGTGAAGATAGTATAGTTGTTAAAGAATCTTTTAATGAATATAAAGCTATTGATGTAACTACTCAAACATATCCAGGTTTTGCGACTGATTTACAACAGCCACTTACCGCTTTATTAACGAAAGCTAATGGTATTTCAAAAATAACTGATAGTATTTATCCAGAGCGTTTTAAACATGTTTTGGAATTGCAAAAAATGGGTGCTAAAGTAAGTACTTTTATGAATATGGCTATTGTCGAAAAGAATGATAATTTAAATGGAGCTCAAGTTAGTGCCACTGATTTAAGAGGTGGAGCCGCCATGATTGTCGCAGGTTTAATGGCTAAAGGAATAACTGAAATAGATAATATTTATCATATTGATCGTGGTTATACTAAAATAGATGAAGTTTTATCTTCATTAGGTGCTAAAATATGGCGTGAGAAAAAAAGTGATGATTAATAAAAAATAATAAACGAAAAGATAGATAAAAATATTACTATCTTTTATTTTAGTGCAACTGGTAATTCTTTAAGTCTTACAAAAGTGATTGCTAATAATTTTAGTAATGTAAAACTTATTTCAATACCACAAGTTATTGTTAAAACAATTAAAGAATATCAAGATGAAATAATTGGTTTTGTTTTCCCTATTTATGGTTATGCTCCACCTAAAATGGTAAATAACTTTTTAAAGAAAACAAAATTTAAAGCTGAATATATTTTTGCTATAGAAACATGTGGTGGTACTATTTTATCTAGTTTATATAATCTTCAACAACAAGCACTACATTTAGGTTATCACATTGATTATGTAGCACATCTAGCCATGGTTAGTAATTATCTTCCTAAATTTGATATTAATTATGAAATAAAAGAAAGATTACCAAAGAAGAATGTTAAAACTAATCTAGATAATATTATTTCAGATATTAAAAACTTTAAGCATAATAAAGCAGAAGTATCTAATAAAGATAGATTTATTACTTTTTTGGTTAAGATAGGTTCTAAATTAGTGATGAATGGCAAACAAGCTCAAAATTATATTATTGATAATAAATGTAATAAATGTGCAACTTGTATTAAAGTATGTCCAGTATATAACATTTCTTTTAAAGATAATATTAATAAAGAAATTATTTTTAGCAATAAATGTGAATATTGTATGGCCTGTATCCATCTTTGTTTTGAGAATGCTCTTCATTTAAAAATGAGAAATCAACAGTACGATGATTAAATCCTAATGTTTCATTAAAAGAAATTATTGAAGCTAATAATATAACTAATAAATAGTTAAAATATTAAAATTATATATTTTTTAATCAATCTTATTAATGATTGATTTTTTTATAAGTACCAAAATTATTGTTTAAAATATATTTATAATGTAAAAATAATTAATTTTTATTAATTTAAGGTACTAAATAATTATTAATTATGTTATTATCTATATATTATGAATATTAGAAAATAGGAGGAAATACTATGGCAGTAGCTGAAGTAAACTTTTTTTCACAAAACTTACTAAGATTTGCGAAATTTACTATTGTCTTACCAACAGATAAGACATATATTAATGATGAAGATAAACCTAAGAAAGCACCGGCAATGAAAACGTTATATTTATTACATGGTATCTTAGATAATTATTTTTGTTGGAATTATCAAACTCGTATTCAACGTTTAGCTGATGAATTAGATATTTGTGTTGTAATGCCAGATGGAGATAATAAATTCTATCGTGATTCAGAAATATCTGGTGATTATTATGGTAAATTAATAGGTGAAGAATTAATTGAATTTACTCGTAATACTTTTAATTTATCAAATAAAAGAGAAGATACTTATATTGGAGGATGTTCAATGGGAGGATATGGAGCTTTAATGTTAGCTTTAGAATATCCTGATACTTTCTCTAAAGTAATTGCTTTAAGTGGTGGTTTTAATTTAGAAATGATGATGGCTACTAATAATGAAAGTAGGGAGTTTATTTATACTAAAAGACAATATGAAACAATGTTTGGTGTTGAAGATATTAGTGAATTATTAGGAAAAAATAATTTAAAAACTGATTATTATGCTTTAGCTCAAGCACTAAAAGATAGTGGTAAACCATTACCACAGATCTATTCAGAGTGTGGAACTGAAGATTGGTTATATGAATATAATGTTACTTTTAAAGATAAAATGATTGCTATGGGTTATGATGTAACTTGGGTTACAGGTCCTGGTGAACATGATTGGGATTTCTGGGATAAAGGAATCGAACATGCCTTAAAATGGCTTGGATTGAAACCAAGTGATAAATGGGTATCTGGTGGTAAGCTAGTGATGAAGTAATATATAAAGGACAAATACAGTCCTTTTTATTTTTTTGTCTAGTAAATATGGTATAATATTCAATTAGAAAGAGGTGTTTTAATGGTTGATGAGTTAATGTTTGAAACAAAAGTTATTCGGGATAATATTCATGGTAATATTACTATTAATTATCAAATAATATGGGATTTAATTAATACTCCTGAAATGCAACGTTTACGACGAATTCACCAATTAGGAGGAACATTTATGGTTTTTCCTTCCGCTGAACATTCTCGCTTTACTCATTCATTAGGTGTTTATCATTTAGTTAATCGTATCATCAATGAAGTAATTAAAGAAGAAATAAGTAATTATGATAAAATAGTTGCTTTATGTGCTGGTTTACTTCATGATATTGGTCATGGTCCATATTCACATGCCTTTGAAGATGTATTTAATACTGATCATGAAAATATGTCACAACGAATAATATGTGAAGATTCTAATATTAATAAAGTTTTAAATAAATATGATTCACATTTAGCAAGCAATGTAGCTGCTGTTATCAATCATACTCATTCTAATAAATTATTAATTCAATTAATCTCAAGTCAAGTAGATGCTGATAGAATGGATTATTTATTACGTGATGCGACTAATTGTGGGGTTAGTTATGGTCATTTTGATTTAGAAAGATTATTAAGAAGCATGGTTGTTAAAGATAATATTATTGTCTTTAAAGAAAGTGGTGTTCATGCTTTAGAAGATTATATCTTTGCTAGATATCATATGTATTGGCAAGTTTATTTACATCAAACAGCTAATTCATATGAAATTATATTAAATAAGTTATTAAGAAGAGTTAAAGAATTATATGAAAATAATTATTCATTTAAACATGATATTAACTTACTTATTCCTTTTTTAAAAAATGAGATAATAAATATTGAAGATTATCTTCTTTTAGATGAGAGTATTCTCATTTATTACTTTAAAAACTTTATTAATGAAGAAGATTATATATTAAAAGAATTAAGTTATTGTTTTATTAATCGTAAGTTATTTAAAGCTTTAGATATATCTAGTGAACAAGAAGGACTTAATTTAATAAATAAAATAGTTGATGATACAATAAAAAAGAATTATTTTTTCGAAATATTACAAGCTAAATCATCTTTTTATAAGTATTATGGAGAAATAAATTCACAAAGTATTAATATTATTACTAAAGATAATAAAATTGAAGAATTAGCTAATGCGTCTAATCTTGTGGAAGCAATTGTTAATAGTGCTAAAGATAAAATTGAATTAAAGTTATATTACCATCAAGATTATCGGAGTGTTCTTAATGAATAATGTATTACTTAAAATAAATAGTATTAATTTTAATGAAAACGACGAACTTATTGAAGAAAATACTTATCAATGTTTAGCTAATTATTATAATGATGAAGAATACTATTATTTAGATTATTATTTAGATGATAATATTAATACTAGTTATCATCTTGCTTATAATGAAAATGAATTTATTATAAAAGCAAATTCTGCTAATAAGAAAATAATAATTTATTGTCTTGATAATACTGGATATGTTAAGATATTAACTCATGATATCAACTTAATTCAAGATATTAAACTTATTGATTATGTAATTAATAATAAAGAATTATTTATGAGATATGGTATTTTTGATAATAACACTTTGTTATCTAAAATAACATTTAAAATAGAAATAGAGGAGAATACTAATGGAATTAATTGAAAGTAAATTAAAACAAGCTTTATTAAAAGCATTAAATGATATTGAAAATAATTCATTAAATGATAATGATATTATTATCGAAATACCTAAAGACAATAAAAATGGTGATTATGCTAGTAATGTAGCTTTAAAACATAGTAAAACTTTTGGTTTAAAACCACTTGATTTAGCAAATAAAATTAAAGATGTTTTTGATTATCAAAGTGTTGATGTTGAAAAAATAGAGATTGCTGGTCCTGGATTTATTAATTTATTTATGAATAAAGAAAACTTAGCTGCTTCAATAAAAAATATCATTAATTTAAAAGAAGCTTATGGTCAATGGCCTTTACAAGAACATCCAGTAATTAATGTAGAATATGTTAGTGCCAATCCAACAGGAGATTTACATTTAGGACATGCTCGTCAAGCTAGTTTAGGAGATTCAATTACGAGACTATATAAAAAAGCTGGTTTTAATGTTATTAGAGAGTATTATATTAATGATGCAGGTAATCAAATTGATAATCTTGCCAAGAGTGTGATTGTTAGATATCATGAATTATTTGATATAACAAAACCTATGCCTGAAGATGGCTACTATGGAGATGATATTAAAGATATTGCTTTTTTAATTAAGAATTTAATTAAAGATAAATATCTTAATGATGATAGTGTAGAAGCTTATCAATTTTTTAAACAAACAGCTTTACAATTTGAATTAGATAAATTAAAAAAAGATTTAAAAGATTTTAATGTTGAGTTTGATGTATGGACTAGTGAACAAAAACTTTATGATGATAAAAAAGTTGAAAAAGCTTTAACTATATTAAAAGAAAATAATGCGACTTATGAAAAAGATGGTGCACTATGGTTAAAATCTATTGAATATGGTGATGATAAAGATCGTGTTCTTGTAAAAAGTGATGGTACTTTAACTTATTTAACACCTGATATTGCTAATCATATGCAAAAAATAGAAAATGGTGCTGATTATATGATTAATTTATGGGGTGCTGATCATCATGGTTATATTAAAAGAATGAAGATTGCTATTGAAATATTTACTGGTAAAAAAGACTTATTAGATGTTGATATTGTGCAAATGGTTCGTTTAATAAGGGATGGTGAAGAAGTTAAAATGTCTAAACGTACTGGTAATGCAGTTGGTTTAAGAGAATTATGTGAAGAAGTAGGAAATGATGCAGTTAGATATTTCTTTGCATCTCGTGCTGGTAGTTCACATTTTGATTTTGATTTAGGATTAGCTACTTCTAAATCAAATGATAATCCTGTTTATTATGCTCAATATGCTCATGCTCGTATTTGTAGTATTTTAGAATTAGCAAAAGAATTAACTATTCAAGAATTAGATGCTTCTTTATTAGCTAATGAAAAAGAAATAAATTTAATTAAACATATTAATGATTTCCCAAATGTAGTAATGGATGCAGCTAAAATTAGAGCGCCTCATCGTATTACTAATTATATTAATAAACTTGCAAGTTTATTTCACTCATATTATAATGAGTGCAAGGTCATTAATCGTGATAATATGTCTTTAACTAGTGCTCGTTTGTACTTGTTAGAGGCTTGTAAGATAACTTTAGCAAATGCCTTAGATTTAATAGGTATTAAAGCTTTAGAAAAAATGTAGGAGGAAAATAATGAATAATTTATCAAAAACTGATGTCGCATATCATTTATTAAAAGAAAGAGCTGAAGGATTAAATTTTTATGAAATATGGGATTTCATTAAAAATGATTTATCTTTAAGTGATGATGAAGCTGATGATTTAATATCTAGTTTCTATACTGATCTTTCTTTAGATTCTCGTTTTATTACTTTAGGTGAGAATGTTTGGGATTTAAGAGAAAATAATTCTTTTGATAAAGTTCACATTGATATGAATGATATTTATGCCAATAGTGATGATGATGTTATTGAAAGTGAAGATGGAATAATAACTAAAGAAGATACTGATGAAGTATTATTCGAAGATGATGAACCAAAAGCAACAAAAGAAAATAAATAGCATTAATGCTATTTTTTCTTTATAGAGTGAATAATATAAATATATTGTAATAATTTAAATAAAGATTAATATTATGAAAAGAAATAAGTATTAAGATAATAGTATCTACTTAACTTTAATAAATATTATGCTTATATATTTTACCTATAAAATATTTAAGTTTTGATAATGAATTGATATTTTTTAACGTTATTGTTAAAAAAATAATAAAAATTATTTAAAGTGTAATATATTTATGTTAAAATTTTATTGAGGTTATTTATTATATTTTTTAAAATAATAAATAGAACATGATAGTAAGCTATTTATAGTAAAAGAAATCAGAAAATTTAATTTTCTTGATTTTTTTAACTAGATAAAAGTTGATTATAACTACTAACAGATTAAGGAGCATTATAATGGATTGTGAGATTAAAAAAACTTTATTACTTGTCCCCACAGCTTATAGTAAATCAGCATTGGGTGATGTAATAAATTTTGTGGATTATTATTATCAAGATTTTAATGTCTATATTATCTTAAAAGATATTTCAGATGATGTCCACTGTTTAGAACATTATCGTTATAAAGTTGTTAAAGATAAAACTTCTTTAGCTGAAAATTTAAAATTAACAGCTGATTATGTTATTGATGCTGGTACTTTAAATATTCATTCTAAAAGAAATTTTCATGGTAAGTGGGTATCTGTTTGGCATGGAATACCTTACAAAAAAATGTTTAATGATTTTGCTCCTGAAGAAATAAATAATACTATTAATTATGGCAATGCTTATGATGTAATGATTTCAATGTCACCTTTTTATACTAATACTTTTTTAAGAAAAGCAATGATGTATGATGGTGAAATATTAGAACTTGGATGTTCAAAAATAGATTCATTGTTTGCTCAAAAAAATAAAGTTAATGATATTAAGAAAAAGTTAAACTTACCTTTAGATAAAAAGATTATTTTATATGCTCCAACATATCAAAAAGATGGTGCTTATCAATTACCTTTTGATGTTGATAAATTATTAAATAGTATTTCGGATAATGAAGAATATGTTTTAGTAACTAAACTTCATTATTTATCTAAACTTGAAGGTAGACATCATAAAGTTATTGATAAAACTAATTATTCACAAATAATTGATTTAATGATAGTAAGTGATATGTTAATTAGTGATTATTCTTCATTAATTATTGATTATTCTTTATTAAATAAACCGATTGTTTTATTTCAATATAATCAAGAAGAATATTTTAAAGATCGAGGTGTTTATTTTGATTTTAAAGATTTTATTAATCCAAAGCAAATAGTAACAACAGAAGATGAATTATATAATGTATTACAAACAAGATTAGATTGTGATAATACAAAATTAAGTAAATATTTTTATCCATACGAAAATGGTACTTCCACAAAGAAAATAGTTGAAGCCCTTAATTTTGATACTAGTAAAAGACATACTAAAGATATTATCTTTTTAATAAATGATTTAAATGAAATAGGTGGAATTCATTCATTTATTAAGAATATGGCTCGTTATTATAAAGAACATTACAATAGCAAGATTATTGTTTTAGCAATCAAAGAATTTGCGAATAATCCTTCAGGATTACATTTTATTGATACAACTTACTTAGATATTGCTATTTCTTATGAAAAATATCCTGGTACAGTAAAAAGTATTCTATGGAATAATGATGGTTATTTTATAACTTTACAATTTAGTGCTCATTTAAAATTCCAAGGATATTTAAAAAATAATAAAAATTCAATTCTAATGTTCCATGGTGACACTAAAGATGTTATTAAAAAAGAATTATATGGATGGCATTTAGATGCTTTAAATAATAATAAGTTACATAATTATAAGTATCTTGCTTTCTTAACTAAAAGTAATGCTGATTTAATTAGACCTTATCTTAATAAAGAAGTAGCTAATAAATTAATATACATTCCAAATTCAACAATAGAGGCTTATCATCCTATTGAAAGTAAGAATTATAATAATTTTGCTTATATAGGACGACTTGCTAATGATAAAAATATTTTTGGATTAATAGATTTAGGTATTGCTATAAAAAAACAAAATAAAAAATTTAAAATTAATATATATGGTACTGGACCAGAAAAAGAAGCTTTTGAAGAAGAAATAAAAGTTAATAAATTAGATAATATTTTAATACTAAAAGGTTATGAATCAAATAAAGAAAAGATATTTATAGAAAATTGTGCTCTTATTTTAGTTTCAAAAAGTGAAGGGTTACCTTTAACTATTATTGAAGCATATGCTTATGGAAAACCAGCTATTATTTTTAATTCTTTTACGGCTGCTAGTGATGTAGTAGATGATAAAAAAACAGGATTTTTAATAGAACCATTTAATTATGATGAATTTGCTTATAAAATGAGCGAAATTAATAAATTAAATATAGATGATACTAAAAATAAATATGAGCAATTTTCTAATGAAACTATATTTAGTATATGGAATGAATTGTTTAGAAAAATTGATCAAGAAGAATTATTACAAAAGAAATTAAATAATAATGTTAATAAAGAAGACAATAATAAAATAAAAAGCAAACGTAATATTAACAATATAGTAAGAAGAAAATATAAAAGGTTAAAAAGAAACGTTAAAAAAGTTGTTTTTAATCAACATAGAATGAGTGAATATTATAATTATGTTGGTAATAAAAGAGAAAAGAATATTTTATCTAAAATGACTAATAAACCATTAGTTTCTATTATTATTCCTAATTATCATTCTAGTGCTACTATTGAACAAACCATAAAATCAGTTTTAGCACAAAAATATCCTAATATCGAAATGATAATTGTTAATGATGGCCCTGAAGATACAATAAATGATATAGTAAATAAGTATCCATTAGCTAATATTAATTATTATATTAAAGAACATGGTGGGTTAGGATTAACTCGAAATTATGGTATTGAAAAAGCTAAAGGAGAATTTGTATTCTTTTTAGATTCAGATGATGTTATTTACAAAGGTGCTATTACTTGTATGGTTAATTATTTATTAGTTAATAATATTGATGTTGTTAGTGCTAGAACAGTTAGATTTAATGTAGATAATAAATCAGTAAGTGATTGGTTTTTAACTTTATATAAAAAAAATAAAATAATTGATCATAACAATATTTTACCTTACTTCTCAGATACTTTAAGTACTAATAAAATGTATCGTAAACAAATGTTATTAGATAATAATATTCTTTTTGAAGAAGGTTTATATGAAGATAAATTATTTACTGCTAAATTATATAATAAGATTGAAAAATTAGGTATTCTAAACCAACCTGTTTATCAGTGGAATGTAAGAGAAGCCCATTCTTCAATTACAACATCAAAAACAGTAAAAAATTACCAAGATAGAATGGAAACTTTTGATAAATTATGGCATTATATTGAAGAATCACAAAAACCATATATTTTAAGATTTGCGATAAATCATGATACAATAATATATATTAGAGAATATTTAACTTATAGTGATAAGGATAAAAAAGAATTGTTTAAAACAATTGGTAAAATCTTCTGTAAGTATGATTATTATATTTATCCAAGAATCTTATTTCCACAAAGAAATTTTAGATTAATTAGTTATGCACTAGATAATAATTTTGAACGATTTGATGAACTAGCAAGAATTATTGCTTATAACTATAAAGAGTTGAATATATATTAGAAAGGGGAAAAATATGAATATTTTAGTTACTGGAGGAGCTGGATATATCGGTTCTTATGTAGTTGATTTATTAATTGATAAATATAATGTCATAGTAGTTGATGATTTAAGTACTGGTAGTATTGAGGCTGTTAATAAAAAAGCTAAATTTTATGAAATAGATATTTGTGATTATGAAAAACTTAATAGTGTTTTTAAAGATAATCATATTGATGGCGTTATTCATTTTGCGGCTAAATTAAATGTTGAAGAAAGTTCTAGATTGCCTTTAGATTATTATGAAACAAATGTAGCTGGAACTAGTAATTTATTACGTTGTATGGTTAATAATAAAGTAAATAGTATTGTTTTTTCAAGTACAGCCGCAATATATGGTGAAAGAATGAATGATGATAAAATTACTGAAGAAGAACCAACAGCACCAGTTAATAATTATGGTTTATCTAAATTAATGGGTGAACAAATTATTGAAGCTGCTAATAAAGCTCATAATATTAATTACATTTCATTTAGATATTTTAATGTTGCAGGAGGTCGTAAAATTGGTTGGCCTATTGAAAGATTTTCAACATTAATACCAAGAATTATTTCATCGGTTAAAAATAATATTAAATTAGAAGTTTATGGTAATGATTATCCAACGAGTGATGGAACTTGTATTCGTGATTATATTCATGTTATTGATTTAGCAAAAGCACACATTGTTGGTTTAGAAAAAATTATGAATAATAATGATATCTCAGGAATTTATAATTTAGGTAGTAGTAAAGGTTTTTCTGTTTTAGAAGTTATTAATACAACAGCAAAAGTATTAAATAAAAAAGTTGATTATACT
Source organism: Bacilli bacterium (assembly GCA_031272545.1). Classification (GTDB taxonomy): domain Bacteria; phylum Bacillota_I; class Bacilli_A; order JAJDGJ01; family JAJDGJ01; genus JAISTP01. The sequence goes on along the minus strand of JAISTP010000029.1, from coordinate 23,666 downwards.
ATTACAGCTAGAAGAATTGGTGATCCTTATTTTAGTGTAGCATCTTCATTAAAAGCTAAAGAGATTCTTGGTTGGGAAACTGAAATTAATAATTTAGATGATATTATTTTAGATATGTGGCAAAATAATCAAAATTAGTGGCCTAGCCACTTTTTTATCTATTTAACTTTAATATTCAGTAACTAAAAATATTATGATATAATAGTTAGCAGACGGAGTGGTAAAATATGGTAAAAGAAGTTAAAGAATTTTTTAAAGAACATAAACAAAATAAGAAATATATTTTTAAATTAGCCTATGCATCCGCAAAAGCAGATACTGAAAAGACTACACTTGGAATGTGGTGGAATGTATTTAGAGATGCTGTCTTTTTTGTTGCGTATGGATTTTTCATGATAGCAATTAGAGGTGGTAAAGATGGTCATATTGATGGTATGCCAACATTAATGTACTTATTTACTGGTTTAACTGCTTGGTACTTAATTAATGATACTTTAGGTACAGGAGTTAATTGTATTATTAGAAATAAACATATTTTTTCTAAAATTAAATTTCCAATCTTAGTAATTCCAACATTTGAAACATTAGCTTTATTTATTAAAAGATTTTCAACTTTTATTATGTTAGCTGTTGTTTTAATTTTTCTATCTTGGTTTGATAAATTTGGTTTAAATATTAATATATTTGGCCTTTTATATTCTGTTTTTGCCTCTTTTATCTTTGGTGTTGTTTATAGTCTATTTATGTCTGGTTTTTATACTATTTCACGAGATTTTAGAGAATTATATAAAGCAATTGTAAGAATATTATTTTATTTTATGCCAATATTCTGGTCAGCTACAAATGATTTACCTCGTTTATTACATTCAGAAACATTAGCTCATATTTTAAATAAAACACCTTTTTATCACTTAATTAATTCTTTTAGAAATGCTATTTGTTTAGGTAAATTTCCACCTTTAAGTGAAATAGGAGTATTTGCTATATTCGTAATTATTTTATTCTTACTTGGATGTTATATTCAATATCGTTTAAGAAGAATATATGCAGATTTTGTCTAGGAGTGTTATGATGAAAAAGAACAATAACAAAGTAATGATAGAATTAAAAAATATTAGAAAAATATTTAGATATTTTAAAAAAGATTATATGGTCTTTTATTGGCTTTTTACTAGAAAAGGCTTTACTAAAGAATTTAAAGTTCTAGATAATATTAGCTTTACAGTCAGAAAAGGTGAAGTAGTGGGAATTCTTGGTAAAAATGGTGCTGGGAAATCTACTATTTTAAAAATAATATCTGGTATTTATTTTCCTACTTCTGGAAAAGTGAATGTTAATGGAACAATTACTTCTTTAATAGAATTAGGAGCTGGTTTTAAAAGAGAACTTACTGGTCGTGAGAACTTATATTTTAAAGGTTCGTTATTAGGATTAAGTAAAGAATATTTAGACAAACATGTTGATCAAATAATAGAATTTGCAGATATTGGAGAATATATTGATATGCCTTTAGGAACTTATTCATCAGGGATGTCAGCTCGTTTAGGATTTGCTTTAGCTGTTAATGCCGATCCTGATATCTTAATCATTGATGAAGTATTTGCGGTTGGTGATAAAAACTTCCAACAAAAATCACGTGCTAAAACAGAAGAAATGCTTAAATCTGGTAAGACTGTTTTATTTGTTTCTCACTCAGAAGCATTAATTAGTGAATTTTGTAATCGTGTTATTTATTTAAAAGCTGGTAAAGTTGTTTATGATGGTCCTGTACGTAAAGGGTTAGCTATTTATCATGCGGATAATCTTAATTTAGAAAAAGTACCTTTAGTTACATTTAATGAGTATGAGCTTAATGAAAACATGCTACGTCTTAGATTTAATTATGGTTTAGGAGCTAATGAACAAGTCTTTATTAATGATAATTATGATGATTTTGAACTAATTCTAACTCATTTTAGTACTGATGATAGTGTTGTTTTTGAAGATGAAACTTTACCATTTACCACAGAAAAAGTAAGCGATGATATTTTAGATTGTATGATTAACATTGTCGATATTAAAGATGGTGGTTATTTTGCATTTAAATATCATCATAAAAATATGGAGAATGAGTTATATAATCAAGTTATCTTTGTCGAACAAAACATTAAAGATGATTATGAAGATGAACAATTACAAGTTGATATCAAAGATGACAATCATTTATTATCTTTTAAAGTAGATACTTTAAAAGAAAAAGCAAGTAATTTTGATTAAAAAAAAACAGTGATTAATTTCACTGTTTTATTTTTCTTGTTGTAAACGTTCTATTACTTTTTGACAAGCATTACCTTCTTCAAATGTAACAAACTTATTTTTAAATTCTTGATATTTATCATTATAGTTAACACTATTTTTAAATAGATCTTTAATAGCTATATAAACTTCTTCTTCTTTTTTAATAATAGGTCCAGGACACTCTTTCTCAATATCAAAATATATTCCTCTAATACTACTATAATAAGGTAAATCATATATATAGAATAACATTGGTTTATTAAGAATTGAATAATCAAACATAATTGAAGAATAATCAGTTATTAAAGCATCACTAATTAACATTAATTCTTCCAAATTCTTTATATCAGAAACATCTTGAATAAATGGATAATACTCTTCAAAATCAACATTATCTTTAATCATGTAATGTAATCTAAATAAAATAATATATTCATTACCAACTTCTTTTCTTAATCTATCTAAATCCATTTTAATATTAAATGAAACTTTATTTCTAAATGTTGGTGCATATAATATTAATTTCTTATCTAAAGGTAAGTTGTATTTTTCTTTTAATTTATTAATATCATGTTCTTGAAATAAAACATCATTTCTTGGATATCCTGTTTCAAGAATTTCTAAATTAGGTAATAAAAATGCTTCTTTTATTTTAGTACTCATATATTTACCTTGAGCAATACCACAATCATATCGTGAAACTCTTTTCTTTAGACCATTATATTTATTAGGTGTATCTACTTCTGAAGCAACATCAAAGCCCATTTTCTTTAAAAATGTACCATGAAATGTTTCTATTTCAAATTGACCATCTCTTTTTTTAGCACCATTAGGCCAATTGACATTATTAATAAAATATTTGGCTGTAGCTAAATTATAATAATATCCTATTGAATATCTTCTAACTTTTTTAGCATGACCTTTTATAGGTGTATGTTTATCCTTAAATGACCAAGCACAAATATAATCTAGATTATTATCAATAATATATTCATATATTGCTCTTGGGTTACATTTATAACTTCCGCCCCAATCACTTTCAAAGAATATTTTTTTATTATTAATTGGTAATAATTGAAAGAAACGATATGATATTCTTTTAATTAATTTTATAGCATATTTTTTTAGGCGTTTTGGGCTTTTTAATGATCTTAAAATTCTTTTATTTCTCTTTCTAATTTTATTTATTTTTGTAATATGATTTAAATAATTAATTAATTCAGTTTGTTTATTATCATATATCAATCTATATTTTATTTTATTTACAGTTTTTAAGTCATTTCTAATAACTTCTTTATGTTTACCAATTATATCATGTAAATAATTTACTATATTATTTCTAAATACTTTATCTCCTACTGAAAATAAATTAACAAATATAATTAAGTCAAAATCAAAAGTTTTAGTTAGAAATTTTTCAAGATAATCATCATATTTATGATTAGATGCTTCTAAAAAGTCTAAGGCGACTTTAATAGCTACCACTCGTTGCGGGAAATTATCTTCATCTAATCTATTTCTTGTAATTGAACCTGGACGCGAACGCCAATAATAGACAACATCATCACTCATAAAAGACATTTTTTTAGCTAAGACATGAGCTTTACTTGAAACAGCAATATCTTCATAAAGAATACCTTCAGGAAAAGCAAAGTTATTTTCTAAATAAAAACTACGTCTAAATAGTTTATTCCATGAAGTTGTATCATATTCAACATGAGGAATATCTTTATATGTTACTCCATAATAATTACCATCAAAGGCAATTTTATGAATTTTTGAAGTATATGTCTTATCATCATTAAATCTTAAAACATATCCACATACTAAATCACAATCATATTCTTTAGCATTGTTATACATTAATTCATAAGCATTTTCGGCTAGAATATCATCAGAGTCTAGAAAAGCAATATATTCACCATGAGCATGAGTAACACCACGATTTCTTGCTTTTGATAATCCACCATTTTCATAATTAAATAATTGAATATTATCATATTTATCTAAATAAGGTTGACATAATTCAATTGAATTATCTGGTGTTCCATCATTAATTAAAATAACTTCTACATCTTCAAATATAGTTTGATTTACAACAGAATCAATACATTCTTCAATATAATATTCGACATTATATATTGGTATAATACAAGATACTTTATATTTTTTCATAATAGTTTATCATATCCTTTAATTAAAGTTTATGATATATATAATACTATAATTTTTAATCTTAGTAAATAAAAGTGTAAATTAGAATTTATATTATTAACATAATTTTAGTAATATATTTAATTGTTTTTATGCAAACTATTTTAAATATATGTTATACTAATCTAAGTTGGGGTGATTAAATGAAAATAAATAAAATTAAAATTATATTTATGTTTATATTTTTATTTTTTGTAACGATATATTTTTCAACTAATTTAAGTGCTAAGACAATAGTTAAGGAAGTAGAAAATAATAATAATCAAGTAGTACAAACTAATTATTATAATGATAAAGATAATGATGATGAAAGTGATGATGCTTTATTATATAGTTATAAATTTTATTATAATAGTAATGGAACTATGTATAAAGCTAATAAAGTAGTTAATAATAAAGTAACTGCAGAATATTATTATAAATCTAATACTTACTATAGTAATCATAGCAAGAGAATAGCTTATACATTTAATTTTTATTATAAAAGTAATGGGACAATGAATATTGCTAATAAAGTTGTTAATAATAAAGTAACTGCTGTATATTATTATAAAAATAATACTAAGTATGGAAATCATAGTAAAAAAATAGCTTATTATAATAATTTTTATTACAATAGTAATGGTACTATTAAAATAGTAATTAGATTTGAAAATAATAAAGTTACTAAAGAATATATCTTTAAGAAAAATACTAAATTTGGTAATCATTGGTCAAAAATTTCTTATCAATATAATTTCTATTATAAAGGATCTTATTTAACAAGTTCTTTAAAATATGATTATGCGAAAAAGTTTGTAACAGCTCGTTATTATTATTCAGCTAAAACTAAGTTTGAAAATCATACTTATAGATTAACGCAAACTAATTATTATAAAAAAGTAAAAGGTAAAATAGTTAATTATTATACTAAATACTATGGTACAAGAGTAATTGTCGAAATTAGTTCACAAAAAGCTACTTTATATGTAAAAGGTAAGAAAATGAGAACTGCCTTAGTAGTAACAGGACGTGCTGGAGTAACTCCTACCCCATTAGGAACTTATAAAATAGCTTATAAGACTACTGATTTTATATTGGATGGTAGAACAGTAGGTTATGATTATCGTTTACATGTTAATTATTGGATGCCATTAGCTAATACTGGCGGAGTTGGGTTACATGATGCTTCATGGCGTACATATAGTTCATTTGGTGGCTCATATTATAAATGGGATGGTTCACATGGATGCATTAATATGAGAAATGCAGATGCTAAATATTTTTATAAATATTTAAGAGCTGGTGATACAGTTACTATTAAAAAATAAAACAAGATTATTTCTTGTTTTTTTAATAAGAAAAGGAGAAATTATTTATGAACAAAGCGATTGAGTTTTTAAAAAATAATGGGTTTGAAAATGATATTATTACAGTAGATACTGCCCATAGTGCTATTGAAGCAGCACAAGCTTTAAATGTAGAATTAAAACAAATATCAAAATCTTTAGTATTTAAAACTAATGATTTACCGGTATTAGTTTTAATGAGTGGTGATGCTAAAATAGATAGTTCTAAGTTTAGAAAAACTTTTAAGATTAAATCAAAAATGGTTGATGATGAACAGCTTGTAGCATGTACTGGTTATGAACGTGGAGGAGTATGTCCTTTTGATCTAGATTTATCTAAAATAAAAATTTATTTTGATGAATCGATTAAAAGAAATGAAGTAATATATCCTGGAGCTGGTGATAGTAATCATCTTGTGAAAATTAGTTTAAAAGATATTGAAAGAATAACTCCATATTTAGATTATATTGATATTGGTAAGAATTATGAGTAAGAGTATATTTCACAAAAAAGCTATTATTGCTTTATTATTTATAACTATTTTATGGAGTTTAAGTTTTATTTTTTCTTCAAGTATGATGCATCATAAGGTAAGTAGTGAAATATTATTATTTTCAAGATTTGGACTTGGTGCTCTTGTATTATTTATTATTAATTTTAAAAATATTATTAAAATGTCTAAATATGATTTATTAGGTGGCTTATTAGTAGGTTTATCAGTTCTTTTTGCAATATATTTTCAAAATGTTGGTTTTATGATGACTAGTGTTTCTAAAATAGCTTTTATTTCTAGTATGAATATTGTCTTCATTCCTTTTTTGGCTTATTTTATTAATAAATCTAAAATTAGAAAAAGACATCTCTGTGGTTTGTTTTTTGCGGTACTAGGAGTATGTTTTCTATCTTTAAATTTTAATGATTTAGCTACCATCAATATGGGTGATTTATTCGCTTTACTTTCAGCTTTAGGTTTTGCGATGCAAGTTGTTTTGATTAAGAAATTTGCTAGTAAAGTTGATCCTGCAAACCTTACTTTTATTCATGCTATTGTTGTTTCACTAGGTGGTTTTTTAATTACGACGTTAAATAAAGGTGATATTGGTATCGCTTTTAATAAAGATAATCTTATTTCATTATTATATTTAAGTATCATTGCCATGGCTTTTTGTTATTCAATTCAAGCATGGGCTTCTAAGTATGTTGGAGAAGTACTAACTAGCATCTTAATTTCAACACAAGCTATTTTTGGTAGTGCTTTTGATGTTATGATATTCAAAACGCCGATAACTTTTCAATTAATCATAGGTGCTATTTTAATGGCAATTGCCTTATATGTTTTAATGGCTCCAATAAAATATTTACCTATTATTAGACTTATTTATAAAAGAACATAATTTTTATTTGTGAGGTAGAATGATGAATGATAAAAGTTTAAGAAATAAAGCAGTAATTTTAACTTTATTAATAACTATTTTTTGGAGTTTAAGTTTTATTGCTTCATCACAATTAGTCAATAATAATGTTAGTAGTGAAGCCTTAGTTTTTACTAGATTTATTATTGGAGCTTTTTGTTTGTTCATTGTTAATTTTAAACATATTATTAAGATAGCTAAGATTGATATTATTGGTGGTATTGTTATTGGCCTTTGTATTTTATGGGCTATGTATTTTCAAAATTTATCTTATTTAACTACTTCAGTATCTAAAGTTGCCTTTATTTCTAGTATGAGTATTTGCTTAGTTCCTTTTCTAGCTTTTATTATTAATAAAAGCATCATTAAAAAAAGACATATCATAGGCTTAGTATTAGCTATTATTAGTGTTAGTTTTTTAACTTTAAATTTTAATGATTTATCACATATTAATATTGGTGATTTTTTTGCTTTTCTTTGTGCTTTTGGTTTTGCGATGCAAGTAGTAACTTTAAAAAGTTTTTCTTCTAAAGCTAATGCGATGAACTTAATTTTTGTTCATGCTCTTGTCGTAAGTATTGGTGGTTTGATTATATGTTTATTTAATCATTCTAATATTACTATTGCATTTAATAAAGATAATATTCTTTCATTATTATATCTAAGTATTGTTTGTATGGCTTTTTGTTATTCAATACAAGCATGGGCTTCTAAATACATTAGTGAAGTCTTAGCTTCGATTCTTATTTCAACACAAGCTATTTTTGGTAGTATGTTTGATATAATTATTTTTCATACTCATATTACTTTACAATTCATTATTGGAGCTTTAATAATGATTATGTCCTTATTTGTGTTATTAGCTCCTAATAAATATCTTTTCTTTTTATCAAAACAAGAATAATTAATATTTAATTATTATGTTTTTGTATTATAATAAGACTGGTGATTAAATGAATTCTAATACTAAACATTTATATGGTTTTTTAGGTTTACACCTTTTTGTGTTTACCGTTTTTAATATGGGTCATCCTGTTACACCACAGTTCATTATTAATATTAATGCGCCTATTTTTATGACAGGATTATTATTTGCGACTATGTCATTAGCTCAATTTATTTTTGCGCCATTATGGGGACAAATTGCGGATAGATTTGGTAATAAAGTATTATTTATTGGTCCACTAGGTTATTGTATAGGACAACTTGGTTTTGTTTTTTTTAGTGCTCCTATTTTATTAATAATTTTTCGTTTTATTGCGGGAGTTTTTGCGGCTGTTACTAACACAGTTCATTTTGCCTATATCTCTGAAAAAACTAATGCTAGTAATAGAAGCAAGTTCTTAGGATTTGGAACTTTATTTATTCCTATTGGTGTCTTTTTAGGTTATTCAATAGGTGGATACATTGGAACTGCAATAGATCCTCGCTTTTCTTTTCTAATGCAAGCTATTTTAGCAATTGTAGCAGGCATTTGTTTATTTAAGTATGTAGATAGTGCTAAAAAAGAAGAAGAATCTCATTTAAAAGATATTAATTTTAATATCATTAAAGAAGATGTTAAGATTTTAAAAAGAAACAATGATACTTGTTTAAAATTTATTTTATTAGTTACATTTTTAAATATAGTTAGTTATCAATTAGCTATTTCACAAGTAGCTGTTATTTTAGCAAATCAATTTCATTATGAAACAACTTTTGTAGGATTATTTGTGGCTTTCTTTAATTTATTTGGAGGGATAACTAGTTTTATTATTCAAAGATTAATTTTTAATGGTAAAAGAGAATTACATGCTTATTTACCTTATCTTTCTTTATTAAGTGTTGGTTGTTTAATGATTGCTTGCTTAGTAATTTATATTAATCCCGCTATGATGTGGATTGGTTTAACACTAGCAACTTTATTAAATACAGTCTTTCTAGCAACAGTACAAGATTTATTAGTTAAGGTTGATATTCATCATGAATTAGGAGCTTTAGTTGGTTTAAATCAAGCGGTTCAAGGATTAGGTATGGTTGTAGGAGCTTTTCTTGGAGGAATGTTTGTTTCTTATTATATTTTCTTTCCTTTAATAGCAAGTGCTTGTGTTTTCTTTATTACTTTTGTAATTAATCGTTTTGTAGTAAAAAAACAAATTGATGATAGTTTACATAAATATTATTATAATAAGGTTTAGAAATATCTTATGTACAAGATTGTATTTAACTAATAAAAATGATAAAATTTAGATGCTGGCAATTATAGCCTTCGAACCAGGTCAGGACTGAAAAGTAGCAGCCTTAAGGAGTAACTATAATGTGCTGGCTATTTTAATAGATAAGAGTAAATAAATTTTATAATATTAGAAAAGAAAGATGTGCTAATGAGAGATATTAAATATATGAAAGTAGCTTTAAAACAAGCCCAATTAGCTTTACAAGAAGATGAGGTTCCTGTCGGTGCTATCATTGTTTATCAAGATAAAATAATTGCGCAAGCTCATAATATGAATCAACAACTTAATAGTCCTTTAGCTCATGCGGAGATATTAGTTATTAAACAAGCTAGCGAATATTTAAAAAGTAAGGATTTAAGCCAATGCCAATTATATGTTACCTTAGAACCTTGTTTAATGTGTACAGGTGCGATAATTAATTCACGATTAGAAAAAGTTATCTTTGGTGCCTTTGATTTAGATAATGGTAGTATAATAAGTAATGAAAAAAAAGAATGTAAAAAAATTTTGTGGGTGCCTAACATTCTTCAGGAAGAATGTTCTAAAATATTAAGTAATTATTTTGCAAGAAAAAGGGTGGAATAAAAAATGTATCAATCATTATATCGTCGTTATCGACCACAAACATTTAAAGAAGTCTTTGGCCAAGAAGCTATTGCGACAACTTTAACTAATGCCATAAAATATGATCGTGTTGGTCATGCTTATCTTTTTACAGGTCCAAGAGGAACTGGTAAAACATCTATGGCTAAATTACTTGCGAAAGCGGTTAATTGTACTAATATTGTTGATGGAAATATTTGTGATGCTTGTGAAGATTGTTTATTAATTAAAGAGAATATTCACCCTGATGTTATTGAAATTGATGCGGCTAGTAATAATGGTGTTGAAGAAGTAAGAGATTTAATTGATAAAGTAAGATATGCGCCAATAAGAGGGCATAAAAAAGTTTATATTATTGATGAAGTTCATATGATGAGCGGTGCAGCTTTTAATGCTTTATTAAAAACATTAGAGGAACCACCAGAACATGTCCTTTTTGTTTTAGCTACAACTGAAGTTCATAAAGTTCCTAATACCATTAAATCAAGATGTCAAAGATTTGATTTTAAGAAATTAAGTGATACTGATATCATTGCATGTTTAAAAAATGTTTTATCAAAAGAAAACGCTACTTATGAGGATGAAGCTTTAGCTATCATTGCACGTTTAAGTGATGGTGGGATGAGAGATGCTTTAGGTACTTTAGAACAAGTAATGATTTATGCTAATAATAATGTTACTTTAAATGCTACTATTGAAGCTTTAGATTTAGTAAGTGATAATGTTGTTAATGATATTTATAATAATACTTTACAAGGTAATCTTAATGAATGTTTATCTTTAATAGAAGATATGGCTAAAAAATCAATTGATTTTCATTTTGTATTACAATCATTACTTGATAAAGCAATGGATGATTTAGTTAATAATATTAATGATAAACAATTCTTACTTAATTTTGTTAATGAATTAGATGATGCTTTAAATAAATTAAAATTTGATAATAATAAAAGATTATATTTAGAATTAGCTTTAATTAAGACAATTAATAATAAAAGTGATTATGATAATGTTGTTTTAAAAGAAAATTTAGTTAGTAATGATGTTGAAGAAACTAATAATATAGAAGATACTAAAGTAATAGATGATATGATAAATGAAGAAGTTGATGAAATAAATATTGATATTGAAGATGATTTTATTGAGGAAAATATAATTAATAATCAAGAAATAGAAGTTAGTGAAGATAATATTGTTAATAAAGAAGATAATGTTATTGAAGTAAATGATCATACTTATCCAGCTTTTAATGTTGAAGAAGAAGAAACTATTGAAAATAATATTGTTATTGATGATAATCAGATGTCAATGTTTAGTGATGAACAAGAAATTGATATTAATGAAAATAATGATAGGGAAGAAGATTATATTTATATTGATGATAGTGATCCATTTAAGGAAGATATAGTTGATAATAATATTCAAAGTAAAGATGAAAACAAAGAAGTAGTAATAGAAGAAAATATTATTAATGATAATGAAATAACTATAAGTGATGATAAAGGTGAAATGAATAATAGTCAAATTGATATTAACTATGATGATTTATTTAATATAGTACTGCAATCAAGTAAGAAAAAACTTAATGAAGTAAGAGAGAAATGGAATAATATTAATAGTTATTTATATAATATTAATACGAAGAAAGCTGCTGGTATTTTAATTGATAGTACGCCAGTAGTTGCATGTGATAAAGCGATTATTCTAACATGTAAGCAACCAGCTAATGTGTTATTAATTAATAGTAATGAGTATCAAAAAGATTTGTATATTTTTACTAACGAATTACTTGGACACAATACTTATTGTGTAGCAGTAGATACTTTAGTTTGGCATGATTTAAAAGAAGATTATGTTAAAAAGTATAAAGCTAAAACACTACCTGAGCCTAGAGAAATTCTACCTCAGTTTAAAAAAATAAATAATAATAAAGATGCAGTTATCTTTGAAGATGTAGAAGTAGAAGAAAATGATGGTTTAAAATGGGCGCGTAGTGTTTTTGATAATATTATAGTAAAGGAAGATGAATAATGGATATTAATAAAATGATGAAACAAGCACAACAAATGCAAGCTAAAATTGAAAAGGCACAAGCTGAATTAGAAAGCTCAGAATTTAGTAAAATAACGCAAGGTATTGATGTAAAAGCATATGGTAATAAACAAATTATTAGTATTGATATTGATAATGAGTTAATGGATGATGTAGAAATGTTACAAGATATGATTGTTGTTGCGATTAATGAATTATTTAAAGATATTGATGATGAAACAACTAAATTAATGCAAGGAGCAACAGGTAATTTAAATATTCCTGGTTTATTTTAATGAATTATCCTAAGTATGTTAATGATGTTGTCGAAGCTTTACAACTATTACCAGGTATTGGTCAAAAAAGTGCTATTAGAATGGCCTTTCAATTACTTGAAATGAATGAAGATAATTTAAAGAAAATGGCTTTAAGTTTAAATGATTTAGGCCTTAATAAGAAATATTGTAAAATATGTCATAGTTTAAGTGAAAATGATATTTGTGATGTATGTGCTGATGATAATAGAGATCATTCAATAATATGTGTTGTATCTAATTATAAAGATATTTATGCAATATCTAAGATGAATTCATTTAATGGTGTCTTTCATGTTCTAGGTGGCGATATTAAAATTAATAAAGGTATTATGCCTCAAGATTTAAATATTGATTCATTAATTAGTAGGATTGATGATAGTGTTAAAGAAATAATTATTGCGACTACTCCTAGTATTGAAGGAGAAACTACCGCTTTATATTTAAGTAAAGAATTACATGATTTTAATGTTAAAATAACAAGAATTGCTTATGGTATGCCAATGGGTTCACAATTAGACTATATAGATGATTTAACTATGTTAAAAGCATTTGAAAATAGAAAAGATTTTAAGGAAGAGGAATAATAAAATGAGTTTAGAAATAAATAAAAATATTGTCGATGTTCATGCTTCGCCAACAATGGCTTTATTAAGTAAGATTGTTGAATATAAACAAAAGGGAATTGATGTTATAGCATTAAATGTGGGGGAACCTGATTTTACAACACCTAAAAATGTTATTGAAGCGATTAAAAAAGCTTTAGATGAAGGTAAAACAAAGTATTTGCCTGTTCAAGGATTACCAGAATTAAGAGAATTAATTTCAAAAAAATTAAAAGATGATAATAATTTAGACTATCCAGCTAATCAGATTGTTGTTTGTACTGGAGCAAAACAAGCATTATTTAATCTTAATTTATTATTGCTTAATCAAGGTGATGAAATTATCATTCCTGCCCCTTGTTGGTCTTCTTATATTGATACAGCTAAAGCGGTTGGTGGCGTACCAATAGTAGTTAATACTAAAGATGATTGGCAATTGGATGTTGATGCAATTGAAAAAGCCATTACTAATAAAACTAAATGTTTATTAATTAATACACCTAATAATCCAACAGGTGTTGTTTATCATCGTGAAGATTTACAAAGACTAGCAAATTTAGCTATTAAACATCAATTTTATATAATTGCGGATGAAGTATATGAAAAATTAATTTTTGATAATGTTAAACACGAATCTATTGGTTCGTTTAGTAAAGAAATTCATGATTTAACAATTACCGTAAATGGTTTTTCAAAAGCTTATGCCATGACTGGCTTAAGAATTGGATATGCGGCTTTACCAAGTAAATATTTAGCTGATAAATTTATTGATTTACATACTCATTTAACTTCAAATAGTACTTCAGTTATTCAATATGGAGCTATTGAAGCTTTAAAGGGAGACCAATCATTTGTTAGCGATATGGCTAAAGAATTTAAAAAGCGTCGTGATTTATGTATGTCATTATTAAGTGAAATAGCTGATATTGAAGTGGTGGAAGCACATGGTGCTTTTTATCTAATGATTAAAGTAGATAAATATTTTAATAGAAAATATCAAAATTATGTGATTAAAAATGCAGATGATTTAAGTATGTATTTATTAGAAGAAGCTCATATTGCGATTATTTCTGCTGTTAGTTTTGCGGCTAAGAATTATTTAAGATTAGCTTATTCTAATTCAACAGAAAATTTAACTAAAGCAATTAAGGCAATGAAAGATGCATTACATAAATTAAAATAAGGGGGAATTATTATGTTATATGTATTAGGAGCTAGTCCAGTACCATTAATTATTGGTATTGTATTAATTGTTATTTGTCTTATAGCAATTATTTTATTAGTATTAGCTAGAAAAAAAGGAAATAAGGGTGAAGATAATGAATCTTAGTAAAGCAGATTATATCTTAGTTATTTGTTTAACGCTTATTGCGTGCGCAATGTCTACTTTTAAATTAGGTAGTTATTCATTAGAATGGGTGGCACCATTTTTATGCTTGTTTCTTTTTAAAGATTTAAAAAGTGTATTAATTGCCGTATTAAGTTTTGTCATAATTAATATTTTTAATAATTTTCCTATAGGAGTAGCTTCTTGTATAGCTGGTGCAGTAATTATATTTATTGTTATGTTTTTAGCAGCTTTAAGTATGAGTAAATTAAATTTTATTGTGGCAGTTGGTGTTTTATTAATTGGTATTGCTTACATATTACCATTTGCAAATTTTATTGATAAACCATTTACTAGTGAAGCTTATTTTTTAATAGTTTCTCCTGATAGTATGAAAACAGCTATTAATATAGCCATTGCTGGTTTATTAGTACCGCCTCTTTATCAATTCTTAGTTAAAAAAGGAATATTTAAAGATGAAAATGTTGAAAAATATGTTAATGTTAAGAAAAAATAAGATGTCTTAGAACTATTACCTAGGTAATAGTTCTTTTATGTTATAATTGTAATGGTGATATGATGCAACAATATATGGTTGAAACAAGTTCAATTAATAATAATAAAGTAAGTTTAAGTAAGGATGATTTGCATCATCTTTTTAAAGTTATGCGTGCTAAAAATTATGATAATATTATTATTTGTGATTATCAAAGTAAGGTTCAATATCTTGCAAGTGTATTAGATAATGAAATAATAATTCAAGATAAATTAGATATTAATAATGAATTAAATTATCAATTAATATTAGTTATGAGTTTAGTTAAAAGTGATAAACTTGAATTAATTATGCAAAAAGCTAGTGAGATTGGTGTTAGTAAAATGATTGTTGTACAAACAAGATATTCTAATATTAAATTAGATCAATCTAAAATAGATAAAAAATTAAATAGATGGCATAAGATTATTAAAGAAGCTTGTGAACAAGCTCATCGTAATACGTTAATGGATTTAGTTATTAAAGATAGTCTTAATGATATTATTGATTTAGATTTTTTTAAAGTAGTTGCTTATGAAAATAATAATAATAATATTAATATAACTGATTTAGAATATATGCAAGATACAATGATTGTTATTGGGCCTGAGGGTGGATTTAGTAAAGAAGAAATTAATTTATTAGAAGATAATAACTTTAATAATGTTAATTTAAAAAAGAGTATCCTACGTTGTGAAACAGCTGCTATTGTTAGTTGCGGGATTATCGCTAATTTAATGAAATAGTTAATAATTAATTATAATTAAGATAAATGGAGCTAATAGTGCTCTTTTTGTTTTGTTATTTATGATATAATTAAAAAGTTAGGAATGATGAAATGAAGACTTTTGCGATACAAAATTTAGGATGTAAAGTAAATAATTATGAATCTAATGTTATAGCTCGTATGTTTGAAGCTGATAATTATATTCAAGTTGATTTTAAAGATATTGCGGATGTTTATATTATTAATACTTGTACAGTTACTAATACTGGTGATGCTAAATCACGGAAAATGATTAGACAAGCAATTAAAAGAAATAAAGATGCTATTGTTGTTGCTTTTGGTTGTTATGCCCAAGTTAGTCCTGAAGAAATAGCTAAAATAGATGGTGTTGATATTATTTTAGGAACTAATCAAAGACATTTATTAGTTGAAAAAGTTAATAATCATCATAAGAATAAACAAGAAATAGTTATTGATAATATTATGGATGTTAAAGAATTTGAAGAATTTAATCAAACTTCTTATACGCATAATACTAGAGCATATTTAAAGATTCAAGAAGGATGTAATAACTTTTGTACTTATTGCATTATTCCTTATGCTCGTGGTTTGATGAGATCACGTCATAAAGATAATATTATTAATGAAGCAAAAGCTTTAGTTAAGCAAGGTTATCAAGAATTAGTTTTAACAGGAATTCATACTGGTGGGTATGGTCTTGATTTAAGTAATTATTCTTTTGATGATTTAATAAGTGATATTTTAAATGAAGTTAAAGGATTAAAAAGATTACGTATTTCTTCAATAGAAATTAATCAAGTTAGTAATACTTTATTAACTATCATGCAAAAAGATAAACGTTTAGTTAGACATTTACATATTCCTTTACAAGCCAGTACTGATGAAATTTTAAAATTAATGCATCGTAAATATACGACAAGCGAGTATTTAAATAGAATTAATGAAATAAAGAAAATGATACCTAAAATAGCAATTACTACTGATATCATTGTTGGCTTTCCTAATGAAAGTGATGAATTATTTGAAAAAGGTTTAACTTTTATAAAAGAATGTAATTTTATGGATATTCATGTCTTTCCTTATTCTAAAAGAAAGAATACACCTGCTGCAAGTATGCCTAATCAAATAGCTGAGAATATTAAAAAAGAACGTGTTAATAAAGTAATGAGATTAGCTTTTCAAAGTAATCTTTCATTTATTAAAGAATTTGTTAATCAAGAATTGGAGATATTAATTGAAGAATATCATGAAGATGAGCAACTATATAGTGGACATAGTGATAATTATATTAAAGTTTATGTTAAAGATGCTCAAATTAATAAATTATATTTAGTTAAAATTACTAATGTTGTACCAATAGTTAAGGGGGATATTATAAATGAAATTAAGTAATTTAATAGATTGTGATAGTGATCTTGATATTTTATATCTAAGTGAAGATAGTTGTGATATTAAAGATAATACTTTGTTCTTTGCATTAAAAGGAGCTAATTTTGATGCTCATACTATAATCGATGAAGTTATTAAAAAAGGAGCAATTTGTATTGTTCATACCGATGATATTTTTAATAAACAAGAAGGTATTTATTATTATCAAGTAAAAGATATTAATAAGGAAATGGCCTTAATAAGTGCTAAATTTTATGATAATCCTTCATCTAAATTAAATTTAATAGGAGTAACTGGAACTAATGGTAAGACTACAATAGGATGGGTATTAAAAGAATTATTAAATCAATTAAGTTCTTGTGGTTATATTGGAACTATTGATGTTGAATATGGTGATAAAGTTTTTCATAATCACTATACAACACCTAAATCACTTGAATTAAATAAATATTTTAATGATATGGTTAATGATAATATTAATTATTGTGCTCTTGAAGTATCAAGTCATGCTTTAGCATTAAAAAGAAGTTATGGTTTATTATTTAAGTATGCTATTATGACTAATTTAACTTTTGAACATGTTAATTTTCATGGTAGTATGGGAAAATATCAAGAAGCTAAAAGAATTTTGTTTGAAAATTTAAATAGTGATAATATAGCTATTCTTAATAAAGATGATGCTACATATCAAGATTATGCTGAAAATACTAATGCTAAAGTAATTAGTTATGGTATTAATAATGATGCTGATGTTATGGCTAAAGATATTAAATTAAGTAAAGATGGTACTTCATTTACTTTAAAGATATTTGATAGTGAAGTATTGATTGAAACTAATATGGTAGCTTTATTTAATGTTTATAATTTATTACCAGTCTTAATTGTTTTATATTGTGAAGGATTTGCTTTTGAAGATGTTAGACCTTTATTAAAAAATATTAAGTTTCCTACTGGTCGTGTTCAGTCTATTGATTATGGCCAATCTTTTAATGTAATAGTTGATTATGCTCATACACCTGATGGTTTTGAAAAAGTATTTGAATATGCAAAAGCAATAGCAAAAAAGAGAATTATTGCGATATTTGGTAGTGCTGGTGGCGATAGAGATCGTGAAAAAAGACCTGTTTTAGGAGAAATAGCTGATAAATATTGTGATTTAATTATTTTAACTTTAGAAGATCCAAGAACTGAAAAAGTTAGTGATATTAATAATATGATTAAAAAAGGAATAAGTAACACTGAAGTTATTGAAATAGAAGATCGTCCTAGTGCTATTAAATATGCTTTAAAACATGCTAATAAAGATGATACTGTACTTGTTCTTGCGAAAGCTGATGATGATTATAATGCTATTGGTAATGATTATGTTTATTATGAAGGAGATATAAATATTGTTACTCGTATTTTAAAGGAGATGCAAGCTCATGGAATTAAATAAATATATTGATCATACTAATTTAAAAGCTGATGCTAGAAAAGAAGATATTATTAAACTTTGTAATGAAGCTAAAACTTATCACTTTAAAACAGTATGTCTTAATCCATATTGGGTTAAGTTTGCTAGTGAACTATTAAAAGATAGTGATGTTGAAATATGTACTGTAATTGGTTTTCCTTTAGGAGCTACAACTACTGCTACTAAAGTATTTGAAGCATGTGATGCTATTGACAATGGAGCTAATGAAATAGATATGGTTATAAATATTGGTGCTTTAAAAGATAAAGATTATCCTTATGTTTTAGATGATATTAAAAAAGTCGTTGTTAATGTAGCTCCTTGTTTAGTAAAAGTAATTATTGAGACTTGTTTATTAACTAAAGAAGAAATAATTAAAGCATGTGAAATATGTTTAAAAGCTCAAGTAGCATTTGTTAAAACTAGTACTGGTTTTAGTACAGGTGGCGCTACAGTAGAGGATATAAAATTAATTAAAGAAGTAGTACAAAATAAGGTTTTAATTAAAGCTAGTGGTGGAATTAGAACAAAAGAAAAAATGTTAGCATTAATTGAAGCAGGAGCTAATCGTATTGGTGCTAGTGCTAGTGTAGATTTAATTAAATAAAGATATTTTAGTTTATATTAGTTAATATTATAAGTATTTTTTAATAATTTTATATACGTTATACTTTACAAGTATTAAATAAAATGATAGGATTTAAGAAAGATTTATTTATGAAGAATTAAATGAAGGGGAGAGATAAAAATGGCAAAGGTATTAATTTATTTAAGTGATAAGAATCTTGAATTAGTGCAATCGATTGCAAATGATCGTTTTGATGGTAATCGTTCTCGTTGTGTTTCAGAGTTAGTTGATTATATTGATAGTTTAGAAAAAGATATTTCTGTTCTTAAAGATGACTTAATGAAAATTAAAGAACTTGATGAATTAGGTTCTTTAAGATCAAGAAAATAATTAATTTAAATAAAGGGTAATAAAAGTACTATCTTTTAAGATAGTACTTTTGTCTTTATTAAATATTATTTTTTCTTTTTTAACTAGATTACTAAAATAAGCTACTTTATATAATTAATTATTATTATTAGTTTCACTAAATAGTAAGATGTAAATGAAAAAAGTTTATTTTAATTTTATTTTTAATAATTATATTTATATTTGTGATTTGTAAACGTTATATTAATTATTTTAAACAATATTTTCTATATAAAAGTGGTAAAATGAGTTAGTAAAGAAATATGAGGAGATGTTTTAAATGTTTGATACTGGAGCAACTGGTTTTATGTTATTATCATCAAGTTTAGTTATGTTAATGACACCAGCTTTAGCTTTATTTTATGGTGGTCTTGCGACTAAAAGAAATATTTTAGGTATTATGATTCAAAGTTTTGTTTCTTTAGGATGGACAACAGTACTTTGGTTTATTTTTGGGTATTCTTTATGTTTTAGTGGTAACATAGCTAGCCATAGTGATTTTTTTGGTATTTTAGGAAACTTAGATAAAGCCTTTTTCCATGGCATAACGCTAAATACTGCTTTTAGTGGTAATCCTAATATACCTGAATTTGTTTTTATATCATTTCAAATGATGTTTGCGATTATTACACCTGCTTTAATTACTGGTGCTTTTGTTAATCGTGTTAGTTTTAGAGCTTATTTTATTTTCTTAACTTTATGGCAGATTCTTGTTTATTATCCATTTTGCCATATGGTATGGGGTGGTGGAATCTTAGCAAGTATTGGTATTCTTGATTTTGCCGGTGGAATTGTTGTTCATGTTACTGCTGGATTTGCGGCTTTAGCATCAGTTTTATTTGTTGGTAAAAGAGTTGATAAAGATTCAACAGCTAATAGTATTCCATTAGTTGCTATTGGTTCTGGTCTATTATGGTTTGGTTGGTATGGATTTAATGCTGGTAGTGAATTAAGTGTTAATGCCTTAACCGCTCATGCTTTTTTAATCACTGATTTAGCTGCTTCGTTTGCGACAATAACTTGGTTATTTATTGATATTATTCGTAGTAAAAGACCGAAGATTGTTGGTGTTCTTACAGGCTCTATTGCTGGGTTAGCTGCTATTACACCTGGAGCTGGTTTCATTCCAATGTGGGCTGGACCTATTGTTGGTATTGTGGCTGGAATTGGATGTTATATTGCAGTTGAATTTAAAAATAGACATGGTATTGATGATGCTTTAGATGTTTGGGGTGTACATGGCGTTGGTGGTGTAATTGGTGTTATCATGTTAGCCCTTCTTGCTTCAACATCAATTAATGCTAATGGTGCAAATGGGTTATTCTTTGGTGGAGGTTTATTCTTTATTAAAGAAGTATTGACTATTATTGGTACTGCTATTTATGCATTTATCTTTACTTATGTTATTTTATGGGTCATTAACAAATTTATTCCAGTAAGAGTTAGTGAACAAGTTGAATTAAAAGGTTTAGATGCTGCTATTTTAGGTGAAAATGCTTATGATGAAGGTGTTCTATAATTAAATAAATTATTTATAATGAAAAGTACTACTAAAATTAGTAGTACTTTTTACAATAAAAACTAGTTACTAATTATGTAACTAGTTTTATATTAATTTATTTTTTAGTAAAGTAAATTATTAATATTGTAACAATAGTAATGAATAATAATGAAGTACATATTATATAATAAAATTTAGATAATTGTGGATCTAATTTAGAAAAGGTATCATATATTTTAGCTTCCGCAAATTCTTGTTTTTCTCTTCGATATCGTCTACGATCTACATCACTTATTTTATCCATTTGTAAGGTATAAGATAATTTTTCTTGAGCTAAATCAATATCTATTGGTTTAGTTTCTCTTTTATTTTTCACAAATGACAAGGTATCTTTAATTTTAGTAGCTCTTTTTTTAACTTCAACTTTCTTTTCAATGGTAATTTCTTTTTGAGGTTTTATAATAGTATTATTATCTTGTTCCTTAACTTTATTAATTATTGCTTTTTTTGCAGCTTCACGATCAGCTTTTATTTTTTCTAATTTAGCACGATATTCATCACTATTGACACGATAAAAACTATCTTTTTTTTCTTGTGATTCCTTTAGTGCTTTTAAATTAATATTAAGTTTGTTATCTTCATTTATCTGTTTCATTTAATCATTCCTATTTTGTTTTATATTCGGCATCAAAAATATCATCATCATCAGCTTTTTGATTATTAGTTTTTTTAAAATTAGTATCATTATAGTTATTATTATTATAGTAATTAGTATATGATGATTTAGTATATGTTGTTGTCTTAGTATTTTTACCAAATAATGATGATTCAGTAGTTAATAAAAACATTATTATAATATCGACAATAACATATATTATTGCAATAGCACTCCCATTTAATGTTGCAATATGCATTAATATCAAAAGGATGGGGAAATAAGAAACATTATTAATTTTAAAGAGAATATAAAATGTATAAGCACTCATTAATAATGTTGTAAAGAGAAATCCAATAGTATCAATACTTGATACACCAATGCTATTCAAGGTAACAATTCTTAAAACAATATTAAAAAATATGATTATCCAAGATAGAATACTCATTATTGTACCTAATATAAAAGCTATAGATTTATTTGAAGCATTTATCATTTCTCTTCACCTACCTATGATATTTTACTACAATTAGAAAAGTATAATATGTCAATTAAGTGAATTATTACAAATGTAAATTATCTTTAATTATATTATTAGGTTATTTAACTTGAATATATAATTAATATTTGATAAAATAGTTATGCAAATTTAATAAATAAATGATAAAAATACTTATCAAGAGTGATGGAGGGACTAGACCTGATGATATCACACCAACCTATTAAGTTAGGTGGTAATTTCTAGAGATAAGATAGCATAGTAGCACCTAGTTATCTTAGGTGTTTTTATTTATTAAAAACAATAAGACATTTATTAAATTTAATATATTTTATGTAGAGGAGATTAAAGAATGGAAGAAAGAAAATTGTTTACTTCAGAATCAGTTAGTGAGGGACATCCTGATAAAATTTGTGATCAAATAAGTGATGGTGTTTTAGACTTTTTATTAGCTAGTGATGAAAATTCACGTTGTGCATGTGAATGTTTTATTACTACACAAAGATTAATAATAGGTGGTGAGTTTCGTAATAAAAAATATAATAAAGAAACTATTAAACCGGAAATTATTAGAATAGCAAAAGAAACGATTGAAGAAATTGGCTATCATGATGCAGAAATTGATTTTGATCCAACTAGTGCAAATATTGAAGTTATTATGCATGAACAAAGTGGTGATATTGCTCAAGGTGTTGATAAATTAGGAGCAGGCGATCAAGGAATTATGTTTGGATATGCATGTAATGAAACAGCAGGGAATATGCCTCTAGCAATAGTAATAGCTCATAAGTTGGTGCGTGAAGCTACTAATCAACGCAAACAAGGTTTATTTAAGTGGGCTCGACCAGATATGAAATCACAAGTTACTATTGATTATAGTGATGAACATAAACCTCGTATTGATACTGTTTTAATGTCTATCCAACATGATATTGATTATAATGAACATGAATTTCATACTTATATAATTGAACATATTATGAAACCAGTAGTTACATCTTTTGGTTTAAATAGTGATTTTAATGTTTTAATTAATCCAACTGGTATTTTTCATATTGGTGGTCCTCATGGTGATACAGGATTAACTGGTCGTAAGATTATTGTGGATACATATGGTGGTTATGCTAAACATGGTGGTGGTGCTTTTTCAGGGAAAGATGCAACTAAAGTTGATCGTTCTGCTGCTTATGCGGCACGTCATATTGCGACTAATTTAGTTGGTGCCAAAATATGTGATAAAGTAGAAATTCAATTATCTTATGCTATTGGAGTAGCTGAACCAATTAGTATTAGTGTTGATACTTTTAATACTAATAAAGTTTTAGAAAATGATATATTAAAATGTATTAAAGCTTTATTTGATTTAACACCTGGTGGTATTATTAAGCGTTTATCTTTAAATAAACCAATATTTAAACAAGTAGCGGCTTATGGTCATATGGGCCGTCAAGATTTAGATTTACCTTGGGAAAAATTAGATATGGTTGATCAAATTAGAGAGTATTTAGATTTATAAGATTAATATGGTTAAAACCATATTATTTAAAATTATCTGGATATTATAATCTTTATCGCTTGT
>JAISTP010000056.1 GCA_031272545.1 Bacilli bacterium | reverse complement strand
AGTAATGAATTATTAGAATTAATTAAATATGAACTAATCATAACATCATCACTATAATTACTTATATCAATATCATGCCAATAAGCTAAAAGAATATTTCTTTTAATATCATATCCTTTTTTAGGACTATTTTTTAAAAAAGCTAATACTTTTTCATCATTAATAAAATCATTAATATCTAAAAAATAATTACCTTTTTCATTAATAATAGCTAAACCAATAATACTATCTTTATGATAATAATCATTTAAACTTATTAAATCGACAAATGAATCATCTACTAAACAATCATCTTCTATTTTAGTAATTATCTTAAAATTAAAATCATCTTTTATATCAATATCTTGATCCATTTTATTAAGAAAAGATTTCATTTCGTAACGATAATAAAAATCTTTTAAAGAAGCGATATCACAATCTTTAATATTAAGGTCTTCAATCTTAAAAGGTAATGGTACATCTTTAATAATAGTAGCTAATTTATAAGAAAGATAAGCTTGATCTTTATCATTAATTAATTTTTCTTTTGTTTTACCTTTAATATCATCAATATGAGCATAGATATTATCTAAGTTTTGAAATTCATTTAATAATTTTAAAGCACCTTTTTCACCAATACCTTTAACTCCAGGAATATTATCACTAGGATCGCCCATAATAGCTTTTAAATCAATTACTTGTAAAGGAGTTATATCCCATATTTGATTCATACTATCTGGTGTTATTTCTAAATATTCTGACATTCCTTTTTTAGATAATAAAACTTTTACTCTAGAATTTATTAATTGTAATAAATCTTTATCACTAGTAATGATACTTAATTCCATATTATCATTAATTTGATTTGCTATCGTACCAATAATATCATCTGCTTCATAACCTTCTATTTCATAATTAGGAATACCTGCAATATTAAGATATTCTCTAACAATAGGAAATTGTTCAATTAATTCATCATCTGTTTTACTTCTAGTACCTTTATAATCTTCATATTTTTGTTTTCTAATTGTATTGGAACTAGCATCAAAAGCGACAATTAAATAATCATAAACAAATTCTTTTCTTATTTTATTTAAAATATTAATAAAACCAAATACAGCATTAGTACTTATTCCATTACTAGTTTGCATCATATTAGTAAATTTAGTCGCAAAATATGCTTTAAATAACAATGAATTACCATCAATTGCAATTACTTTTTTCATTAAATATTACCTACTTTCTCATTTATTAATTCAATATTATTAACAATAATATTACTATCATCTTTATCATCAATATGACCTGTTATTAAAATAATATTCTTATTTTTTAAATAATTTTTATATTTAATATATACTCTAGGAAAGACAACTAAAGTTTTAAAATCAATACTATCGTTTACTTGAACAAAAGCCATTAAATCATTATTTTTAGTCTTTATTTCTTTAACATGATCAATTATCGCAATTGCTTGATGTTTATCACTTATCATCTTTAACAAGTTAGCATGATAAATATCCATATATTTATTTAAAGGATGATTGGCGAGATACAAACCTAAACTTTGATATTCTTTATCAATAATATCATTTTCATTATCTTGATATTTAACTAAATTAGGATTATTAATAATAGTATCAAGAGTATTATTATTTTTAAAATCTAATCTTGTTTGATTTAAATCTTTATCATTTAATAAATTACTTAAATGATACATTTTATCTAAATTATTAATCATTGTTGTTCGATTTAAACCTGTAAAATCAATTGCTCCTGCATAAATAAAACTTTCAATATTACTACGACTAATACCTATTTTAATTAATCTTATTATCGTTAAATGATATTTATTAAACATACCATTTGATCTTTCTTTAATAATTAATTGAGCAGTATTAGCCCCTATACCATCAATACTAATAAGTGGTAAGATAAATTTATTATCTTTAAATTCAAATTCATTAGTCGAAATATTTAAATCAGGATTAGTTATTTCTAAATTATAAAGAATTTTCATTTCATAAAAATATTTTTTTAATTTAGCATTATTATTAATATTATTAGTTAATACTGCTTTAAAGAATATTATTGGATAATTAGCTTTAAAATAAGCTAAATAGAATGCTAATAAAGCATATGAATAAGCATGTGTTTTATTAAAACCATATCCAGAAAAATCTAATATTACATCAAATACTTTAGTAGCTACTTCCTTAGAATAATTATTATTAATAGCACTTGTAATAAAATCATTTTTAATATCTTCTAATACTTGTTTATCTTTTTTAGCCATACCTTTACGAACAATATCAGCTTTCGCAAGAGAAAAATTAGCTAATACTTGGCATATTTGCATTACTTGTTCTTGATAAACAATAATGCCATATGTTTCTTCAAGAATTGGTTTTACTTCATCAACAATATATTTAAAAGGTTTATGTTCGTTTTTACGAGCAATATATTCATCAATAAACTTCATTGGTCCAGGTCTAAATAAAGCGGTTGTTACACATAAATCATTAATTGAATCAACACGCATTCTCTTTAGAACACGCATTACTCCTTCTGATTCAAATTGAAAAATACCTAAGGTATTACCTGTACTTAATAAATTTAAAGTCTTTTTATCATTAATATCAATTTTATAAAAATTAATATCTTCTTTAAAATATTTTTTAATACTTCTTAATACTCCTAAAGTAGCTAAACCTAAAACATCCATTTTATAAAGATTAATCTTTTCTAAATAATCCATATTATATTGCGACATTAGGGTATTATCTTCATCTTTTAATACAGGTATTGAATTAAACAAGTTATTTTTATTTACAATAACTCCTGAAGCATGAGTAGATAAATTACGATTAATACCTTCTAATTTAGAAGCTATATGATAGATAGTATTTAAATCTTTATTAGTTGATAATAATAATTTAAGTTCATTATTATCTTGAATTACTTTTTTTAAAGAGATATTAATTTGTTTAGGTAATAAATCTTTAATCATTTTAATACGATGAACTTTGATATCAAATACTTTACCAACATCATCTAAACTATTTCGTGCTTTGAGAGTATCAAAAGTACAAATATGAGCTACATTATTATAACCATATTTATCTTTTAAATAATCAAATATTAAATATCTTTTACCATCTTCAAAATCGACATCAATATCAGGTAAATTAAGACGTTGTGGATTTAAGAATCTTTCAAAGAGCATTTTATTTTTTATGGGATCGACTTCAGTTATACCTAAACAATATCCTACTAAAGAACCAGCACTACTACCACGACCCGGTCCTACTAAAATATCATTATTTTTCGCAAATAAAACATAATCATAAACAATTAAAAAATAATTCGCAAAGCCCATTTCGATAATAACTTTTAATTCATATTTTAAACGATTTAAATATTCATCATTAATATTATTATTTAACCTTTTCTTTAAACCAACAAAACATAATTTTTCTAAATATTCATTACATAATTCATCAGTTTCTTTATATAAAGGTAAACCATTATCAATCTTTAAATCAAATAAATTAAAGTTACTTAGAAAATTAGCAGTATTATTAATTAATTTATCATCATAATTTATTAATTCATCTTTATTAATTAAATAATGACTACCATTATATAAATTTTCAAAAGTAAGATTTGTTTTTTTATTAATAGCTTCTAATACTTTAAGTAATAATAAATCATTTGCTTGTAAATAAGATGCATCACTTGCAATAATTAATTTATTATTATCAATATTATTCTTAACTATTTGATTATATTCATTATTATTATTTTCACTTAAATAACTATAATATTCATCAAATAAAGTACTAATTAAATTTATTTTTTCATTTAAATCATTATTTTTATAAGCAAAACTACTAAAGAAATACTCTTGATAAAAATCAATTACTATTATTAAGTTATTTAAAAATTCTTTTAATAACTCATAATTAATCACAAAATCATTTAAATATAATTGTGAAGAAAGATAAGATAAATTATTAAATCCAACATTGTTTCTAGCATAAGCATTAATTTTAATAATATTATTGTTATATTCAATATTAAAAGATAATCCAATAATCGGAATTAAATTATTTTCTTTTGCTTTAAAATACATTTCTAAAGCTCCACCAAAATAATTATTATCACATAAACAAACATACATAAAATCATTACTTAAAGCATGATTAATAATATCATTAACCTTTAATGTGCTTTGGAGTAATGAATAATGTGATTTAACATTAATATTAGTAAAATTCATAATTCACCTTCTAAAAAAAATATTATCGTGATAAGACAACAATAATATCTTTATTGCATTTAATTTGAGCATTATCTTTTATTTCATTTGATATACAAAGAGTATCATCAAATAATAAAGAATAATTATTTAAAGGATATTTAAAATTAATTAAACTTATTTTAGTATCATTCTCAATAGCATAAAAAGATACAAAATTAAATTTATCCTTTTCTAAAAGATGTTGACCAGCCTTTAATATCTTAATACAAGAATAATCATCATATAAAATAACATCTCTATTCTTTTTTAATAAATTAATATTAGTTAAAGTATGATCAACTCTTTGTCCTAAGGCTCCATAGATATTAATTTGTTCATATCCTAATGAATAAGCATATTTAATAGCTTCATCTAAATCAGTATTATCTTTTACAACATTTAATTGAACTATATTATTACCATCATTTTTTAAGTTAGTTAAAACATTAATATCGATACTATCAAAATCGCCAATCATCGCCACCATTTTAATATTTAAATCATATAGATATTCACTACCACGATCAACACCGATAAAATCACCATCAAGATAATTAGGCTCATGTTTTGCGGAAGCAACTAAATTAACTACTTTCATAACAAAGATTCAACTCCTGATGCAAAATCTTCTTGTTTAAATAAATATGAACCAGCGACTAAACAATCAGCACCTTTTTCATAACATAATTCTTTATTTTCATTATTAATTCCACCATCTATTTGAATTATATAATTATAATTATTGATAGTTCTTTGTTCTTTTAAATAAGATAATTTATCTAAAACATTAGGTATAAATTTTTGACCACCAAAACCTGGTTCAACTGACATTACTAAAATATTATCTAATAAATTTAGATATGGTTTTAAAACTTTTACATCAGTACCTGGCTTAATTGATATACCTACTTTAATATCTTTTGATTTAATATAATTAATTAATTCATAAATTTCATTTTCATTTTGACAAGCTTCATAATGAAAAACAATTTGACTAGCTTTTGCCTCAATAAAAAGTTGAGCTATAAACATAGGATTAGATACCATAATATGGACGTCCATAAATTTATTAGAATTATTTTTAAAATACTTAAAAATATCAGGACCAAAAGTTAAATTAGGAACAAAATGACCATCCATAACATCAAAATGAATCCATTCAGCTTTAGAATCGTTAATTTTAATTATTTCATTTTTCAAATCCATAAAATTACAACTTAATATTGATGGGGCAACTATTCTCATTAATATCTAACCTTTCTATTTTTTATTTCTTCTTGAAATAAAAGATAATTATTATATCTAGTTAAACTAATTTTATTATCTTTAACTAATTCTTTTACCATACATTGCGGCTCATTAAGATGCAAACAATTATTGAATTTACATTGTGTACTTGCATCTTTAAAATCATGATAAGCAATGGCTAAATCTTCGGCTTGCATCATATCTAGATCAAGACTTGAAAAGCCTGGACTATCCGCAATTAAACCATAGTTAGTTTCAAATATTTCTACATGTCTAGTAGTATGTTTACCACGATTTAATGATTGTGAAATCTCATTAGTTTGAAGATTTAAATTTTTATTAATAGCATTTAATAAACTAGATTTACCAGCACCAGATTGGCCTATTAAAACAGTTAACTTATTATTTATTTTTTCTTTTAGACTTTTAAAAGTTTTAGCATCATTTATTGAAGTATAAACAACTTGATAATTATCATATTCATAACTTTTAAATGATGCATAAACATCTTTAATATCGCTTGCTAGATCAATTTTTGTAACACAAATAATTGGTTCAATTTTTAAAAACTCTAAAATAGCTAAAAATTTATCAATTAAATAATAAGAGTATTGTGGTTCATCATAAGAAGTAATAATAATACCACAATCGATATTAGCAATTTTAGGACGTGCTAAATAATTATGTCGTTCTAAAATTTCAATAATATAACCTTCTTGATAGTTTTGGATTTCAACTATAACATTATCGCCAACTACCGGAGAAATATCTTGATGGCGGAATAATCCTCGTGCTTTACATTTATAAATATCATTATCTATTTTTACAAAGTAATTACCTGCTCTTAAAGAAATGATTAATCCTTGTTTTTGATTGTTTATCATTCGCTTGTTGTTCCACTAGCATCAGGATTTGTTTGATTTGGTGTTGTTGTTTCATCATCATTTTTTTCAGTAGTTACTTCACATTTTAACTCAATTTTATCTCCACTTTGAGCATCAGTACCAGGTGCTAATGTTTGTGATATAACTGTATCTCCTTCACCACAGTTAGATGTTGAAACAATTAATCCTTTACTATCTAAATTTTCATAAGCTGTCTTATATGTTAAATTCATTACATTAGGAACACTTATCTTTTTAACGCTACCAATTTCTAATTTAACACTAGATCCATATTCTACTTCTGTTCCTTCAATAGGATTTACACTTATAACATTACCTACTTGAGTTGAATCATCAGTTTCAGTATAAGTAACATTAACTTTAAATCCTAAGTTTTCTAAAGTACTTTGCGCTGTTTTAGCACTAGTTCCAACTACGACAGGGATTTTTACTTTTTTACCTTTAGAAATAGATACTTCAATAGTATCACCTTTATTTAATTTAGTACCATCAACTGGATTGGTACTAATAATTTTACCACTATCGACATCAGTACTTTCTTCATCACTAAATTTAATTGTAAAATTCTTACAAGCATAAACATTATCTGCTTCAGTACAATCTTCATCAATAATGTTATCTTGTTTTAATTCAGTAACTGCTTCATCTTTAGTCATACCAGCTAATTTAGGCATCGTAACATCAACATTACTTTTCGCAAAAACAAAGAAATATAAAACTAAACCAATTAATATTAATCCAGCAATAATACTTGGAATAATAATTAATAATTTATTTTTCTTTTTCTTAGAATTATTGTTATTATTATTGATATTATTTTTATCCATTACAATAGTACTAGCTAAAGGATCAACACTAGTTTCTTCTAATTCGTCATCAAATTCTAAAGCTGCTTCATCATTACGATATTGACAGTCCACTAAATCTAATAACATTTCATGTGCTGTTTGATAACGATAAGCTCTATTTTTAGCAGTAGCTTTTGTAATTATATTTTCAATAGCTTGATTAACATCATCGCCAACGATATCATGAACACTTGGTATTTTATCTTCCATATGCATTAAAGCAATATTAACAGCTGAATCAGAAGAAAAAGGCACTTTTCCAACAAGTAATTCAAACATTAATATTCCAAGAGAATAAATATCACTTTGTTCACTAGCATTTTGTCCTTTCGCAAGCTCAGGAGCTAAATAATGAACTGAACCCATTA
Organism: Bacilli bacterium; assembly: GCA_031272545.1. Taxonomy (GTDB): domain Bacteria; phylum Bacillota_I; class Bacilli_A; order JAJDGJ01; family JAJDGJ01; genus JAISTP01. Next base: position 7,944 of record JAISTP010000056.1, on the reverse strand, counting down.
GTGAATTAGTTTGAGTTAGTTGGGTTGCATTTTGCGCAATTGCAATACCAAAATCAGTTAATTTAACTGTACCATCACTTCGCACAATAACATTTTGTGGTTTAATATCACGATGAATAACACCACGAGAATGAGCATGTTCAACAGCTGATACTAATTGTTCCATAACATCAATAGTCTCACCAACACTAAGAGGACCATGTTGTTTAATTAATTGTTTTAAAGTCTTACCTTCAATATATTCCATGACAATGTAATAATATCCTTGTTCAAAACCAACATCAAATACTTGAACTAAATTAGGATGCTCTAAAGCAGTGGTCGCTAAAGCTTCACGTTGAAATCTTTTTACAAATGTTTCATCATGAGATAAATCCCCTCTTAAAACTTTAACAGCTACTCTTCTATTAAGTAAAGTGTCCATTCCTAAATAGACATTAGCCATGCCACCTTCACCAATTAAATCAATTAAACGGTAACGATTATTTAATAAATAACCTGAGTTTGTATTCACCATTTTATTCGCCCTCCATAATTACTATAGACATATTATCATAACCACCATTATCATTAGCATCATTTATAATACTAATTGCTTTTTGGGATACTGGTAATTTTGATTCAAGAATTGTATTCAAATACTTGAACGTTACCAAATTATAAATACCATCACTACACATAAATATCAATGTATCTTTAGTCCTTTTTATTTCGTAAAAATCAATATGTGGTATTTCTAAATTTCCAATTGCATACATAATGACATGTTTTTTAGGATGATTCAAAGCTTCTTCTTTACTAATTTTACCTTCTCTAAGTAAAATATTAACATAAGTTTGATCTTCACTAATTTGTTTAAATGTTCCATTTTGCATTACATACGCTCTAGAATCACCAATATTCGCAATTAAGATAACATCTTCTAAAACTAATGTTAAAACTAAAGTTGTGCCCATTCCTTGATATTTTTCATTCATCGACTTAGTACGAACTTCAGTATTAGCTTTATTAATAACATCTCTCATCCACAATTTAGCTTCATCTTTACTTGAAAAAGTATTAATACTAGTAAATTCTCGTAAAATAATCTCTGAAACTAGAAGTGAAGCATAACCACCTGCTTTATGTCCCCCCATACCATCACAAACAATACCAATACTAATATTATTAGTATTACTATAAACAAAAGCTTGGTCTTGGTTAGTTTTTCTTACTTTTCCAATATTCGTTATGGCATATTTTTTCATGACATCTCCTCTTTCTTTGCTCGTAATTGACCACAAGCTGCCGCAATATCATTGCCAAAATCTTTTCTTATCGTAACATTAATATTTTCATCTTTTAATTTCTGATAAAAATAATAACAATCATTTCTTTTAATACTTTTAAATCTTTTATCATTAATATCATTAAAAGGAATAATATTAATATAAGCATTTAAACCTTTTAAAAACTTTTTTATAGCTAAAACATCTTCTACTTTATCATTAAATCCTTTTAATAAAATATATTCAAAAGTAATACGACGATTAGTCTTTAATTGATAATTTAAAAGACATTCTTTTAATTCATTTAAATTATACCTATAATTAATGGGCATAATTTCATTTCTTTTTTTATCGATAGCACTATGTAATGAAACAGCTAAATTAACTTGTAAATTAAGCTTAGAAAACTTATTAATTTTATCTAAAAGCCCACAAGTACTAACGCTTATATGCCTTGCACCAATAGCTAAACCTATATCATGATTAATTATTTGAATAAACTTAATAACATTATCATAATTATCAAATGGTTCACCTATACCCATTACGACGACATTGCTAATTCTTTCATCTATTAAATCTAATTCTTTTTGGATATAAAGAATTTGCATTACTATTTCACCAGCACTTAAATCTCTTACTTTTTTTAATTTACCACTAGCACAAAATAAACATCCCATATTACATCCTACTTGACTAGATACACATACACTATAACCATGTTCATATTTCATTAAAACAGTCTCGATTACATTGTTATCACTTAATTTAAAAAGATACTTTTTAGTTCCATCATTACTAATTAAAACTTGTTCTTCTTTAATTAATTCTATTATAAAATTATCACTTAAATAATTTATTAAATTTTTATTTAAATTAGTCATTTCAAAAAAAGAACTAATTCTTTTTCTATATAACCATTCAAATAATTGTTTAGCTCGATATTTCTTTTCATTAATATTAATCATTAACTTTTCTAAATCATCAATATCTAAATCATAGATATATTTCATTAAATCACCTTATTTATTATACCAAATAAACAAATAAATATCTTTATAATTATATTAAATGTTCTTAAATAGCTTATTTTTTAATTAACTATTATATAAACATTAATAATATTAAATTATTTTATTCAATATGTTTAAAGTATATCATAAAATAAAATATATTAATATATTACAAAGATAAGATATTATAATATTTTTTGTAATTTACACATATAAAAACCATCACTATTATTTGTATAGTTAAAAATTGTTTGTTCTGATATTTTAATTAAATCTTGATATTCATTAAGTAAGTTATTTATTTGAAATTCATTTTCTTTTTTATTTAAAGTACATGTTGAATAAACCAAGTAACCACCAGGTTTTAATAATTTATAAGCAACTTTAAGTAATTCTTTTTGAATTAAGATAATTTCATCCATACTAGTGCTAATATCTTGGTATTTAATTTCTGGTTTTCTTTTAATAACACCTAAACCGGTACAAGGAGCATCTAAAAGAATATAGTCAAAACTATTTTCTTTTTCAATATCTAAGAGTTTAATACTATCAAAACATAAAGTTTTAATATTATGTAAGTTTAATCTTTTAATTTCATTATTAATCAATGTAATACGATGTTCATAGATATCTACAGCTTTAATTAAACCAGTATCATGCATTATTTCAGCTAAATGACAAGTTTTAGTACCGGGAGCAGCACACATATCTAAAACAATACTATTATCTAAAGGATTAAGTAAAGATGCAACTTGTTGAGCAGCTCTATCTTGAATACTTACAATACCATTTAAATAATTAGCATCTTTACTAATATCATGACCAGTATAGTAATAAAGAAAATCATTAATTTTATTAAAGTTATTATTGTTAATAAACTTATCCTTTTTTAATTGATTTACTCTTAAATAAGTAAGACTAGGTTTTAAATTATCTTCTACTATTGCTTGCATTTGTTCATAACTATATTGTTTATTTAACATTTTTATTAACCATAAAGGATGAGAATAATTAATACTAATATTTAATAGTTCATCATTAGTACTCGCATAAACTAATTCTTTATTTAATAATTGATGTAAGATCATATTAATAAATTTTTTTTGATAATTATCTAAAATTTTTAAACTCATTTTATTTGCTTCATCTAAAATAGCATATTGAGGAATCTTATCAAGAAAATGAAATTGATATAAAGCAATATATAAAATAGTTCTTTGTTTATTAGAAAGTTTAATATCTTTCATAAAAGATAATTGATAATCTAAAAGAAGATCATTTTTTAAAACTCCATATACAATATTAGTAAGTAAAGCTTTATCAGAATTATTAAACAACGATAGATATTTTCTTAATAATAAATTAGAATAACCCTTTTGATATTTAACTTGATATATTATTTTATATGCATACAATCTTACATTATATTTTTTATTCATCTTTTTCATTCCAATCAAAAAAACTAAAGGATAAACTTTAGTTTGTATTTTCTTTAATAATTTTACTAATTTCTAAAACAGCATTCGCAACATTAGTATTTTCAACTACATAATCATAGTTATCTGCTGTATCAATTTCACTAGCTGCTTTAGCTAATCTAGTTTTAATTACGGCTTCTGTTTCAGTTTGACGACTTCTAATTCTACGTTCTAATTCTTCCATACTAGGTGGAACAATGAATATTGATAGCACATCTTTACAACTTGCAATAACTTGTGTTGCGCCTTGCACTTCAATTTCTAAAACAACGTTTTTACCTTTTTTTAATAATTCTTCAACATAATACTTTGGTGTTCCATAATAATTACCAACAAACTCAGCCCATTCTATTAATTCATCATTATCAATGCTTCTTAAAAACTCTTTTTCTGAAACAAAGAAATAATCAACACCATTAACTTCATTAACACGTGGCTTTCTTGTAGTCATTGAAATAGAATATGCTAAATTAAGTTCCTTATTATTAAACAATTGTTCTCTAATAGTACCTTTCCCTACTCCTGAAGGACCACTAAGTATAATCAAACGACCTTTTTTCTCCAATATAATCACCTTAGAACCTATTATAATGATTTAAAACTAAATATCAATTATTAAATTTAAAGAAAATAAATAAATAATAATAAATTAAATCTTTTTTATTTAATTTACTTAACAATAAGCTCTTTCTTGAGTAAACACATTTAAAAAAAATAATACTTTTATGATTATGATATAATTTAAAAGGTGATTTAAATGTTATATGGACTACTAGTTACAAAAATAGTAAATAATTTAAAAAATAAAATTAATACTGGTAAAATACAAAAAATTTATCAATTAAATGATAATGAATTAGTTTTTAAAATAAGAGCTAAACATACTAACTATAACTTAATTAATTCAATTCAAGCTAATGATTTTAGATTACATTTAACTAATAATAAAGTTACTACTTTAGATGAAGCAACTAATTTTTGTATGCTTTTACGAAAACATCTTGAAGGTGGTATTATTAAAGATATTAAACAATATCAATGTGAAAGAGTTATTGTCTTTGAAATATTGAAAATGAATGAATTAAAAGATGTTAATACTAAATATTTAATTTTTGAATTATTAGGAAGACATTCTAATACTATACTTTGTGATCATGATTATAAGATTATTCAAACATATAAACTTATTCCTTTATATGCTAGTATGAGTAGAATCATTCATAAAAAAGCTATATATGAATATATTGATACCAAAGGAAGAATTAATCCTTATGAACAAATTAATAATGAAGATGATTATACTATTAATTATCAAGGTTTCTCTAAAGAGATAAGTAATGAGTTTATTGCATATAATAATCAAGGATATCAAGCTAATGATATTCTTAATAACTATTTAAATTCTACTAAGATATATTTATATAATAATTTTCTTACATATTTAGAACCACTAACTAATGAATATCAAAGCTTTGATGATTTAGATAATGCTTTTGATTATCTCTATCAACATCAATCATCGCATCAAAGTATCAATACCATATACAAAAAAGAATTAAATGAAATAAAAAATGGTATTAAAAGAAATAAAAGAAAACAAAAGAAATTAGAATTACAATATCAAGCTAATCTTAATTATCAAGAATATCAAAAAATAGGTACTTTATTATATGATAATCTTTATCAATTTAAAAAAGATGAGCATTATAAACAAGTAGAATTATTTGATTTTGAAGATAATAAAGATATTACTATAAAGCTAAATGATAAAATAAGTTATATTGAAAATGCTAAAAACTATTTAAAGAAATATCATAAACAAAAGAAATCATTTACTTATTTAGATGAACAAATTAAATTAGCTATTGATAGTTCTTATTTATATCAAGAAGCTATGAATATGGTAGAATATGCGACATTAGAAGATTTTCAAGAAATGCTTGAGTTATTAGATCAAAAGAAATTAATTAATCTTAATCATAAACGTAAAAAACAAAAAAAAGAAAAGAATAAAGAATTAAATTATTCTTGTTTTAAAGATGAATTAAATAATAAATATTATGTTGGTAAGAATGCGTTACAAAATAATTTAGTTACTTTTAAAATTGCTAAAGACAATGATATATGGGTTCATATCAAAGATATAAGTGGTGCTCATGTCATTATTAAAGGTGACCATATTAATGAACAAGTAATCGAAAAAGCTGCTCATTTAGCTTTATATTATTCTAATACTAAACCTAATGTTAATTATGAAATTCAATATACTAAAGTATATAATTTAAGTAAATTAAATAATCAATTAGGACAAGTAAAAATAAAAACATATAAAAGTACTATGATTGCTAATGATGGAAAAATTACTAAAGAATTGGAGCAATTAAAATGATAGATTATAATATAAAAGATGTAATTGCTATTACAACAACAAGAGAAGATGGCTATTCACAAGGCGTATATGCTAAAAATAATATGGGCTTTCGTTGTGATGATAATGCTGAACATGTTAAAAAAAATTATGAGAAATTAGCTAAAGAATTAAAAATTAATATTAATGATATTTATTATCCTTTTCAAGCTCATACTGATACCTTAATAAAAATTAATAAAAATGATTCTTTACCTACAATGGAATGTGATGCTTTATATACAACAGATAAAGATGTTTATGTAGGTGTACTTACAGCTGATTGTTTACCTATTCTTCTTTATTGTTCACAACCTTTTATATGTTGTGCTATTCATTCAGGATGGAAAGGTTCTGCTAAACTAATTACATTAAAAACAATAAATTATCTTATTAAACAAGAAAAATTAAATCCTAAAAATACTACTATTATCTTAGGACCTGCCATTAATCAAAAAGATTATGAAGTAGGAAAAGATGTTTATGATGCCATAAATCAATATCCTGAGTACCAACCACAAGATTGTTTTAAAAAAATCAATAATAATAAATATCTCTATGATAATAAACAATTTAATCTTAATATTTTAAAACAATTTAATTTTAATAAAATAATTAATCATAATGAAAGTACTACTAATATCTTAAAATATTATTCTTATCGTCAGGAAGGAATAACTGGAAGATTACTTTCATTAATAGGTAAAAAGGCTAATCTATAACCTAGATTAACCTTTTTATTATTTAATAAAAATATTAGCTTTTTATGATAGTATATTAATAAGCCACCTAAACCAAGAATAACATTTACTTAGTAATAAATATCATATAAACCTGTTTCAGGTAAGACAATACTATTATTATTCTTAGGTTCAGTAACATCACTTTGAGGTAATGGTGTAACCTCTTTTTCATAAACAACATTTAAATTAACCCAAGCATCTTTATTATAAAGTATTATGGCATGATTTTGAATATGAGTAGCATCGCTACTATTCAAGCGATCTTATTCATCCTGACTAGTAAGAATAAAATAACCTCTTTTATGATTGGTTAAACTTGGATTTTCCCAATCTTGATTTGTTTGAACATTAACAGTTAATGCAATTTAGTAGCTGCATTTATATTAAAATTAAATAAAAACAAAACAAATTAAAGCATAAAAGTTAATAATATTTACATTTAGCTTACATTAATGAATATACTATATTTATAATTGTAGTAATAAAAGAATATTTTTTATAGATAAAATCATAAATATATAAAAAAGACAACTTTCGTTGTCTTATTTTCATATGGTGCCCAGAGCCGGAATCGAACCGGCACGGATATCACTATCCGCAGGATTTTAAGTCCTGTGCGTCTACCAGTTCCGCCACCTGGGCGGTAGACTATATTAAATAAATGGTGTCCTGCACAGGATTCGAACCTGTGACCCCCTGATTAAAAGTCAGATGCTCTACCAACTGAGCTAGCAGGACAAAAAAATGGCTGGGAATGCTGGATTCGAACCAGCGAATGACGGAGTCAAAGTCCGTTGCCTTACCGCTTGGCTAATTCCCAAAATGGTGGAGAGGGGCAGATTCGAACTGCCGAACCCTAAGGAACTGAGTTACAGTCAGTCGCGTTTAGCCACTTCGCTACCTCTCCTGGTGCCGGCTAGAGGACTTGAACCCCCAACCTACTGATTACAAGTCAGTTGCTCTACCAATTGAGCTAAGCCGGCATGGTGGTCGTTGACGGGCTCGAACCGCCGACCCTCTGCTTGTAAGGCAGAT
>JAISTP010000039.1 GCA_031272545.1 Bacilli bacterium | reverse complement strand
GAATTATAATTTCCTTCTTTGTGCTGCCCAAAATCTAAAAAAGATATGCAGATTAAAGGCAATAGAATATGCAATAGAGCAAGAAAATAAGGAAAATGGGCCTACTATTTGTATATTTAATAAACTTTTTGATTATTTTAGTAAACTTTTCGATTTTAGTGCACCTATTTACAAAACTATTTACTAATAGTAACTGTTGAGTATAAAAAAGACCGTTAACCTATATTCGTCAACGGTCTGAGATAGCTATAGCTATCTTTTTTTTATAAAATGAGTTAAAATAATATTGTTAATCTTTATTTAACAAATGATACTTTATTAAATAAATTTAGAATAATTAAATAATCATATTATGAGGAGTGATGGTTATGCAACAAGTACAATTAAAAATAGCTAATTTACTTGATATGGAAAAATTTGCCCATACTTTAGCAAAATATTTTAAAGATGAAGGTGCTGTTATTTTTTTAGATGGTGATTTAGGAGCAGGTAAGACTACTTTTACGCAATATTTTGCGGAAGGTTTAGGAGTAAAAGATGTAGTTACTTCGCCAACTTTTAACATTTTTAAAAGATATAAGGGAAAAAATCGTTATTTAAATCATTTTGATTTATATCGAATTCAAGATAATGTTTATGATCAAGGATTTGAAGAATATTGGTATTCAAATGATGATATTTCAATTATTGAATGGGCTGAATATTTACCAAATGAATTTAGATCAATGTTTTCACTAAAATTATCTTTAGATAGTATTACCGAAGATGTTAAATATATTAATGTTTTAGGAAAAAATAGTATTATTTCATATATAAAGGATTATTGTCATGAATTTATTCGTTGATACTAGTAATTCATACATTATACTTGTTTTGTTTCATAATGAGCTAGTGGATAAGAAAATTATTGAAACTAATAAAAATCAATCTGAAATATTTTTTAATGTTTTGGATTCTTTTTTAGTGAATAATAATATTGATATTAATAATATAGATAAATTTTATTTTGCTTGTGGACCTGGTTCTTTTACTGGTATTAGAGTAGGGTTAACTTTTGCGAAAGCTCTAGCTTGTTCTAATAAAAATAAGGTTTATACTATTTCATCATTAGATATGTTACTTGGTGATGTTCAAAATGGCATAGCTTTGATTGATGCTCGTGGTAACAAGTATTATGTGAGAAAAAAAGAAGATAATATCTTTAAAGAAATAGAATTAATTAATAAAGATGATCTTGTTAATGATAATTATATTACTTATGATAGTAGTTTAGATAATATACCAAATAATATTATTTATTTAGTTAATAATAATTATTATAGTGATAACATTGAATCTTTATATGTAAAGGCTGCTTTTTAATGAAACTGAGTAAAGCACAAGTCTTTGATATTAGTAAAGTAGTTAAAATTCATAATGAAATTATGGATTATAAATATAGTTATGATAGTTTTTATAATGAACTTAACTTTGATTATTCTTTATTTTATGTTTTAAAGGATGATGAAGATGTAATTGGTTATTTTATTATTCATTGCTTATTTGAAACTATTGATTTAGTAATTATTGGAGTAAATGAAACATATCAAAATAAAGGTTATGGTCATTTTTTAATGGATTATATTATTTATTTAACATTAAAAAATAAAGGTACTAATATTATGCTTGAAGTTAATATTAATAATAAAAAAGCAATAAGTTTTTATGAAAATTATGATTTTAAATTAATTGATCGAAGAATTAATTATTATGGAAATAATAATGATGCATTAGTTTATCGAAAGGAGCTTTAATATGAAGGATAAAATAATATTAGCTATTGAATCATCTTGTGATGAAACAGCAATGGCAATCATAAAAAATAATCAATTACTAGCAAATGTTGTTTCTAGTCAAATAAAAAATCATCAAGATAAAGGTGGAGTTATTCCTGAATTGGCTTCAAGACTTCACTTAGAAAATATTGATAAAGTTTTTAAAGAAGCTATAAAAAAAGCAGAAATAACAATTAATGATATTGATGTTATTGCGATAGTAGATGGACCTGGATTAGTTGGAGCACTTCATGTTGGAGTTATGTTTGCGAAAAGTTTAGCTTATATTAATAATATTAAAATATTACGATTACATCATATTGCGGGACATATTTATGCAAATGAGTTTATTGATAATTTTGAATTTCCTTTATTAGCTTTAGTAGTCTCTGGTGGACATACCGAATTAGTTTTAATGAAAGAACACTTAAAATTTGAAGTTATTGGTCGTACTTTAGATGATGCTATTGGTGAATCTTATGATAAAGTTGCTAAAGTTTTATCTTTAGGTTATCCAGGAGGTCCAATTCTAGATAAATTAGCTAAAGAAGGGCATAATATTTATAATTTTCCATCTCCTAAAATTAATGATAATGATTTTAATTTTTCTTATAGTGGGTTGAAATCTGCTGTTATTAATAAAGTTAATCAATTAAATATGAAAAAAGAAAGTTATAAAATTGAAGATATTGTTTGTAGTTTTCAAGATAGTGCGGTAGCACCTTTAATTGTTAAAAGTTTAAAAGCTATTGATGAATATAATATTAAACATATGATTATTGCTGGAGGAGTTGCGGCTAACTCTTATTTAAGAGAACAACTTACTAGAAAAGTTCCTAAAAATGTTAAGTTAACACTACCACCATTATGGTGTTGTACTGATAATGCAGCTATGATTGCCTCTTTAGCAAATCATTATAATTATGATGAATTAGATAATGATTTATCTTTTGGAGTTAACCCTAATAAAGTTTTAGAATAACCTTAAATATTACTTAAGTGTATGTTATAATATAAGTTAGTAAGTAGAGGTGTTTTTATTGAAACAAAGTAGATTTTTAATTCCAACAAGTAAGGTTGAAATAGGTGATGATGTTACTTGTAAATCATTATCATTCATGTTAAAGGCAGGTATGATTAAACAAATTGCTGCTGGTGTCTATTCTTATTTACCTTTAGCATGGAATATAATTAAAAAGATTGAAGATATTGTTCGTTTAGAAATGAATAAGGCTGAATCTTATGAACTTAATATGCCAATTATGCAACCAAAAGAATTATGGGATGAGTCAGGTCGTTGGGAAAAATATGGTAAAGAATTAATGAGAATGAAAGATCGTAAAGATCGTGATTTTTGTCTTCAACCTACAAGTGAAGAAGTTATTACAACTATTGTTCGTGATAATGTTAAATCATGGCGTTTATTACCTTTAAATCTTTTTCAAATTCAAACTAAGTTTCGTGATGAAGCTCGTCCTCGTTTTGGTTTAATGAGAGGTCGTGAGTTCATTATGAAGGATTCCTATTCTTTTGATTTAAATGAAGAAGGTCTTGATTATCAATACCATTTAATGGAAAAGGCTTATGAAAATATTTTTAATAAATGTGGCTTAAAAACTATTAAAGTTAATGCAGATAATGGTGCTATTGGTGGTTCTGAATCTATTGAATTTATGGCAGTTTCTGAAATTGGGGAAGATACATTAGTTTATTGTGATAAATGTGGTTATCAAGCTAATCTTGAAAAAGCTACTGCTAATTATGATTTTGCGATAGTCAATGAAGATATTAAAGATATTGAGTTAATTGATACGCCAAACATTATGAGTATTGATGATATTGCTTCTTTTTTATCTTTTGAAACTAATCGTACTGCTAAATATATTACCTTTAAAGATGATACTAATAATAAATATTATTTAGTTGTTATTCAAGGTAATTATGATATTAATGAAACTAAATTATTAAATTTAGTTAAAGCTCAGGAATTAAGAATGTTAAGTGATGATGAAATTATTGAGCAAAATTTAGTAAAAGGCTTTATTGGAGCAATTAATTTTAATCCTAAAGATAAATTTATTATTGTTTTAGATGAAGCTTTGCTTAAATTAAAAAACTTTACAGCTGGAGCTAATGTTAAGGATAAGCATTATATTAATGTTAATTATGAACGTGATTTCAAAGCTGATTTTATTGGCGATGTTAAAGAAGTTCATACTAATGATAAATGTGTGGTATGTAATGAAACATTAAGTTTTGATAAAGGTATTGAAGTTGGTCAAATTTTTAAATTAGGTACGGTATATTCAGAAGCATTAGGTTGTACTTATTTAGATAAGAATCAAAAAGCTCAACCAATGTGGATGGGATGTTATGGTATTGGTATTTCAAGAATATTAATGGCTGTAGTCGAAGCTTATGTTAATGAAGATAATAATAGTATTATTTATCCTAAATTACTTCAACCTTTTGATGTTCATTTAATTATGGTTGATGGTAAAAAAGAAAAGCAATTATCTTTAGCAAATGAGATTAGTGATTTGCTTGTTGATAATAATATAAATGTATTATTTGATGATCGTCATGAAAGAGTTGGTTCTAAGTTTGCGGACAGTGATTTGATTGGGGTAAATATTAGAATTATAGTTGGTAAAAAAGCTGATGAAAATGTTGTCGAATTAGTTAATCGTCTAGATAGTACTAAAATTGAAATTAATAAAGATGAATTATTAAAGACAATAAAAGGAATGATTTAGATGAAGGATATTATTAAATTAATAGATGAAGCTAATTATGAAGAAGCATTACATCGTTTATTGAAGATGGAAGGTCAATATTTATATAAATTCTATTGTTTGTTTGAATTAAAAAAGTTTGATGAAATAGTATTTTTATACAATGAAAAAAAGAATCATTTTAAAGATAATAGAGACGAAATAATGGGATACTATATCATTGCATTAATGAAAAGTAAAAATTACTTTACAGCAATTGATGTTGTAAATCAAGAATTGGATTTATTAAGTTTAGAAGATTCGAAGTATGATTATTATAAAAATATCTTACTAACATTATATAATTTAGTTGCTAGTGAAAACAAACATGCTATTAAACATAATTTAGATTATGAAAAAGTTAAATATTATTTATTAAATGATGATTATACTTATCAAGAAAATATGATTAATCAATTAAGTGTTATTGATATAGATGAATATATACCAATATTTAAAGAATATTTTGTTTCTAAATATTCATCATATTTAAAGAGTGAATTATTATTATTATTAATTAATAAAAAATGTGATGAAACTTTTCTTATTTTTAAGAATAATCTAGAATATGAAGTTGTTCCTTCATTATTAGATATTGAAGATTTTGAAAATATTCTTTGTACATGTGTTGATATTTATAGTAATAGAATTACTTCTTCGGATTATTTAGAAAATTGTATAGATGTTTTTACTAAGTATTCTTATTTGTTATATCCAACATTAATTGAAGAAGATGATTTAATGTATCGCTTAGCTGTAGTCGAAGCTTATGTTTATTTTTTAAGTGATGAAGAATTATTAGAACAATTTGAAGAATTTTATGGTTATGATATGTTATTAATAGAAGCAGGAATAGAAGAATTGAATTTAATTTTTAGTGAAGAGGATAAATATTGCTCATGATAAATGTTAATTTTATAAATAATTATAATAAAGATTATGATATATATCGTGATATTTATCAAGAATGTGCTGCTATAGCTATGAAGATATTAAAAAAAGATGATGAATATGATTTAAGTGTAACTTTAGTCGATAATGAGTTTATTCATCAAATGAATAAACATTATCGTAATAAAGATTATGTTACTGATGTTATTTCTTTTGAAAATGATTTTGATGTTAATATCGATATTGAATATTATGATTTGGGAGATATTTTCATTAGTGTTGATAAAGCTATAGCACAAGCTAATGAATATCATCATTCATTAAAAAGAGAGCTTATTTTTTTATTTATTCATGGATTATTACATTGTTGTGGTTATGATCATTTAAATGAAAATGATGAGAAGATAATGTTTTCAATACAAGGGGGTATCATGGATGAAATTAAAAATAAAATATCCTTTTAAAAAAAAGAAGTCACAAAAATACTTATATGATTCAAATAAGTTCTTTGTAGCTTTTAAAGGAATTAAAACTGTTTTTTTAGAAGAGTCTAGTGTAAGATATCAATTATTAGTTTTAGTAGCAACTATTTTATTAGGTATTTTATTAAGAATAACTATTATTGAATGGGTTGCTATTATCATTCTAGCAATTATTGTCTTTACTTTAGAAATTATTAATACTGCTATTGAAAATATTGTAGATATGATTAGTCCTGAATATAACAAAATGGCAGGAAAAATTAAAGATATTGCAGCTGGTGCTGTTTTAATAAGCACTATTGGTTCTATTTTAGTAGGGGTAATTATTTTTTATCCACGTGTAATTGATTTGTTATGGAGGTTAAGCTAATGAGTACAACAATTGATAAAGTATTATATGATTTATGTTTAAAAGCACAAGCTAATGCTTATGCTCCTTATTCTAATTTTAAAGTGGGAGCATGTTTAGTAACTAATAATAATAATGCTTATTTAGGCTCTAATATTGAAAATAAAGCTTATGGTAGTACTATTTGTGCTGAAAGAAGTGCTTTAAGTAATGCATATTCTAATGGAGTAAAAAAAGAAGATATTAAATATTTTGGTTTACTTAGTGATAGTGATAAAATTAGTTTTCCATGTGGTGAATGCTTACAAGTTATGAATGAATTATTATCTAATGATACTAATATATATTTATTTGATAAAAATGGTAAATTTGAATGTGTTAAGATAAATGATATTTTTCCATATCATTTTGGTAAAGAGAATGATTAAATCAGGTTTTGTGGCAATCGTTGGACGGCCTAATGTTGGTAAATCAACTTTATTAAATGCTATTTTAAAAAGAAAAGTAGCCATTATTTCTAATAAAGCACAAACTACGAGAAATAATATTCAAGGAATATATAATAGTAATAATGCGCAAATTATTTTTATTGATACGCCTGGTATTCATAAACCTAAGTCAGGATTATCTAAATTTATGAATAAGAGTGCTTATGCTTCGATGAATGATGTTGATATTATTTTATTTCTATTAAATGCTAATCAAGATATTTCGACAGGTGATTTAAAAATTATTGATGCTTTAAAAAATAGAAGTGCAAAAAAAATAGTTGTTTTAAATAAAATTGACTTAATAAGTAAAGAGGCTTTAATAAAAAAATTAACTTATATTAATGAGAATTTTAGTGATATCTTTGAAGACATAATTCCCATATCAGCTCTAGAATATAATAATATTAATACTTTAATTGATGTTATTGTTGATAAGTTAAATGATGGATTTAAATATTTTCCAGATGATATGGTCAGTGATCATGATGATAAATTTTTAACTAAAGAAGTTATAAGAGAAAAAATATTACAACTTACTTATGATGAGATACCTCATTCAGTAGCAATAGATTTAGAAAAATTTATTTTTACTAAAGATAATAATCTTATTGTTAGTGCGATAATAATTGTTGAAAAGAGTAGTCAAAAAGGAATTATTATTGGTAAAAATGGGGCTAATTTAAAAGAGGTTGGTATTAGAGCTCGTAATGAATTAGAGAAAATATTTGGATGTAAGATTTATTTAGATTTATTTGTAAAAGTAGAGAATAATTGGCGTGAAAAACAATTTCAATTAGATGAGTTAGGATATACAGATAAGGATTATTAATATGATTATCAATAAAGATATTATTAAAGATGTTAGAGGAATTATTATTAATATATTAGATTATAAAGATAATGATGTTATTGTTTCATTTATTAGTAAAGAATATGGATTTATTCAATGTGTTGTTAGAGGAGCTAAAAAAGCTACTAATAAAAATTATTATTTAATTAAATTATTTAATGAATTAGATTTTGATATGATGAATTATCAAAAAAATGAGTTAGCTATTTTTAAAAGTGGAACTATTATAAATTCATGTGATTATACTAAATTAAATTATGATAACATTAATATGTTAATGCTAATTTCTGAATGCTTATATAAAATTAGAAATACTGATGTAAATTTAAGTTTTAGATTTTATGAAGTAATTAAATTAATTATTAATCATTTAGAAAATAGTAATAATAATTGGTTTTTTTTAAATTATTTTTTATTAATAATCTTAAAAGTTTTAGGGCTAGAATTAGTTTTAGATAAATGTATCTATTGTGGTTCACAAACAAAAATAAAAGCTTTTTCTAGATATGAATTAGGATTTGTTTGTAACGATTGTCTTAATATTAATGATGATGAATTAATTTATAATAAAGAATATCTTGAATATCTTTATAACTTAAATAAACATCGAGAAATTGATATAACAAAAAATATTGAAAAACAAGTGTTTAGAATGTTAAGTGAAACACTTTATGATAGAAGTGGTATATTATTAAATTCAGCAAGTATGCTTTAAAGGAGAGTTATTATGAAAACAATGGAAGAAATTGTTAATTATTGTAAAGAGAATGGGTTTCTATTTCCAGGTTCACAAATTTATGGTGGTTTAGCTAATGCATGGGATTATGGACCACTAGGAATTGAGCTGAAAAAGAATATTCAAGAAGCTTGGTGGAAAAAATTTGTTCAAGAACATGAAGAAAATTATGGTTTAGATGCAGCTATTTTAATGAATCCTAATGTTTGGGTCGCAAGTGGTCATGTTGGTGGTTTTTCAGATCCTTTAATGGATTGTAAAGATTGTAAGACTAGACATCGTGCTGATCATTTAATTGAAGAACAAGCAAAAGTTAATCCTGCTGGTTGGTCATTTGAAAAAATGGAAAAATTTATTAAAGATAATGGTATTAAATGTCCTAATTGTGGTTCTACTAATTTTAGTGAAATTAAAGAATTTCAATTAATGTTTAAAACCCAACAAGGTGTTGTTAGTGGAGAAGGTAGTGAAATATATTTACGACCTGAAACAGCACAAGGGATTTTTGTTAATTTTAAAAATGTTGTTCGTAGTATGAGAGCTAAATTACCAATGGGTATTGCACAAGTTGGTAAAGCTTTTAGAAATGAAATTACTCCTGGGAATTTTATTTTTCGTACTCGTGAATTTGAACAAATGGAATTAGAATTCTTTTGTAATCCTTGTGAAGCTAATAAATGGTATGAGTATTGGAAAGAAACTTGTATGAATTGGTTATTGTTTTATGGAATTAATAAAGATTATGTTGTATTTAGAGATCATGAACCAACTGAACTATCCCATTATTCATCAGGAACAGCTGATATTGAATTTAAATTTCCTTTTGGACAATCTGAACTTTGGGGAATAGCAAATCGAACAGATTATGATTTAAATGCTCATATGAAAGTTTCAAAAGAAGATTTAACTTATCATGATCCAATAACTAATGAAAAATATGTTCCTTATGTTATTGAACCAAGTTTAGGATTAAATAGAATGCTTTTAGCTTTTATTTGTAATGCTTTAGTTAATATTGAAGATCGTGGTGATGTCTTAATGATTCATCCTGATTTAGCTCCAATTAAAATTTGTATTTTACCATTACAAAAACAACAAATTGATTTTGCTCATGATGTTTATAAAAAAATTGCTAATAAGTTTGTTTGTTCTTTTGAAACTAGTGGTAATATTGGTAAAAGATATAAAAGACAAGATTTAATTGGTACACCTTATTGTGTAACAATTGATTTTGATTCTTTAGAAGACAACATGGTTACTATAAGAGATCGTAATACAACAGAACAAATTAGAATTAGTATTGATGAATTAGAAAATTATTTTGAAGATAAATTTAACTTTTAGAAGGATGATAGAGTGGCTTATATATCTAAAGAATTAATTGATGAAATAAAAAATAAAAATGATATTGTTAGTGTTATTTCAAGTTATATTCCTGTTATAAAAAAAGGTAGAAATTATCTTTGTTTATGTCCTTTTCATAATGACACAACTCCATCAATGCATATTTCAAGCGATAAACAAATCTATAAATGTTTTGCTTGTGGAGCTGGAGGTAATGTAATCTCTTTTGTCGAAAATTATGAAAAAATATCTTTTTTTGAAGCACTAAAAAAACTTGCTAATAATGTTGGTATTTCTTTAGATCAATATGAGTATCATGATATAGATAAGAAAGCTTTAGAATCTAATAAAGAATATTATGATATTAATAAAATTGGCGTTGATTTATTTTCATATTTATTAACAGAAAATGAAGGAATGGAAGCTTATAATTATTTAAAAAATCTTAATATAAATGATGATACAATTAAAAAATTTAATATTGGTTTTGCTGGTAATAATCAATTAATTGATATTTTAAAAAATAAAAATGTAGATATGAATAAAGCTGCGATGATTGGTTTAATTAATATTAATAATAATGAATATCAAAATGCTTATAAAAATCGTTTAATTTTTCCAATATTTGATGTTAATAATAATTGTCTTGGATTTAGTGCTCGAATATTAAATGGGGATGGTCCTAAATACATTAATACTAAAGAAACATTAATTTTTGATAAAGGTAGTGTTTTTTATAATATTAATAATGCAGTTAATAAAGCAATTGAAACAAAAGAAATTTTTATTACTGAAGGTGCTAAAGATGTAATTGCTTTTGATAGGGCTGGTTTAGATAATACTGTTTGTGTTATGGGAACGGCTCTTAGTAAAGATCATATTAAAGTATTAAAAAAATTAGGAATTAATTCAGTAGTACTTGCTTTTGATAGTGATGAAGCTGGTAAAAATGCTACTTATAAAGCAATAAATATTCTATCAGAGAATAATATTAGATCGTCATATTTATTATTTGATAATCTAGATCCTGAAGAGTATCTTAATAAAAATGGACGTGAAGCTTTTATAAGTAATACTAAAAATACTAATAGTTCATTTGAATTTAAAATTAATTATGAATTCTCTAAAATTAATTTAAATAATTATAGTGAAAAGAAGAAATTGGTTATGAAATTAGTTAATGAAATTAATGATAATTTAGATACATTTGATCGTTATTATTATTATGATTATTTAGCTCATTTATCAGGAATTTCTGATGATGTAATTAAGACATATGTTGAAGATAAAAATAAATTTGTAAAAAATAATAATACTAATTTAAATATTATTAATAAAAAAATTAATACCGATATTGATAATGCGAGTTCAATATTATTATTTTTTATGATTAATGATAAGAAATATTATGATATATTTAAAAATACGGTTGGTACTTTTAGTGATGTTTTTTATCGAGATATATATAATGTAATAAGTGCTTATTATTTAAATCATGATTTTTTTGAATTACATGATTTATACAATAAAGAGATAGATAATAAAGTTATAGATTTTTTGATTAATCTAGATTTACAAAGTGATACAGATATTTATAAAAATAAAAAGATATTTGATGATGCATTAAATACGATAAATATGATAGAATCATTATACATAAAGCAAAAAGAGTTATCAAAAAAGAAGGATGGCATTAATGATCCAATAGAAAAAGCTAAGATTGTTGATGAGTTGTTAAAAATTAATAATCATATTAGACAAGCAAAAGAAGAGATATTAAATAAATAGGAGGATTTATTATGGCAAAAGCAAAAACTAAAGAATTTACATTAGAAGATATTAAGAATGAATTATTAAAAAATTCAAAAGATGGGCATATTAATCAAGATTATGTAATGGACTTTATTAAAGATTATGATTTTAGTGAAGATGAAATTGATAGTATTTTTGATTATCTAAACGAAGAAAATATTTTAGAAAGTGATTCTGATGAAGATTTAGAAATTGATGGTGATGATGTTATTATTGATGATGAATTAGATTTAGATGAAAATGAAGATTCTGATTTTGATACTTACGATTTAGATGGTATTTATGATAAAGAATATTATGATTCTAATCTTCAATTATCCTCAGAAGTTAAAATAAATGATCCTGTTAAAATGTATCTTAAAGAAATTGGTAGTGTTTCTTTATTAAGCACTGAAGAAGAGGTGGCTCTTGCGAAAAGAATTGTCAATGATGATGATGAAGCTAGAAAAGAACTTACTAGTGCTAATTTAAGACTTGTTGTTAGTATTGCGAAAAGATATGTTGGACGTGGTATGTTATTCTTAGATTTAATTCAAGAAGGTAATATGGGTCTAATTAAAGCAGTAGATAAATATGATTATACAAAGGGATTTAAATTCTCTACTTATGCAACATGGTGGATTAGACAAGCTATTACTAGAGCAATTGCTGATCAAGCTAGAACTATTAGAATACCAGTACATATGGTTGAAACTATTAATAAATTAACTAAAATTCAAAGAAATTTAGTTCAAGAATTGGGCCGTGATCCTAAAGCCGAAGAAATAGCTGAAAAAATGGAAGGTATCAGTGCTGATAAAGTTAGAGAAATTCAAAAAATATCACTTGATCCTGTTAGTTTTGAAACACCTATTGGTGAGGAAGATGACTCACATTTAGGTGATTTCATTGAAGATAGTGATGCTTTATCACCATTTGATTATGCGACTAATGAATCTTTAAAAGAAGAATTAAGTGAAGTATTATTAGAACTTACTGATCGTGAAGAAAAGGTATTACAATTAAGATTTGGTTTATTAGATGGTAAACAAAGAACTTTAGAAGAAGTAGGTAAAGAATTTAATGTTACCAGAGAAAGAATTAGACAAATTGAAGCTAAAGCTTTAAGAAAATTAAGACATCCATCTAAAGCTAAAAGATTAAAAGACTTTTTAGTTAAATAACTTTATATAAAAAAAGAAACAGTTATCGAAACTGTTTCTTTTTAGGTATTAACTAAAAAGATTATTTTTTAAATATATAATAGATGTACTACCAAGTAATGTAGTTAAAGTAAATAACATAAGAAATTCATTTCCTGTTTTTGATAGTTTTTTTGAATAAATTGTCTTAACTCCTTTTTCATAAATAACTTCATCTTTTTCAATAATATTATCAATATCAATAATTTGAGGAATAATTTTCTCATATATTAATGTAATTTCGTGAGTTTGTTCATAATCAAATGTTCCGGAAAGAGCATCACCTTTGCTATTTAAATATGTATAATCTTTAATATCAATTATTTCAACATTATATTTATCATTATGATTACCACTATAAGTTTTATCTGAAGCAATAGTATTATTTTCAGTATCTACATAATGAACAACTACACTGGCACCAGGTAATGCTTTATAAGTTAATATAATTATTTCATTAGTATCTTCTTGAATAGTACCTGTATAATTATCACTCTTAGATACAAATAAGTATCCTCGTATTTCTTTTTCTTTTGCTTCATAAATATCTTCAATTTTACCATTTATTTCTTCATCTTTTTGAATTGAATTACCATTTTCATCTTGATATTTAACAATAATTTGTGGATTAACAACTTTAACAACCATGTCTGGTGCTTTTTCATTAAAGGTTATTGGAAGAAAAGATCTCATTAAAATACCTGTTGTTCCACCTGGAATATTTTTAACTGTTAAACTACCTTTCATTGATATATCAGTTGCTAGAATTTCAGTTGTTCCAATAGGATGTAATTTAGATTGTTTCATGGTTAGAAAACCATCTGGAGTTGTACCTAATACAGTTGGTGTGGTATCGATAAACTTATCAATAATTTCAGGTAAGACATAATCAGTATCTTCATCAAAACCATATTTCTCTATATTATACATTCCATTATTATCAATATGATATTTAATAGTAATTAAACCACTAGTACTATCATAGTCAACATAATATGGCTTGATATAATCAAAGAAATCACTATTGGTATTAATAGATCGTGATGCTTCTTCTACATTTTCTAAAGTAAGCATACTTTCATTAACATCAACTTTAGTAGTGTCAACTTTAAAAGTAATGGTCCACTCAGCTGTAACTTTAAAATTATACCAAGCATAAACATGATTATCTAAAGCTGTCTTTTTAACAGTATTATAAGTTTCCCAAACTTTACTTAAATCCATTTCAAAGGTATCACTTAGATGATATAAACTATCAGTATCATTATGCTCTTTATTATAATCAATATAGTTTTCATTATTGATATGATATACCTCATCTTGATTAGCTAAAGATATTGGATAGAACTCAATAGGTGCACTTACTTTAACTGCATTAATATTAGTTATATTACTTAATAAGAAAACAGTTAATAAACTAATAATAATAAATTTAATTTTTTTCATTAATTTTCTCCCTTAATAATAAAATTTGTATTAATTTAAATTATATAATTTAAGTTTATTTTATAGAAATAAATTATATTTGTAAATAGAATATTTTTAAAATTTTACTTTAAAATTAAAAAATAATATATAGATTAAATTTATTTAATAAATACTAAACAAATAATTAATAATTATTTATTTTATCAATTTAAAAATTAATAATTTAATGCGTTTAAGTTCAAAATAGATACATTTATTTTATTAATAAATTTGTTATAATAAAGTAGGTGATATATTGAGATTAGATAAAAGATTAACACAAATTGCTTCATATGTTGATAAAGGTGCTATTTTAGTTGATGTTGGAACAGATCATGGTTATTTGCCAATATACTTATTACTAAATAAAAAAATAAGTAATGCAATTGCTAGTGATATTAATATTGAACCTTTAAATAGTGCTAAAAAAAATGCATTTAAATATCATGTAAATCTTGATTGTGTATTAAGTGATGGCTTAGATCAATTAGCTAATTATCATTTTGATACAATAAGTATTGCTGGAGTTGGTGGAACATTAATTGTTGAGATTTTAAAAAAGAATATTGCTTTAGTTAAAAATAAGACATTAATTTTACAACCACAAAATAATAGTAAAGTTTTACGTAAATTTTTAATTGATAATAATTTTAATATTATTGATGAAAGCTTAGTTGAAGAAAATGGTATTATTTATTTTATTTTAAAAGTTAATACCCAAAATAATGTTAATAATTATTCTCTTTTAGATTTAATGTATGGCAAGATAAATTTAGAAAAAAAACAATCATTATTATTATCATTATTAAAACAAGATTTAAATAAATATCAAATCTTATTAAATAAAATACCTAGTGATAATACTAAAAGTATTGAATTATCTAATATTGTTGAAATGATTGAAGGTTATTTATATGAAATTAAATGAAATATTTAAAACAATTAATCTTGATTATCCTTTCTCATTACAAGAAGAATGGGATTGTAGTGGTATTCAAATTAATAAAAATGAAATAAATAGTATTTTAGTATGTTTAGATGTAACAACTAATGTTTTAAAATATGCCTTAGAA
Source organism: Bacilli bacterium (assembly GCA_031272545.1). Lineage (GTDB taxonomy): Bacteria > Bacillota_I > Bacilli_A > JAJDGJ01 > JAJDGJ01 > JAISTP01. The sequence goes on along the minus strand of JAISTP010000039.1, from coordinate 14,655 downwards.
AAAAATATTGATTTAATTATTTCACATCATCCCTTAATTTTTAATTCTTATATAGATTCATATGATTATATTAGAGATATCTATCAATCTTGTTATCGTAGTAATATTTCTTTACTAGCAATGCATACTAACTTTGATAATAATCATAAAGGAATGAATTATGAGTTTTATAAAAAATTAAATTATAATAATTATTCTTTTGATGATGATATTATTACCTTTGATTGTGATAATAATATCATTAATAAGATTAAAGAATTAAAGATACCTATTAGAGTTTATAATAATGAAAATATTGATATTAAAAAAGGTTGTATTATTTTAGGAGCGGGTGGTTCTTTTATTGAAATGGTTAATAAATTAAATTGTAATTTATTTATTTCAAGTGAGTTTAAACATCATGAAATATTATATGCTAAAGAACATAATATTTTATTAGTAGATGTAACTCATCAATGCGAAATGATATTTGTAGATATAATATATAATTATTTACTTAATAAGTTTAATAATTTAGAAATATATTATTATAAAGATGAATATTTGATTGATGATTAAATAATTAAGATTTCATAGTAGAAATATTTTAAAGTGTATTATATAATATATTATAGTTGATTTTATAATATATATAAGTTAATTAATTACTTTATTTATTGCATAAAGTAAATTTATATTTATAATATTATATAGGTATATTAAGAAGGGAATGAGATTAAAATGGCTAAAATATTAATAAGTATTTCTGATGATAAATTAAAGAAATTAGATGATATTTCTAAAAGGGGTTATGATGGAAATAGAAGTCGTGCCATTGTTGAATTATCTCGTAAAGTTGTTGAACTAGAGGAAGAGAAAGCTTTACTAAAAAAGAAATATCTTGATAAGATTTAAAAAAAATAACTCGTAAGAGTTATTTTTTATTCTTCATTTACTAAATCAAGCATTCTTTTAGCATCACCAGCTGCTTTTACTTTTCTAAATTCATGAACTATTTCACCATTCTCATTAAGAATAAAAGTTGATCTTTCAACACCAATGCTTTTTTTACCAAACATGTTTTTTTCTTTTAAAACATTAAATGCTTTACATAATTCTTCATTTTCATCACTTAACAATAAAAAATTTATTTTCATTTTATCAATAAATTTTAAATGTGATTTTATACTATCACGACTTACTCCAATTATTTTATATCCAACTTTTTCAAAATCATCTTTATATGATGAATATTCTTGAGCTTCCATTGAACATCCTGGGGTATTATCTTTAGGATAGAAATATAAAATCATCTTAGTTTTAAATTCTTTAAGAGTATGTTCTTTATTATCACTACCATTTAATTTTATTTTTAAATAATCCATTTTATCACCTCTTATTTATTTTACTATTAATTATATTATTACACACCTATGTTCTTTAATAATACATTAGAAAATGATATAATAGCTCAAGAGGTGAAACCAATGTTAGAAAATTTAAAACAAGAATTAACAGATCAAATTAATAATGCTAATTCATTAGATGAATTGCAACAAGTTAAAGTGAAAGCTTTAGGTAAAAAAGGAAGCATTACTTTACTAACAAAAAATATGAAGGATAAGAGTATTGAAGAAAAGAAAATTCTTGGTCAAGCTGTTCACTCTTTAAAAGAATATATTGAAATAATTCTTAAACAAAAAGAATTGTTTTTAATTGATATGAAAATTAAAGATGATATTAAAAAAGATAAAATTGATATCTTTTTACCTGGTGTTGAATTTCATCAAGGTAGTTTACATCCTTTAACAATAACTAGAAATGAAATAGAAGAATTTTTTATTTCTTTAGGATTTGAAGTTGCTCGTGGTAATGAAATTGAAAGTGATGAATATAATTTTGAAAAAATGAATATTCCTAAAGATCATCCAGCTAGAGATATGCAAGATACTTTTTATTTTAGTGAAGAAGAATTATTAAGAACTCATACTTCACCAATGCAAGCACGTATTATGGAAAGAAATGCTCCAGATAAACCAATTAGAGTTATAGTGCCTGGTAAAACTTTTAGACGTGATGAAGATGATTTAACTCATTCTCATCAATTTATGCAAGTTGAAGGTTTAGTTATTGATAAAAATATTTCTTTAGCTGATTTAAAAGGTACTTTAGAATTATTTGCGAGAAAAATGTTTGGACCTAATACCCAAATTAGATTTAGACCTAGTTATTTTCCTTTTACTGAACCTAGTGTTGAAGTAGATGTTACTTGTCATATTTGTAAAGGAAAAGGTTGTAGTGTATGTAAGCACACTGGATGGATTGAAATTTTAGGTGCAGGACAAGTTCATCCCAATGTAATTAAAAATTGTGGTTATGATCCTGAAGTATATCAAGGATTTGCTTTTGGAATGGGAATTGAACGTATTGCGATGATTAAATATGGTGTTGATGATGTTAGATTGTTTTATCAAAATAATTTAAATTTCTTAAAACAATTCGATAAATTGAAGTAGGTGAAATAAATGAATGTTAGTTATAAATTATTAAATAAATATGTAGAATTAAATAATATTGACCCATATGAGTTAGGTGATATTCTTACTAATGCTGGTTTAGAAGTTGAATCAGTTCGTCCTTTAGCTCAAGGTTCAGATTTAGTTATTGGTTATGTAGAAGAATCCTATCCTCATCCTAACAGTGATCATTTAACTGTTTGTATTACCAATGTTAAAAGTGAAACTTTACAAATTTGTTGTGGAGCTCCTAATGTGGGACAAGGACAATATGTTATTGTAGCTAAACCTGGATGTAAATTAGATTATGCTAAAGTTCCTGTTATTAAAAAAGTTATGCTTGGTGGTGTAGAATCTAATGGTATGATTTGTTCTTTAACTGAAATTGGAATTCCAACAAAATATCAAACCAAAGAACAAATGGATGGTATTGAAGTATTAGAAGGTGATTTTCAAATTGGAGATGAAGCTTTAACTACTTTAGGATATGATGATTATATTTTAGATCTTTCACTTACGCCAAATCGTTCAGATATTTATAGTATTTACGCTTTAGCTATTGAAGTAGCTGGTTTATTAAATACTAAGTTAAAAGATGTTAATATGAGTGTAGTAAATGATAATAAAAGTAAATATAAGGTAAATATTGAACATAAGGATTGTCTTTCTTATGGTTTATTTGAATTTAATGATTTAGTTTCACAAGATAGTAGTTTTAAAACTAAAAATATTTTATTTGCTTTAGGATTTAAACCTCGTTTTAATATTGTCGATGATGGTAATCTTGCGATGGTTATTTCTGGTAATCCGGTTCATACTTTTGATGCGGATAAATTAAAATCAGATACTTTTAGTATTAGAAAAGGAATTGAAAAAGATGATTTTATTGCTTTAGATGATAATAAATATCATATTATGAAAGATGATTTAGTTATTATGAATGGTGATGAAATTGTTGCTATTGCGGGAGTAATTGGTTCAAAATCATCTTGTATTGATGAAAATACTAAAAATATTGTGGTTGAAAGTGCTGTCTTTTCCCATGTATCAATTCGTAATACTGCTCGTAGATTGGATTTATTTAGTGAAGCTAGTACAAGATATTCAAAAATTGTAAATAAATATACTACTGAATTTCCAATTGCTTTATTAGAAGAATATCTTGGTAAAAAACATGATGGAAGTATTGAAGTAAATTATGAAAATTATCAACCTTTAGCTGTTAAAGTATCTCATCAAAAAATTGAAAAAGTTTTAGGAATGAAAATTGCTTTTGAAGAATGTGTTGATATCTTAAAAAGATTATCTTTTAAAGTTGAAGTGCTAGATAATGAATTAATTGCTTATCCTCCTTCATATCGTAAAGATATTGAATTAGATGTTGATCTTATTGAAGAAATAATTCGTGTTCATGGCTATAATGACTTACCTTCAACATTACCATTACAAGAAATTATTTATAATCCTTTAACAGATATGCAATTATTAATTAAAAATACTAAAAATATATTAAGTAATAGTGGATTAAATGAAATTATTACTTATCAATTAAGTAATAAGGATAAATTAGATTATTTTAGTACTAATAAAGTTTATAAAGAATTAATTAATCCATTAAATAATGAACGTATGCTTTATCGTGATAATTTACTAGCTAATATGCTAGAAACTATTGATTTTAATAAGTCTTATCAAATAAAAGATCAATGTTTATTTGAAATAAGTAATGTCTTTATTGATAACGAAGAAAAAACATATTTAAGTATTGGATTGATGGGTAATTATATTAATGGTAATTGGCATAATCAAGTATTAACTTCTGATTTTTATGTATTAAAAAGTATTATCTTTGATTATTTAGCAAAATTAGGTTTTTATTATGGAAGATTATTAATTGAAGAAGTTGAAATAGATCATTCGTTTATTCATCCAACTAAGAGTGCTTATATTTGTATGAATAAACAAAGAATTGGAATATTTGGAGCTATTCATCCTCGTATTGCTAGTGATTATAAATTAAAAAATGTTTATGTAGCACAAATAGATTTATCTTATTTAGCTAAACAAAAAGGTCGCGTTAATAAATATGAAGGTATTTCTTTAATTCCTAATATTTATCGTGATTTATCTTTAGTAGTACCAAATGATATTAAAGCTAATACTATTCTTAAAACAGTAAAACAAAGTAATTCTAAATTAATTAATGAAATTAATATCTTTGATATTTATCATGGTAATGAATTAGAAGAAGACACTTATTCTATGGCTATTTCAGTAGAAATAGGTGATGGTAAGAAGACTTTAAATGAAGATGAAATTAATGATGTAGTTAATAATATTCTTAAAGATTTAAATAAAAAATTAAATATAACACTACGTGGTTAATACAATAACTAACTATATATTTAGTTAGTTTTTTTAATGTTTTAAAAAGTAATATTTTACATTAAACACATTGTTTTATTAGTAGTTAGTTTAAAAGTTGTAACTAAAAATAGAGTTTCATTAATTATAACTTCTATTTTAACTGAGTAGCAACTAACTTTTTGACTAGTGATTAATATATTTCTATTGTCATACAGGTAGTATGTATCGTTCAGCTTTAAAAAAATTAAATTTATCATCTCTTGTTTAATCACGTGTTTTTGAATCTGGGGAACATTAACTTTACCACTATGTCCATGGAATACTTGCAAAGCAACAATGGCTTTGTTTTTAAAAAGTAGGTGCCTTTGCTTATGCACTATTTTCCTTCTTTAACTTAATTATTCCAATAATGTAAATTATTACGGTTATCATAGATTGGGCTATGTTCTTAGATGATGGAAGTGATCATCATCCAACTGAAAAATTAAATATAAAGATAGTTAATTTTTATTAAATATAAGAAGTAAGGATAATAATATTTATTATCCTTATTTTTTTATTAATATTAATAAAATAATATTATAGATAATTAATTATATTAATCAGCATATTTTATAGACTTTCCAATATAATTTTTTTTTTAGTTTTTTATATTTTTTATTATTAATTTAGTTAATATTGTGTCTAAAAAGTGTTGTATAAATGTTTATATTATGTTATTCTTGAACCAAGGTATACTCTATATTTTTTATAAAGCTATATTGATGAATAGATCCAAACTATTCAAAAAACTTTTAAAGGAGAAGAAAAATATGAGTGAAATTATTATGCCTGAAGTTACAGGTAGAAGAAAAGTATTTGGATTAATTTCCGTACTTTGTTTAATTGGCTTCTTAATGTTTTGTGTTATTGGACCGGGGAGTCCATTTCAAGACAGTGAAAATGGGGTTAGTCTTGATGTTCACTTAGCATTAATGAGTGGGGCAATTGTAGTTTCTATTTTAGCTGCAATTGATGGTACTAAATGGGTTGATATTGAAAAAGGTATCGTTAACTCAATTATGACAGCAATGCAAGCTTGTTTAATTTTATTAACTGTTGGTTTGTTAATTGCTTCTTGGTTAACAGGTGGTATTGTTCAAGCAATGATCTATTATGGTCTAGCTATTATTAGTCCACAATTTTTCTTTGTTACTGCTTTATTACTTTGTAGTATTGTAGCTCTTGCTACTGGTTCATCTTGGACTACTGCTGGTACTGTTGGGGTTGCTTTAATTGGTATTGCTGGAGCTTTAGATATTCCTCTTGCTATGGCTGCTGGAGCAATTGTATCTGGTGCTTATTTTGGTGATAAAATGTCACCTTTATCTGATACTACAAATCTAGCACCTGCGGTATCTGGTACAACTTTGTTTGATCATATTAAATCAATGTTCTATACGACAGTTCCATCTTATGTTCTAGCAATTGTCTTATTCTTAATTTTAGGATTTGTTAATCATAAAAGTGGTGGAGATGCTTCACAAGTTGAAGCAATGAGATCTGTATTAAAAGATGCTTATAACATTAATCTTTTCTTATTAATACCTCCACTAGTAATTGTCTTAATGGTTGTTATTAAAATGCCTGCTATTCCAGGTTTAATGTTAGCTGTTGGTTTAGGAATTTTATGTACTGTACTATTCCAAGGTTTAGAAGGTCAATATGGAGTTAGAACTTTAATTGAACAACTACATTATGGTTATTCTTTTAATCCAGCTAATCTTCAACATGCAGATTTAATTCAAGCTTTCTTAGATGGTGGTGAGTGGAATGCAGCTATTCCATATCCTGAAGATACTATTAGTGGATTAAATGATTTACTATCTCGTGGTGGTTTTGATTCAATGCTTTGGACTGTATCATTAATCTTATGTGCTATGTGTTTTGGTGGTTCAATGGAAGCTAGTGGTTTCTTAGTTTCATTAGTAGATAGTTTAAAATTTGCGACTAAAAATAGAGTTTCATTAATTACAACTTCTATTTTAACTGGAGTAGCAACTAACTTCTTGGCTGGTGACCAATATATTTCTATTGTTATCACAGGTCGTATGTATCGTCCAGCCTTTAAAAACTTGAAATTAGCTCCTCGTGTTCAATCACGTGTTCTAGAATCTGGTGGTACCTTAACTTCACCACTATGTCCATGGAATACTTGTGGGGCAACAATGACTTCATTCTTAGGGGTGGGTTCATTCACATATTTACCATTTGCTTGGTTTAATTTATTAAATCCACTAATGGAAATTGTTGCGGCTATCATCGGTTGGGCTATGTTCCCAGATGATGGAAGTGACTATCCAACTGAATAATAAAAAAAGCTAGATTTCTAGCTTTTTTTTATTAAAAGAAAAGAAGATTTAGATACTAATCCAATCTTCTTTTTTATAATCTGGGTCTAATTTATTAATGCGATCAATATATAGAATTCCATCTAAATGATCAATTTCATGTTGTAAGACAATTGCATCAAATCCTCTAGCTTCAATTAATACTTTTGAATTAGATAATAAATTATAAGCTTCTACTTTTATATGAAAGTGTCGTGGCACAATACCATGATATTTTCCTTCTTCAACTGATAAACATCCTTCACCAGGATTTAAATAGCACATTTGTTCTGATTTATAAGTAATAATTGGATTTGCTAGAGCTAATCTCATTGAATGATTTTCACTTTTTGTTTTAATAGCTATCAATCTCTTTTTGATACCAACTTGAATAGCTGCAATACCTACAGCCGCTCTTATATGATATTTTTTTGCATAATCTTCATCTTGTGAATTTGCCACATGATTATACATTAATCTTAAAAGTTGTTTATCTTCTTTTGAAAGAGGTAAATTTACATTACTTGATTTTTCTTTAAGAATATCATTAGGTTCTACAATTATATCGTTAGTTGTAATATATTTCTTTTTTAGTATATTATTCATTTAAAATCACCTTTTTTATTATAACATAAACTTTTATTTTTATATGAAATAATGTAAAATATATATTTGAAAAGAGTGATTAAATGGCAAAGAAAAAGTACTTATTAGATCCTATTATTTATTATAGTGTAATTTTATTGACTATATTTGGTTTTATAATGGTTGTATCAGCTCATGCCATAGTCTATGTTAATTATGGTGCATTTAAATTCTTTTTTGAAATATTTAAAATATTTGTTTTTATTATAGTTGGTTTTTTATTAATGAATTTTATTTCAAAAAGATTAAATGATAGATGGTTATATAAATATTTGAATATTTTTTATCTTATAGTTGCTATTATGATGCTTGCAACTTTATTTTTTCCTGAAGTAAATGGAGCTAAAGCATGGATTAATTTATATTTTATTACAATTCAACCAGTAGAATTTGTAAAAATTGCTATGATTATATATTTATCTACTTATTTTGGAAATGTGGCTAATTCTAATAAAAAAATATCACAAATGTTAATGCCACCTGTATTAGTCTTTATTGGTGTTTTTTTATTTGTTTTTATATTTCAAAATGATTTAGGTTCGGCTTTAATAATTGCGATGATTACTTTATGCATTTTTTTTGCGACACCAATAAAAAAACTAAATAAAATTAAATTTTTAATATTTTTTATTCTAGTAATTGGAATTGTTTTATTCTATCTTAATGGTCATGCTATTAGTCAATGGATTTATTCTTTACCTGAAGGTGCAAGATTTAAAAATCAATTACTGAGAATTGCAGTTTTATTTGATCCTTTTAAACAAGTATATACTTCTGGTTATCAATTATCTAATTCTTTAGCCGCTCTATCAGAATCTTTTTTTGGTAAAGGTTTAGGAAATTCTACTATTAAATTTATTGTTCCTGAACCATATAATGATGCTATTTTAAGTGTTATTGGTGAAGAAACAGGAATATTTGGTATTTTATTTATTTTTATAATATATTTCATCTTAGTTTTTCAATTATTAAACTATGCTTCAAGAAAAAATGTATCGATAAAAGATAGTTTAATTTTAGTTGGAATTGCTTCTTTTATTATGGCTCAATTCTTTGTAAATGTTGGAGGAATGGTAGGCGTTATTCCGATGACTGGAGTAACATTGTTATTCATTTCAAGTGGTGGTTCTTCAATTATTAGTGCTTTTATTCTTATTGGTTTTGCGCAATTGATTATTAAAAAATATATTCGTTAATATGCAGATTAGTCGTGGGAAATTTAGAGGATTAAAACTTAATACTCTTAGTGGTCTTAATACTAGACCAACTACTCAAAAAGTTAAAGAAGCTATCTTTAATATGATTGCTTTTGATGTAGCTGATAGTATTGTTTTAGATATGTTTAGTGGTAGTGGAGCTTTAGGAATTGAATGTTTATCAATGGATGCTAAAGAAGTATTTTTTAATGATAAAAGTAAAGAAGCATTAAAAGTAATTAATTCTAATTTAAATAAGTTAAAAATTAATAATTATCAAACTTTTAATTTAGAATATAATAAGTTAATTAATTTATTAAATTTAAATAATAATAGTTTTGATTTAATTATTTTAGATCCTCCTTATCATCTAAAAATTATTGATGAGTTAATCAAATTGATTATTGATAATAATTTGCTAAATAAAAATGGTATAATAGTAGCTGAATTATCTTTTGAAGAAAATATTAATGATAGTTATGATATGATTTATTTAATTAAAGATAAAAAATATGGTAAAACAAGAATTGCCATTTATAAATATGATATGAAAGAGGAATAATATGAAAATTGCAGTATATCCAGGTTCTTTTGATCCTGTTACTAATGGACATTTAGATGTAATTGAAAGAGCTAGTCAATTATTTGATTTAGTATATGTCGTTGTATCTGATAATATAGACAAAAATTATCTATTTACTGCTGCTGAAAGAGTACAATTAGTTTCAATGGTAAGTGAACATTTAGATAATGTTATAGTAGAAAGTAGTCCTTGTTTAACAGTTGATTATGCTCACAGTAAAAAAGCAAAATTTATTGTACGTGGTCTTCGTGCAATATCAGATTTTGAATATGAATTAAATATTTTTGCGACTAATAAACATTTAGCACCTGATTTAGATACAGTTTTTTTGATGACTAAGTTAGAAAATTCTTTTGTATCTAGTAGTGGTGTTAAAGAAATGATTTTTTATAATGCTCATGCGGATGGATTAGTTGATGCTCGTGTAGAAAAAGCTATTAAAGAAAAATATAAACAAATTAAAGGTGATTAAATGTATTTAAAAAGAGTAGAAGCTTTAGGTTTTAAATCGTTTGCTAATAAAGTTAGTATTGATTTTACACCACAAATCAATGGTATTGTGGGACCTAATGGTTGTGGTAAATCTAATATTGTCGATGCGATTAAATGGGTTCTTGGTGAACAATCTATTAAAAACTTACGTGCTCAAGGAATGAGTGATGTAATTTTTTCTGGTTCACAAGATTATAAAAAACAAAATATGGCTGAAGTTACTTTAATTTTTGATAATACTGATCAAGCCTTAGATATTGCTTATGATGAAGTCGCTATTACCAGAAGATTATTTCGCAGTGGAGAATCAGAATATTTTATTAATAAAAGTAAAGTTAGATTAAAAGATATTGTTGAATTAATTATGGGTACTTCTTTAGGTAAAGATTCTTTAGCTATGATATCACAAGGTGGTATTTCTAATTTTGCAAGTGCTAAACCGATTGAAAGAAGATACATATTTGAAGAAGCAGCTGGTGTTTCTAAATATAAAAAAAGAAAGATTGAAGCTTTACGTAAATTAGAAAGAACTAATGATAATTTATTAAGAGTTAACGATATAATTAGTGAAATTATGACGCAATTATCTCCTTTAAAAATTCAAGCTGATAAAACTAAAACTTATTTAGAATTAAATGAAAGATTAGAAAAAATTGAAGCTAGTGTTATTGTTTTTGAAGTAGATGAATTAGAAAATAATTTAAATAATATTAATACTCTTTTATTAGATAAAGAAAGTGATTTAGTTTTAAATGAAACTAAACTAAGTAATGATGAAAATAGATTAGATGCTTTAAAAAAACAATTACTTATTTATGATGCTAATATTAGTAAATTACAAGAACAATTATTAAATAAAGTTGATGAAATATCACGATTAGAAAAAACTAAGAATAATCAAGATAATGAAAATAATATTGCAAGTAATGATATTAGTATTATTAAGAATAATCTTGATACTTTAAATAATGAAATATTAAGTGTTAAGAATAATTTAAAATCATTAAATGAAGAATATGAAATATTAAATAATGATTATACAAATGAAAAAGATAAATATGATCGTATTTATAATGAGATAATTATTAAACAACAAAATCTTCATTCTAAACTAAGTAAAAAAGATGTTTTAGATAATATTATAGCTAATCAAACTAATCTTTATGCTGGAGTAAAAGCAATTGTTGATGCAAGAGGTTCTTTGAATGGTTATATTGGAATTGTATCTGATTTATTTGATGTTGATGAAATATATCAAACAGCTATTTCTATTACTTTAGGAGCATCATTACAAAATATTGTGATGCAAGATCATCAAGATATTAAAGCAGCTATTAATTATTTAAAAAATAATCAAGCAGGACGTGCTACATTTATTCCTTTAGATAGTATTAAAGCTAAGAGATTAAGTGAAGAAGATTTATTTGTTATTAAGAATATTAAAGGATATATTGATATTGCTAGTAATTTAGTTACTTTTAATGAAGAATATCAAAATGTTTTTGAGTACTTATTAAATTTAACATTAGTTTGTGAAGATTATAATAGTGCTATTCAAGTTAGTCGTGCTTTAAATCGTAAATATAAAGTTGTAACTTTAGAAGGAGAAGTTATTAATCCTGGAGGTATTATTACTGGTGGGAAAAATCGTAAAAATAAAGGTAATACTTTAACAATAAAAACCGATTTACATAAATTAGAACATGATATTAATGAGTTAACTACTATTATTACTAAGCAACAAGAAGAACTAACTAATAATGATTTAATAGTTAGTGATTTAAGAAATAAATTAAATCAAAAAAACGTTAGTATTGTTAAATTAGAACAAGATTTATCACATTTTAATGATCGTTTTGATCGTTATAAAAATGATTATTTTAGATTAACTAATACTGATTATTCTACTGATAATAATGAATTAAATGATGTCGATGTTTTATTACAAAATGCTAATTTAGCTAAAGAGAATATCTTATCAGAAATAAAATCCAATCGTTTATCTTATGCCCAATTAAATAATGAAATTAAGAAAATAGAGGATAGTAATAAAGCTATTCGTATCAATATTAATGAACTTAAACAAGATATTAATAATCTTAAATTAGATAAGAATAGTAATGAAATTAAATTAAATAATGATCTTGAAAGATTAGCAAATGAATACCAATTAACTATTGATAGTGCTCGTGATAATAAATTAATTGAATTAGATTATTCACTTGCTAGAAGTGAAGTAGAACAATTAAAGAAAAAAATAACTAATTTAGGAACAATTAATATGTTAGCTATTGAAGAATATGATAAATTAAATGAAAGATATACTTTCTTATCAAAGCAACAACAAGATTTAGAAGAAGCTAAAAACGAATTGTTAAGTACGATAAATGAAACAGATAAGATTATGATTGATAAATTTAAACAAACTATTGATGATATTAATCATGAATTACCAATTACTTTTAAGAAGTTATTTGGTGGTGGGGAAGCTAAATTAGAATATACTGATCCTAATAATTTATTAGAAACAGGAATTGAAATTAAAGCGATTCCACCTGGTAAATCAATTCAAAATTTATCTTTGTTTTCTGGTGGTGAGAAAGCATTAATTGCTTTATCGGTATTGTTTGCGATATTAAAAACTAGACCGATACCTTTAAGTATTTTAGATGAAGTAGAAGCGGCACTTGATCAAGCTAATGTTCAAAGATTTGCGAAATTTTTAAGAGAGTTTAATGATACAACACAATTTATTGTTATTACTCATCGTCCAGGAACAATGGAAGAATGTGATGTTTTATATGGTGTTACAATGCAAGAAAAAGGTGTTAGTAAAATGATTAGCGTTAAGTTAGAAGAAGCAAAAGAGTTAATTGCATAAAGAGGGATAAATAATGAAAGAAAACAAAGGTTTTTTTAAAAAAATAAGTGAAAAGATATTAGGTAAAAATAGTACTACTAATGATAAGTATGTAGCAGGATTAGATAAATCAAGAAATGCTTTTACTAATTCTATTAATAGTTTAGCTGCACGTTATCGTACTATTGATGAAGATTATTTTGAAGAATTAGAAAATATTTTAATCATGTCAGATGTTGGGGTAAACATGGTTATGAATATTATTGATGAAATTAAAAAAGAAGTAAGATTAAAAAATATAGCTGATCCTAATTTGATAAATGATATTATTGTCGATAAAATGTTTGTCATTTATGCTAATCAAGGTTATATGTCTACAACCTTAAATGTTAATGATGAAGGATTGAATGTTATTTTAATGGTTGGTGTTAATGGTGTAGGAAAAACAACAACTATTGCTAAATTAGTAAATTTATTAAAAAAAAATAATAAGAAAATTTTATTAGCTGCAGCTGATACTTTTAGAGCAGGTGCTATTAATCAATTAAAAGAATGGGCTAATAGACTTGATGTTGATATTGTTTGTAAAGAAGAGGGTAGTGATCCTAGTTCGGTAATTTATGAAGCATTACAAAAAGCTAAAGCAGAAGATTATGATATTTTAATTTGTGATACGGCAGGACGTCTTCAAAATAAAGTTAATTTAATGAATGAATTAGATAAAATAAAACGAGTTATTCAAAAAGAAGTAGCAAATGGACCACAAGAAACAATATTAGTTATTGATGCGACAACTGGCCAAAATGGAGTAGCTCAAGCACAAGTATTTAAAGAAGTTAGTGATGTTACTGGTATTATCTTATCAAAAATGGATGGTAGTGCTAAAGGTGGTATTGTTTTAGCAATTAAAGAATTATTAGATATTCCAGTTAAATTTATTACTACTGGAGAAAAAGTTGATGATATTGAAGAATTTGATTTAGAAACTTATATTTATTCTTTATGTAAGGATTTATTTGATGAATAATTTAGAAAAGATTACTTATTATAATGAATTATATGACTTATATAAAAATCTTTTAACTTCAAAACAAAGAATGTATTTTGAAATGTATTATTTTGATGATTTATCATTAAAAGAAATAGCTGATAATTTTAATGTATCACGAAATGCTGTTCATTTAAATATTACTAAAACAATTAAACATTTAATTGAATTTGAAGATCAATTAAATATACATCATAAAATTGAAAAGATAAATCAATTATTAAATAATAATATTGATAATAAACTTCTTAAAAATGTAATAATTGATAAAATAATTACTATTTTAAAAGATGAATAAATAAAGATTTATTTAAAATACTAGAATAAGTATTATTTATAAAGTCGTATTTTATTAATACTTATTCTAATATTTTAATTAAGATAGAAATAAATTATTAAGTATAAATAAAAAAATTAACATAAACACTTGAAATTAAGCGCTATTTTTTATATAATGTAATAGCGTCAAAAACCTGACAAATGGTCGTTTAGCTCAGTTGGGAGAGCATCTGCCTTACAAGCAGAGGGTCGGCGGTTCGAGCCCGTCAACGACCACCATGCCGGCTTAGCTCAATTGGTAGAGCAACTGACTTGTAATCA
>JAISTP010000020.1 GCA_031272545.1 Bacilli bacterium | reverse complement strand
ACTAATAATGTTATTAGTAACTTTATTTTTAACTTCATTAAATAATAATAAACCACTATTTAATGTTTTATGAAATCTTTCTTCTTCACCTTTAACAAGTTTACTTACAAGTTGTTCATGATCAATTAAATAATCATAATAATCTTTCATTATATTAATTACAACAGGTACTAATTGATACAAGAAAGGTTTTTCAATGCCAATATCTAAACCATAACGAGAAGCTCTTCTTAATAATCTTCTTAAAACATAACCACGGCCTTCATTAGAAAACATTGCTCCATCAGCTAATGCAAAAACTAAAGCACGTAAATGATCCGCAATTATTTTATAAGCTTTCTTATATTCACCTTCATATTTTTCACTAGCAAACTTACTTGTAGCTTCAATAATTGGCATAAATAAATCAGTTTCAAAGTTAGTTTCTACACCTTGAACTAAAGAAGCCAATCTTTCAAGGCCCATTCCAGTATCAATATTTTTTTGTGGTAATTCTTGATATTCACTACGATCTTTATCTTCTTCAGCATTATATTGTGAAAAAACTAAATTCCAAACTTCAATATAACGATCATTATCCATATCATCAGCTAATAATTTAATACCTATATTATCAGGATCATAAGCTAAACCACGATCATAAAATATTTCACTATTAGGACCACTAGGACCACTTCCTATTTCCCAAAAGTTTCCTTCAAGTCTAAAAATACGATCTTCACTTAAACCAATAATATCTTTCCATATATGATAAGCTTCATCATCAGTAGAATAAACTGTAACATATAATTTATCTACATCAAAACCAATCCAATCTTCAGATGTTAAAAATTCCCATGCATACTTAATAGCACCTTCTTTAAAATAATCACCAATACTAAAATTACCTAACATTTCAAACATTGTGTGATGACGTGCAGTTAACCCAATATTCTCAATATCATTAGTTCTAATACTTCTTTGTGAATTAGCAATGCGAGGAATATCTAATTTAATAGTTCCATCAAAGTACTTTTTTAAGGCACTAACTCCACTATTAATCCATAAAAGACTAGGATCATTTTTAGGAACAAGTGGTACACCAGGTTCAATAGTATGTTGATGTTGTCTAAAATATTCTAAAAATAAATTTCTTAATTCATAACTACTTCTTTTTTTCATATCATTTCCTCCTATAAAATAAAAAAGACAATTTCTAGAAACGCTAAAGCGCGGTACCATTCTAGTTCATTGTCTTTCAATGCATCTTTTAAACTTTAAGGCAGTTATACCCTAGACATTACTCTAGTTATCAAAAGGAGCTTCATTATTATTCCACTATATCTTTACACCAACCAGATACTCTCTATTAATAAAAATAACAATTACTTATCTTTGTCTTATTAGTATACACTAATGTAATATATAATTCAATGTATATGCATGATTTATAATAAAATTATTAAAAATCATGTAATTAAATTGATAAGAATTTAGCTTCATAATTGTTGTTACTGTTCAATAATTTTATATTATTTACTTAAAATTAAGATACTTATTTAAATACTTTACAGTAACATCATTAAAAACTAGAAAACCTGTATCCTCCCCATTATTAACCATTCTACTTTTTTCATTAAATATAATAATTGGTGAAGTTTTAAATTTAAAATCACTTCTTTATAATACTTTTTAGTTTCTAGATTTTAATTAATATATTTATTAATACTACGATTTAAACTATCTAGATTACTAAATTTTAAATTTTTTTTTTAATTTGGATAAACCAATATATAATTATTGTGTATTAACACTCATAAAATATCGTATTAATATACTATCTATTGGATTTTCTAATCTTAAAACATATTTTACAATATTCTGATTTTCATTATTCATAGTATTCTTACTAAATATCGATTTAGCTCTGCCTAAATAATATAGTTCTTCATTTGCAGCTTTTTTCATAAATATTTCCAACTCAACTTTATTATTTGCTATTAAAAATTCAGTGTTACCTTCTTTTAGACTTCTATTATTTTGAGAATACCAAACAATATCACGATTATTTTTTATAGTATTAGAATAACTAGATTGATCAGCCTTCATAAATATTAATACTTTATTTTTTTCTTTATCTAAAAAATAACCATTTATTTGTCTACCAGGATTATAGTCTAAATTTAATAAATGAAAACATTGCTTACGAGTATAAGAATGTCCTAATAATAATGGTAAATTTCTATTTTGAACATAATATTTATGATTATAATTCAAATTATATCTTATATAATCATCAATAAATTCTTTATATTCAATTTTATTAACATATGAATCATAGAAATTATAATTTAATTTACTATTAATTAATAGTGGTTTATATTGTTTTCTCGTATTATCTTTAATAAATATTTTTTTCTCTAAGTGTTTATAAGCATTTAAAGTATTTTCTATTTGATTAGTAATTGATAAATATTTTTCTATTCTATCATTTACATATTCAATACTTACATCATTGTTATTTTCTAACAATTCTTTTATTATTAATATTTCATGTATTCTTTTAGCATTATTAAATTCATTATAAAGATAATCTAATGATTTTCTTTCTTCAAAACTAAAACTATATTTAATCTTTTCAAATGTTTCAATTACTTCAGGATAAGTTCTTTTATATTTAAGAATATGTTCTGGATTAATTTTATTATTTTCAAAAAAATCATTTAACATTGGTATGTGATTAAGTCTTTGTTTTAAAATAATATAATCAGCTTCTATAATTTTTTTATTTTTAAACTTATTATTATCTATCTTATCAAGAATAAGATTTTTTGCTATTTTTTCAAAATTTAAAGTACAAAGGCCAGGCATTAAAACACCTCTACTATTTATAAATAAATTTAACATATTTATATTTCCTGAATAATCACCACTTAAAGCCATTGGAATTAAAAAATTATTATTATAATTACCAATAAAATCAATAACAACTAAATAATTTTTATTATCATTTTTTCTTAATCCACGTCCTAATTGCTGAACATAAACAATAGCAGATTTAGTTGGCCTTAATAAAATAACTTGATTGATACAAGGGATATCGATACCTTCATTAAATATATCAATAGTTATAATATAATCTAAGTAATCATTATTTTCATTTTCTAATCTATTTATAGCATTAATTCTTGTAGTTTCATTATCTTCACCGCTTAACATCTTAGTCTTTAATCCAATCATATTTAATTCAATTTCTAAAAGTTTTGCTGTTTCTTTAGAATCTACAAATATTAATCCATGAACTTTATTGCCATTAAACCCATATAATTTAGCATATTCTTTAACTTTTTGTGCTCTTGTTTTTATATCTATTTCATTTATTCTATCATTTTCAATATTTTCACCATTTACTTCTATGTCAGTAACTCCATAATAATGAAATGGTACAACCAAATTATTATCTATAGCATCATTAAGTCTAATTTCATATGCTACGTTATATTTAAATAATTCATAAACATTAAAATTATCATTTCTATCAGGAGTTGCAGTTAAGCCAAGCCAAAATTTAGGTTTAAAATAATTAAATATTTTTTTATAAATATTTGCTCCAGAATGATGAACTTCATCTACTATAATGTAATCAAATTCATCACAATTAAACTTACTAAGATGTTCATCACTACTCAAAGTATTAATATTGGCAAATAAGTAATCAACATCAATATTCTTTGTACTTCCATTATAAATACCAAAACAATGTTCAGGTATAACTAATTCAAAAGTATCTTTAGCTTTATTTAAAATATTATTGTTATGAACAATAAAAAGCATTTTTAAAGGATTTGCTTCTTTAACACAAAATGCTGCTAAATATGTTTTTCCTGTTCCTGTAGCACTAATAACTAAAGCTCTATCATCTTTTTTCCTTATTTTTTCTACATTAATCAATGCCTCTTTTTGCATTTTATTTGGTTTAAATACTTTAACTTTATTTTCTTCTTTAGCTATATTAACATAAATTTTTTTTGAATTATTATAGTCTAATTCATATTGGTCAATAACTTGATCAATTTCATTAGATTCATTCCATAATTTTTCAAACATTTTTTTAACTTCGGTTACTAATAAACTATTATCATAAGAATCATATTCTAAATTCCATTCTTCATTAGTTTTTAATGCTGCACAAGTTAAATTTGATGATCCTATGATACTTGTCCAGATCTCATCTTTTCTAAAAAAATATCCCTTAGTATGTAATTTATTATTCATATTTAATCGAACATCAATATTTTGAAAATCATTTAATCTTTTAATAGTTTTAGCATCACTAAAATTTGATTTATTACCAATAATAATTTTCCCTTTTATCTTATTTTTAACTGAGTTTAATGAATTAATAATCGATTGTAAACCACTTTCTTGTAAAAAAGCAACACAAAAGAAAAATTCATCACATTGTTCAATTAAATCATTAATTTCTTCAAGCATATATTTTGTCCTATTATCTATAATTACATAATTAAAAGAAGTCTCATTATCAAAGTCCTTATCAATAAAACTTTCTTTCATTGCATTTATTATATCGTTTTCATTATTAACTAAAATTAGATCATCTTTCACATAAATACCTCTTAATATATTTTAATATCTAAAATTACTTCACATACTCTCTTAAATACTCTCTTAAATCTTTATCACATACGTAAATATAAGTACCCATAATACCTCTTGTTAATAAGACTAAATAAATATTCTTAATATATGTTTCTAAATCTTCTATTTTAGTATCTGCTTTACCTTTAGCATCATAATAATTATCTTTTCTAATAATAATCTTATGATTAATTTTATCATATCCAATATCATTACCAAGTATTACTCCACAATAATTTAAATCAAAACCTTGTATGGTATGAATACTACCTATTTCATTAATAGAACTATTTGAATTAACCCAATTATTTACCTTATTATTCCATTGATATTTAATACCATTAAAATCAAAATCATATTTACTTTTATCTTTTTTAGATATCCATTTCCATGCATATCCAGCTACATTTCTACATAAACCATATTTTTCATTATTAACTATTATTTCATTTATCATTTCATTAACATCATCAAATATTTTTAAATCATAAGTATCTTCAAATCCATAATTATCAATATCTTTTTTTGTTATAGCTTGATTATTAAAAATATCTTTTACATAATTTATATAATCATTACCACCCATACAACGATGTTGTTTATGTAATTGTAATTCTATATATTGATTACCAATAATTTCATTAAATTTATCATAACCAATATCTGTTTTTTTAATACTTTGAATTCTATCATAAAATAATACTTGTTGTTTAGAACAATATTTAATCCAATCAAGTTCTGTACCATCTTTTTCATCAAATCCTAACCTAAGATTAGCATCATAGAAAGCCCTTACGTTAGTAAGATTTTTAGCTTTTCTTAAACGATGAGCTTCATCCACTATCAATAAATCAAAATAATCTTTACTAGTTTTACTAATATCTGTTGGTGAATAAACTAATCCTTTTAATGATTTAATTGACTTAGTAACATCTTTTAAAGTACTCCTTAAATTATCCATTGGAATAACTAATCCTACTTTAAAATCTTCTGGTATTCTTTTAGCTTGTAATTCTTTATAGAGAATATCATCTGATTCAAAATCTTCATCACTTAAATCTCTTTTAAAATCAGTTAACAGTTTTAATAACATCATTGCGACAACAGTTTTACCCGTTCCTGCACCACCATTAACTAAATATGTTTGTTTATTATTATTTTGATAATTACTTAAGATATAACTAATTAAATCACTAATTACTTTATTTTGATCATCACTTAAAGATTTATAAGGAGAATATTTAAATAACGTAGAATTTTCAATATCTTTAATTGAATTACTTACTAATTTATCATTAAGAAGTTGTTGCCAAATATCTTCAAATCTTTCTTGATATTTTGAACGATTATAAAAATTATGAGGATGACCAGAAGAAACATTTTGCGTAATAAATTTGTTATCAGCACTAAAATATTTAATTAAAAAACTTTCTAAATCTAAAATAACTGATTTATTATAGTCATCATCACTAATCAAATGAAGATATTTAAGTCTTTGTTTTTCTTTCTTTTTTAAATGTTGACTTGTTCTTTGACTAATATCAATAGTTTCACCAATATAAACTTCTTCATCATCATTAATAACATAAACAACCGGCCATTTATCAAAATAAGTAGTTTCAACTACTGTAGGTATATTTTCATCAAAAACAAATTTTTCAATCTTAGCCATACTACTTTACCTTATTATATTTAATACTACTTGATTTAAATTTATCAACAGGATATTTTTTATCATTAATAATTAATTTATCCATAACAATATCCATTAAATCAACATCTAATTTATCTGCTAATAAAAAACAATAATTTACAATATCTGCTATTTCCATACAAACATCATCTTTATTATAAGTATTATCCCATTGAAAACATTCTAGTAATTCTCCTGCTTCAATAGATATTGATTTCGCTAGATTTTCAGGACTATGAAATTGATCCCAATCACGTTCTTTAGTAAATTTAATAATACTTTCTTTCACTTCATCATAACTATATTTATTACTCATAGTATCTACCTCACAACTAAAAGTATTATATCATAGATATTTTACTAATATTAATTAAAATTATTATTAATTAATAAAATAAAACTTATGATCTTTTAAGATATCTTTTTAAATCAACATAAAAGTTTTCTCTTTTTCCTACTTTAATAATAATTACTTCATCATTAATAATCTCATAAGCTATACGATAATTAATTTTATTATAAATAAATTATTTAGATCCTAACATTTGACTTAGTGCCCCAAAAAATAAGGATCAATTGAAATGTTATTATAAATAATATTATCAATTAAATCCCTATATTTAGTATCTTTTATCTTTTTATAATACTTAATAAAATGTTTATCTAAACTAATCAGATAACTCATTATGTAATTCCTCTAAAGTCATTGGCACACTATTTTCTCTAGCATCTTTAACCCAATTATCAATTCTCTTTAAAACATAAGCTCTTTCTTCTTCAAATTTATTTAACAATTCTTCACCACTATAACTAAGTCTAAATAAATCAGTTAGTATCTCTAAATCTAAACCATCTTCTTCTTCACTATTATCATAGACATACTTTAAAAGAATACCTTATTTAACTTTAATTGGTTCAAATTGTTGCGTAGGTAAAAAACCTAAAGATTTAGGCAATGTTACCATTAAAGAATTGCTCTGTTTTCTAGCTTTAACAATCATATTTTAACACCTCTATACAAAATATAATATTATTAAAATATAATTATAAGTAATTACATAAATTAATTATTAATTTAAATATGATTTAATTAAATCAATAGCTCTGGCAAAATTATTAAATGAAATTTCTCTTTCTATATCATCTAATTGATATTCTTGAATATTAATATAATTTTGCCATTCAATTTTGTTTATTAATTGATCTTTATCCCATCTACTTAATTCATAATCAGGAATTTCTTCAACATAACCTTTTAATAACATTTTAGTTTTATCAAACATCATTATTTGCTCCTTTCATAAAATACTTAATTATTATAATTTAAATTAATTCATTATATATGTATTAAAAAATAAAAAACTGATTAATTTTTAATCAGTTTTATACAAAGAATAATATTACTAAAATATAAATACTAATAATTAGAAAGAATAATGAATTATTAGTTATTTTTTTTTTAAACTATAACCTCCACTTAAAATAAGCATCATTGTAATTATTGATAAACCAAAAAATAAATTATTATTACCACTATCTACAATCTTACAATTAATACATTTAACACCATCTTCTTCAAGGTCATTATTATTTTCTTTATTTATTTTATTATTAGTGCTGTTTGATAAAACAATAGCACTAGTTTGTGGTTCAATTACTTGAGAATAATTAGCACTTAATGCAAAGGTATTATATGCAACTCTTTGTTTTAAAGGTAATTTATCATCAAATAATGTTTTTTGATAATTAACTGTATCTAATACTTTTAAATTAAATGATATTTTATGACTAGCTCCACTAATAAAATCAATATCATTATTAATTTCAAGTTTAAAAGAATGAATTTTACTCCAATCTTTTACTTCATCTTCATTTAACCATACAGTTTTATCACAATTAATATCACTCAATTTAGTACTATTTACTTGATAATTAGTATATTTATCTAAAATATTAACCTTACTAGGATTTATAGCAGTAGAATATTTAATATTAACTTTATTAAGCCATTCCTTATCTACTTTAATTGGCCCATTTAACATTAAATTATAATTTGAATTTAATAATTTATTACTTACTAATGAATGATTATTTTTATTAGGTAAAGAATCAATCAAAACTAATTTAGAAATATTTTTATCTGTTTTATTACTTAATTGTAATTCCACATTAACTAAATTATTAGGATTAGTATAAGCTAATGAAGTATATTTTTGATCAAGATTACCTTTAACAACTTGTTTAATATCAATAATACTATTTTTATTAATTACATAATTATTACCACTACTAATTAATGATTCTTTACTATCACCATTATTATTAATATCATCACTATCATCTATTTTAATAGTATCAGTTAATAAAGGATTATTCTCTAATTGAGGAATAGTATAATCTTGTGAATCAATAAAAGAAAATACTTTTAAAGTAATATCACTAGCAACATTTTTATCAAAATTGACATTAAATAAAGCTTCTAATTTTTTATTAAT